>JAILZB010000054.1 GCA_023512725.1 Chloroflexota bacterium | reverse complement strand
TTCCTCCACTACCTCCGTACCGACCCGCGCTTCTACCACAGAAGCACCGAGGCCCTGCTGTCTCACTACCGCGACATCTGCAAACGAATCGACCAGGAACTGCCCCGGATCTTCCGCACGCTGCCGCGGAACACCTACGGCGTGCGCGAGATCCCCCGCTTCGCCGCCGCCCTCGGCGTGACTCCGGCGACAGCGAGCGATGCCGTCCACGCGCTGGCCCGGAAAGGGCTCGTGACCAAGGCGCGGGCCGCCAACGACCGCCGTGCGCTCGCGGTGAGCCTTACCCCGGCCGGGCGGCGCGAGGCTGAGCGGGTGGCCGAGTGGCCAGACTTCCTCGCGGCTGCCGCGAGCACGCTCAGCCCTGAGGAGCAGGCGGTGTTCTTACGCGCAATGGTGAAGCTGATCTGGCGGCTCCAGCAGCGCGGGGAGATCTCCGTCGCCCGGATGTGTTTAGGCTGCGTCTTCTTCCAGCCGAACCGCTACCCTGACCCCGATCGTCCCCATCACTGCGCCTTCACCGGCGCGCCGTTCGGCGACCGGGCACTCCGCCTCGACTGCGCCGACTACCAGCCCGCTGCCCCGGCAGCGGCTGAAGCCCACTGGGTGGCATTCAGCGGCGGCCATTGACCGCCCGAGAGGAGGAACCGATGACCGAAGCAACCATCCCAGGTTATACCTACGGGGCAGCTCCGCGAGCGCCCATCTCCCTGGAGGAGCTGCGCCAGATCGAAGAGGCCGCCCTCTTCGGTGAAGAAGACCGCGCGGCCCTGCGCCAGTCCTACGACATCCTCAAGGACCAGATCGAAGAGATCCTGGATGTCTGGTACGGTTTCGTGGGGTCACACCCGTACCTGCTTGCCTGCTTCACCGATGAGATGACCGGGCAGGCGGACACTGCCTACCTCGCGGCAGTCCGGCGGCGCTTTGGCCGCTGGATCCTGGATACCGCAGCGGCCACCTATGACCAGGCCTGGCTCGACTATCAGATTGAGATCGGCCGGCGTCATCACCGTACCGCCAAGAACCAGACCGATGGCGCCCGTGCTGCGCCGATCAGCCCCTATCGCTTCTTGCCCGCCCTGATCTCCCCTATCACCTGGACCCTCCGGCCGTTCCTGGCCAAGAAGGGACACACCCCGGAGCAGGTCGAGCGGATGTATCAGGCCTGGCTGAAGAGCCTGATTATCCAGATCACCCTCTGGAGCTACCCCTACATCAAAGAGGGGGACTTCTAAGCACGGCGCTAGCGCGAGAAGTCGCGGATAAGCACCGGCTTGTTCGGGCCGAGGAACCCCTCGGCCCGGACCAGCTGGGGTGTCGTCCGGAGCAGCAGGCGCACCCAGTCCTCGTTCGGGTGGTTATCGCCGACGCCGGTCGCGGCCTCCCGCCGCTTGAAGAAGGCCTGGACTTCCTCGGGGTCATCGATGATCTGGCAGACCCCTTGCATCCAGACGCTCCGCAGCCAGCGCCCCGGTTCGGGGCAGAGTTCGACCCACAGATAGCCGACGACCGGGTTGTTGCGAATGTGCTGGTTCTTGAGATGCTCGCCCTGGCTGATGGTGCCAACCGTCCACCCTTCGACAAACGCGCTCACCGGCCGACAGTGGGGTCGCCCGTCTTTGCGGAGAGTAAACAGGAACTTCGCCGTGTGGGGCGCCATATGCTGGATCCAGGCCTTGATCTCATCCCGCACTCGCTCGGCTTCCTCGGGACTGGCTTCCCGCTCCTGCGCCAGGATCTCCTTCCGTGTCATGCGGCGGTATTGGTCACGAAAGGCGAGTTCAACCATGCTTCCTCCTCCGCTGGGGGCTCAGCTCAGGATACCGTAGCCACTGCTCCCCGACAACTGCTCGCCCAGGCGAGCGCCACTGCTCGCAATCTGGCACACTTGAGCGAGCGCGCGAGGAGAGAACGATGGCAAACCGCCTCCAGTACGAGACCAGCCCCTACCTGCTCCAGCATGCCCACAACCCGGTGGACTGGTACCCCTGGGGCGAGGAAGCCTTCCGGCGGGCTCGGGAAGAGAACAAGCCGGTCCTGCTCTCGATCGGGTACGCTGCCTGCCACTGGTGTCACGTCATGGAGCGAGAGTCGTTCGAAGATGAAGCCACTGCGGCGCTGATGAACGAGCTGTTCATCAACATCAAGGTCGACCGCGAGGAGCGGCCCGATGTCGACCAGGTCTACATGACCGCCGTCCAGGCAATGACCGGTCAGGGGGGCTGGCCGTTGACGGTCTTTCTCACCCCCACCGGTGAGCCATTCTACGGGGGGACGTACTTCCCCCCCGAAGACCGCCACGGGCTCCCTGCCTTTCGGCGGGTCCTCCGCGCCGTCGCCGAGGCCTACCACACCCGCCCAGGAGAGATCGCTGCCGCGGCCCACCAGATCACCGCCCACCTACGGGAGGCCCAGCAGCTGAATGCTCCGCCCGAGCCGCTCCAGCACGCCATCCTCGATCAGGCCATCCGGGCAGTCCTCCCCACCTTCGACCAGGTCAACGGCGGCTTCGGGGGCGCCCCGAAGTTCCCCCAGGCGATGACGCTCGAACTGCTCCTGCGCCAGGCCGCCCGTACCGGTGAGGTCTCCCTCCGCGCGATGGTCGAACTGACCCTCCAGCGCATGGCCGCGGGCGGGATCTACGACCAGCTCGGCGGTGGCTTCCATCGCTACGCCGTCGATGCTGCCTGGCAGGTGCCCCACTTCGAAAAGATGCTCTACGACAACGCCCTGCTAGCGCGACTGTATCTCGCGGCCTGGCTGTTCACCGGCGAGGCGTCTTTTCGACGGGTGGCCGAAGAGACCCTCGATTATGTCCTGCGCGAGATGGCGGCTCCGGGGGGTGGCTTCTGCTCCTCCCAGGATGCCGATAGTGAAGGGGAAGAAGGGAAGTACTACCTCTGGACGCTTGGGGAGATCCTGGACCTCCTTGGGCCGGAGGATGGTCGGCTCTTCGCCGCCTTCTACGGCGTGACTGCCGAAGGCAACTTCGAGGGCAAGAACATCCTCCACGGCACGGGCACCCTGGAGGAGGTTGCCGCCCGCAGCGGGGTGACGCCGGAGGATCTGCAAGCGGTGCTCGCGCGGGGCCGCCAGCGCCTTCTGGCAGCCCGGGAACAGCGTGTCAAGCCCGGGCGCGACGAGAAGGTGCTCACCAGCTGGAACGGTATGCTGCTCCGTGCCCTGGCCGAAGCAGCGGCGGCGCTTGGCCGCGAGGACTACCGCACTGCAGCTGAGGAGACCGCCACGTTCTTGCTCGAGACGCTGCGGCCGCAGGGGCGGCTGCTCCGTACCTTCAAGGATGGCCGCGCCCACGTGCTCGGCTATCTCGAAGACTACGCCCATCTCATCGACGGGCTGCTGGCGCTCTACGAGCTGACCTTTGCGCCGTGCTGGCTGGCCGAGGCCGAGGCCCTCGCGGATGCCATGCTCGACCTGTTTTGGGACGAGAGCCTGCCGGGCTTCTACGACACCGCGCGCGACCACGAGCAGCTAATCGTCCGCCCGCGCGACGTCTTCGACAATGCCACCCCCTCGGGGAACTCGACGGCGGTGGATGTCCTCTTCCGCCTGGGAGTGATGCTCGGCAAACCCCTCTACCAGCAGCGGGCGCTCACCGTGCTCCGCTCCTTTGCCAGCATCCTCCAGCGTGCTCCCGCGGCGTTCGCCCGGCTGCTGATCGCGCTCGACTTTGCCCTCGGCGATCCCCCCGAGATCGCGATCGTGGGCGACCTCGCTGCGCCGGATACTCGTGCCCTGCTGGCGGTCGTCCGCGAGCGCTATCTGCCAAACCGTGTCATCGCCCTTCTGCGACCGGGCGAGCCGGCGACCACTCCCCTCTTGGCGGGCAAGACCCCGCGCGATGGCCGGGCCACCGCCTATGTCTGTCGGGGCTATGTCTGCACGGCGCCAGTCAGCGACCCGGTGGCGCTGGCGCAGCAGCTTGGCGGCTGAAGCGGCTATCGTTCGCTCTCGAGGCGACGCACCGCGCTGCTCAATTCCTCGATCACGGTAGACTTCGTGCGGTTCTCGGGCGGGATCTGCTCCCAGAATGCCAGGAAGTAGTCCCGGAACGCTGGCACCACGATGGAATCGCTCACTTCGAGATGAAGGTGGATCGGCTTCCCGTCCCGCTGACCGAACGTCTCGAGGAACACCGTCCCGTCGACCGCCCCACCCTTGACCAGCCAGGATGTCGTCGGTGTCAGCCAGGAGGGCGCCCCATCCAGGATAGCCACCTCATAGTTCTGGTAGGTCCGCAGCGCCTCGATCAGGGATTGAAGGAGCGCCACGCGCTGCTCCTTCGTGAAGCCGCTCGCTGGCCAGAGTTCATCCCGGGCGTTGGTCCCTTCACGCAGGAACTGCTCCAGGCCCCGCCGAGTGTAGACATCGCGGAACTGGTGGAGCCGCATCTGTTCACGGAAGGCCGTCTGGCGGAGGATGCGGTCGGCCTGGAGGGCCTGGAGGAACGTCTCCCACGCTGGACCGCGCCGACTGAGGTACTCCCGCTCCCAGCGGAGGTCAGCGGGCGTCGCGAGCCCACCGATCCCGTCCTTGACCAGAAAGCGCTCCCCCGGCTGTACCACTGCCCGGGTCGCGGCATCACTCACCCGTAGCCAGGCCGAGTCGGGAACCTCCGCCTCCAGCCAATCATCTGGCCAGGAGACCGCGTTCACGACCGGCTGGGCCCGCTCGCGGAGGGCGACCGCGTTATCCCACAGCACGCCCACCGTCTCGGCATCGCTGAAGAAGATGGCCGCGTAGACGGCATACTGGCCGAGGCGGTCGGTACGGGTGGGAAGCAGGAGAAGTGCGCCATGCTCCGGGGCGACAATCAGCCCGTAGGGAGGAGCCCCCATCCCTTTGGCAAGCGCCAGCCCAAAGGCCCGGTACTCACCCCGGAAGCCGAAGAAGTCCAGTAGCCGACCGTACTGGGCCAGGCGGTCTTCCTCCGCGCCATCCAGCCAGCGCACGTGGCTGACGCTCCAGCCGCGCTGCAGGGCCTGCTGGAGGGCCCGGGTCAAGCCGCTCCGCTCGCCTTCCAGGCCCGGCAGGAGGGGGGTAGTGAGCGTGACGACCAGGATCTCGGGGCGCAACGCGGGTGGGGTGGCGGCCGCAGCGGCAAGGACCAGCTCTTCCGCCCACGTCACCGCGAGGTCCGGATCCCGCGTGGACGCGCCGTTGGCAGGCAGACGCCCAGCCCGGCGCCGCCGTCCCTTGCCCTCGGCCGGGATACCGACGCCGCGTGCAAGCCGGGTGAGCACCTGCTCCACTGCGGGAACGACGTGCGGCGCGCTGGGACGAAAGCGTCGGAGAGGAGCAAGCGTCTCTGCCAGGTGGACGAGGCTCTGGCTTTGGAGGTCCAGGGCAGTCTCATAAGCCTGGAGGAGCTCACGCGATGGCCACACGCGACCAGTTTCTACCACCGAGAGATGGCTCTTAGAATAGCCAAGACGCTGAGCAAGCTCAGTAAGGGAGATATTTTTCGCCTGCCGCGCTCGACGCAATGTTGCACCAAGCGAGGCAACCGTGTTCGGCTCACTGGTTACCGCTTTCTCTCGTCGTCCCATCGTCCTGCCTTTGCTCAGTCGTCCTCGCTGGCATAACGCTACAAACGCTTCTGCCAGAGGGAGAGCGCATCCTCATCCCGCTCTCGATTTGGAAGCGGCTTTTCAATATCAGGATTGTGACAGGCGCGTCAAGCCCTGGCACGTGCACAGTCGAACGGACGGCCGGTTACTTTCCGCTAGACTGCGTTCTACGCTAAATGACGTACATAAGACCCTGTTGGTTGCAGCTTAATACTATGCGAACAGCCAGATCATTGCAAGAAAACTGCCCAGGCGCGCAAAGTCCACTCGAGAGCGATGTGGCCGCTCATCCCTGTTGGGTGAGCTCAGGTGGGACTTTCCTCCGCTACCTCCACTGATTTCCCTCCCGGCCCAGTGAACGCGCAGCGGGCCATCAGCGCCTGTACGCAGGTGGGCGGTCGGCTGAGAACGTGCTTCGACCGGAGCTGGACGTTTCCGGCAACCCCTTGGGAAGCCGCTGTGAAACCGGCACAATTGAGCGGATGACGACGACGACCTCGACCCCAGCCGAACTCCTCCGGCAGGTCCTGGAGATGCTGGCCCGCGAGCGGGAGACCGGCTATTGCAACCGAGTCATCACCGGCGGCCTGGATAAGTACCTCGCCGTCTGGCTGCCGAAGCTCGCCGACGCCTTGCCGCCCGACCAGCGCGAGGCCCTGGGCAGATTTCCGTTGGGTACCTACCAGGACACACCGCTCTCCGAGCGGCCGCAGTGGATCGCGCGCCTCGCCCGCTGGTTGCGAGAGGTGGCCGCTCCCGCTCCGGTGCCCAGCACTCCCCCGCGCGCGGCACCATCTCGCCGCGCGCCCGCGAAACCAGCGAGGCCTCCCGTAGGAAACGAGCTTGACCAGCCGATCACGCGTCTCCCTGGCATCGACCGGAAGCTGGCCGTAGCCTTCCGCCGCCTCGGCGTGGAGACCGTGCGCGACCTCCTGTTCTTCTTTCCCAGCCGCCACCTCGACCGCCGTCAGGTGCTCCCGATCCGGCTGCTCCGCCCGGGGGAAGATGCGACGGTCCAGGTGGTCATCCGGACTGTTACCGAACGCCAGCTCGGCGCGGGACGCCGGCTGGTCGAGGCGCTGGTCAGCGATGAAAGTGGGGTGCTGCGGGCGGTCTGGTTCAACCAGCCGTGGATGGTGCGTCAGCTCCGGGAAGGATCGGTCTGGCTGCTGACTGGGCGGGTCGAGGAGTTCCGGGGGCACCTCTCGCTCACCGTCAGCGAGCACGAGCCGTTCCACGGGGGAGAGCTCACCCATACGGGGCGGTTGGTACCGCTCTACCCGCTGACCCAGGGGCTGGTCCAGCGCACCGTCCGCCGACTGGTCAAGCGCGCGGTGGACCAGTACGCCGCTCGCCTGCCCGAGACACTGCCCGCTGCCATCCGCGAGGCTGCCCAGCTGATCGGCCGGGTTGCTGCCGTCCGGGCGCTGCACTACCCCGCCTCGCCCGAGCAGCTCGCGGCGGCCCGGCGGCGGCTCGCCTTCGACGAACTGTTCATGCTCCAGCTTGGGCTTCAGCGGGCCAAGCGCGAGTGGCAAGAGGCCGGCCAGGCCGAGCCGATTTGCGTCTCACCGGAGGAGCGCGAACGGTGGGTGCGCGCTCTTCCCTTCACCCTCACAGCGGCCCAGCAGCGCGCGGTGACCGAGATCCTGGCGGACCTGGCCCGCGAGCGGCCGATGGCGCGGCTGCTCCAGGGCGATGTTGGCAGCGGCAAGACGGTGGTCGCGGCCCTTGCGCTGGTCGCTGCGGTCGAGCGCGGCGGGCAGGGCGCGCTGCTGGCCCCCACTGAGATCCTGGCCCAGCAGCACCTGGCTTCGCTGCAGCAGCTGTTGACCGCCCTGCGACCCGGCACCCGCGTCGAACTGCTGACTGGCGCTGTCACCGGCCGCCAGCGTCGCCAGATCCTAGAGGCGCTCGCAGCGGGCGAGGTGGACGTGCTGGTCGGCACCCACGCTCTGATCCAGGAACCGGTCACCTTCCGGAAGCTCACGCTCGGGGTGGTCGATGAACAGCATCGCTTCGGGGTCGTCCAGCGAGCGGCGCTCCGCCAGAAGGGGAGCGCTGACGACCGCACACCGCACATCCTGGTGATGACGGCGACGCCGATCCCGCGGACCCTTGCCCTCACGCTCTACGGGGATCTCGACCTCTCCGTCCTCGATGAGCTGCCACCTGGTCGCCAGCCGATCGTCACCAAGGTGCTGCTGCGGGAGGAGCGCGAGCGCGCCTACGCCCTTGTCCGCGACCAGGTGCGGCAGGGACGGCAGGCGTATGTCATCTGCCCGCTCATCGAGGAATCCGAGAAGCTCGACGTCCGCGCGGCGACGGCCGAGTTCGAACGTTTGCAAGCGGTCTTTCCCCACCTGCGCCTGGGCCTCCTCCACGGCCGAATGAAGCCGAAAGAGAAGGATGCCGTGATGCTGGCCTTCCGGGATGGTGCTCTTGACGTGCTCGTCTCGACGGCAGTGGTCGAGGTCGGGATCGACGTGCCGAACGCGACTGTCATGGTCATCGAGGGGGCTGAGCGTTTTGGCCTGGCCCAGCTGCATCAGTTCCGGGGGCGGGTTGGCCGTGGCTCGGCGAAAAGCTATTGCCTGCTCCTGACCGATTCCGAGGAGGCCAGCGAGCGGCTGCGGATCGTCGAGCGGACGGCCGACGGGTTCGCGCTGGCCGAGGAAGACTTGCGCCTGCGGGGGCCAGGCGAGTTCTGGGGGGTGCGACAGAGCGGCCTGCCCGAGTTGAAAGTGGCCCGCCTCTCGGATGCCGCACTGGTCGAAGAAGCGCGCCGCGCCACCGAGCAGCTCTTCGCCGCGGACCCCACCCTCAGCTGGCCGGAGCACCAGCTGCTGCGTGCCGAGCTGGAGCGGGTCTGGGTCCCGGGGGCAAGTGGCGACCGCTCCTAGGCGCGATCATCTGCCAGTCGCCTGGTCACAGGGGAGGTGGGCCGACCACCCGCGCGGTGAAGGCCGCACCGATGATCCCCGCCTGGTTCTGTAGCGCAGCTGGGACGACCCGCGTCGCGAGGCGCAGGCGGGGGAAGAAGCGGTCGGCCTTACGGCTCACTCCCCCGCCAATGATGATTAGGTCGGGCGAGAAGAGGCGCTCGATCAGCTGGAGATAGGCGTTCACGTGGTCGCCCCAGTGGCGCCAGCTCCAGCCCTTGCGTTCGCGGGCGCGTTCGGAAGCGCGGCGCTCGGCATCCTTCCCGTCCAGCTCCAGGTGGCCCAGCTCGGTGTTCGGCACGAGGCGCCGGTCGACGAACAGCGCACTCCCGATGCCAGTCCCGAGGGTGACCAGAAGCACGACCCCAGCTTCACCGCGGCCTGCCCCGAGCTCCATCTCCGCGATCCCCGCCGCATCGGCATCGTTGAGCAGGAGAATCGGGCAACCCGTCGCCCGCGCGAGTAACGCCTGGCCATCCCGCCCGATCCAGCCCGGGTCGACATTGGCAGCGCTCCCGATAATCCCCGCCTTGACTACCGCTGGAAAAGTGCAGCCGATCGGTCCAGACCAGGCGAAGTGCCGCGCGAGCGTGGCCACCGTTGCGGCGATGGCGGTAGGGGTCGCTGGCTGGGGGGTGGGGAGACGCAGCCGTGGCGCGATCAGCGTCCCCTGGTCGGTATCCACCGGTGCGCCTTTGATGCCGCTCCCGCCGATATCGATGCCGAGGACGACCGCTGATGCTGCTAGTGGTCGCGCCGCGACGAGTACCCGGGCCAGCGCTCGCGTGGAGGGGGTCTTCCCCGGCTCGGGTGCCAGGGGCGTGGTGAGCGGGGCGGGCAGCGCTTGCTCCGCGTGCGAGAGGCGGGGCGCGACGCTCCCGAACAGCTGGTCAGTCACGGGGCGGTCACGCGGTCTTTCACCAGCTCGAAGTTCTGGGCGTTCATGATCCCGCGCTCACGCAGCTCCTCCACCCGCTGGAACGGCCCCACGCGCTGGCGGGACTCGATAATCCGCTGGGCGGTGAGCTCAGCGATGCCGGGCAATTCGATCAGCTGGGCCAACGTGGCAGTGTTCAAGTTCACCCGGCCGCTCGCCGGGGAGCGGGTTGGCAGCGGGCGGCTCGCGCCCTCCCCGAGCCGAGGCACCCAGATCTCCTGCTCATCCACTAACCGCGCTGCTGGGTTGAGGGCGCGCTCATCCGCCTCTGGCAGCAGGCCGCCGGCAGCCCGGAGGGCATCCTCGACCCGGTCACCCGGGCGCAGCGTGTAAACCCCTGGCGCGGCGACTGCCCCGCGCACCGCCACCTTGATCGAGCTGTCAAGCGGAAGGGCCACCACCTGCACTGGTTGGGGGCGGTCCAGCCAGCCGCGCGCGGCCAGCACTGCCAGCGCTAGCAGGGCAGCTGCGGTGGCAGCGAGCGTTGCTGGCACCAGGAGAGGCTCCCAGGACCGCACAGGCATGTGCCTCAGCATAGCCTGCAGCCCCTCCGGGGGCAAGCTCGCTAGGCCAGCTGGCCTGGCTTGCTCAGGCCGAACGGCTGCAGCGAACGGAAAGCTGGCGTGGTATGGTCAGGGGGCAGACCCTGCGAGGAGGAGCAATGAAGCTCGGCTATTTTACTCTCTTCGATAACCTTCCGATCTTCGGGGAGGCGCGGCGCAATCCTGGCGTGATGCTGGGGGAAATCGCCGAGGAAGCGGCCGCTGCCGATGCGCTCGGCTTCAGCTCATTCTGGGTAGCGGAGCACCATGGCCCCCACTTCGGGCAGCTCCCGGCGCCTGCCCCCTTCTTGGGGTACCTTGCCACGATCACCGAACGGATCGTCCTTGGCCCCGCGTGCGTGATCCTGCCCATCTCCCACCCAGTGCGCGTGGCCGAGGAATATGCCGTCCTCGACTGGGTCTCGAAAGGGCGGATTGCACTGGCGGTTGGTCGCGGCAACGAGCCAGCCGATTACGCCCTCTTCGGGGTGGACTACGAGCAGAGCCGGGAGCGCCTCCGCGAAGGAACGGAGCTGATCCGCAAGCTCTGGACCGAACGCGAGGTCACCTACTTTGGCCGCCACTACCGGATCGAGGAGCCGTTCACCCTGAACCAGTACCCGCTCCAGCGGCCACACCCGCCGATCGCGCTCGCCGCCTACAGCCCGCCGACCGTGCACCTTGCTGCTGAGCTCGGGGTCAACCTGATGCTCTCGCCGCTCGGCGTGGGGATGGCCTTTGGCGGTCTGGAGAAGGCCGCCGCTGCCTTCCGGGAAGCTGCTGCTCGCGCTGGCCATCCTGACTTGAAGATGGTCTGCTCCTCCTACTGCGCGATCGCCACCAGCCGTGCCGAAGAAGAGGAGCACCGCGCCCGCCTCCTCCGCTTCGTCCATGGGCTGCTGGAGATCGCTGCGCGCCGGCCGACGGACCGTGTCTCCACGCCGCTGCAGGCTGCTCGCCAGCGCGTGCTCGCGATGCGACCGAGCGACGTCGGGCCGGACCTCCTGATCACGGGGGACGCCGAGACAGTGATCAAGCACCTCGAGTGGTGTGCGTCGCTCGGTATCGATGAGCTCATCCTCGATGTGAACTTCGGCTGCTATCCCCACCGCGAGACCATGCGCCAACTCGACTTGCTCGCGCGCGAGGTCCTACCGGTCTTTCATCAGCATCCGCTCACGAGGCCGGCCGCGGGGTCAACGCCTCCCGTGGGACCAGCCCCGCCTCGATAGCGATATCCCCCCCGTTCGCGATGGTCACCTGGCCGGCCCGTGCCCACGGCACCTCAACCGTCCACCGCTGGAGGACCGCCCGCTGGAACCGCACCGCCAAGTGGTTCCCCCGATCCTCCACCCGCGAGGTGGGAAGGCCAAAGAGGCGAAGAGGGTCGCGCTGCTGCAGGTAGGCCTGTTTCAGCTCGGGGTCCTGGTCGAGGAGCGTCAGCCGCGCGGTTTGGATAGCTTCCCACGTCTTCCCCGCATCGAGGGAAGACGGCAGGGGACGGGGCGTCGCCCGCTCGCGTTCGAGCCAGCTATCCTTGCCCGCCGCCGAGAGCTCATCGAAGACATTGACGAAGTTGACTGCCTGCCGGTCCGGCGCCCACTGGAAGACCGCTTTCTGGAAGACCTGGCTGACGAAGCCGTTCCAGAGGAAGCGGTGGGAGCGCGGGTAGCCCACCACCTCCACGCCGCCGAGCCGGCGGAACTCACTCCAGAACAGCACGCCGTCCTCGTCGGTCACCGCGAAGCCAGCCCGGCCGGGCTCGCCAGCCTGGGTGAAGAAGTGCCCGTTGGGAAGCTCCCAGTCCACCCCAGCGCCCGCGGACCGGGAAGCTCCCGCAGCAAAAGCCGCAAAGGCGTTCCAGGCCGGGGGGCCCTCGTGGCCAAGCCGCCAGGCGGCCCAGCCCGCCAGGCGATAGCGCCGGATGAGCGCAAGCTTGGCCGTGATCGCTCGCTCATCCTCGACCCAGATGATCCGCTCCTCACCGTTCTCCCGGTAGCGCACCCAGGCGCTCTCATCCTCTGCGGAATAGCCCCGCTGAGCGTCCGGCCGGGCGGCAATCGTCTCGATCTCGGCCCAGGTGCGGACGACCGCTGGCTCCGGGCGGCTCACGTTCCAGTCGTACCCCCAGAGCCCGATGCCAAGCAGGAGCTTCTCCGGTGGAGCAACCGAGCTGGCGAAGGCCACCGTCCGCTCTACCCAGTTGAAGGGGGCGGTCGAGCCAGGCGGGCCGCTCGCGGGGTGGTAGGCGTACGTCATTAGCACCAGCCCATCGCTCGCCTGGGCAAGTGCGCCGTAGTCATACGCAGCGGCCCATCCAGTCAGCAGCTCCCGTGGCTTGGCTGCCACCGCAATCGTCGCGAGCTTGCCCAGCGGTCGCAGTCGGGCGGTCAGCTCGTGCTGGAAGGCCGTCAGCGGGGCGCGGTCGCTCGGGGCAAGCCCCTCGAAGTCGATATTCAGACCGTCGTAGCCGTGCTGGCGCACGAGCGTCACCAGTTGCTCGATGATGCCCGCGCGGGCGGTTGGCGTCGCCAGCAACGGGCTGAATTCAGCCTGGCGCGGAGCATTCGTGACGACCGGCAGCACCCGCAGGCCCAGGCGTCGGGCGAGGGTGGTCACCTCGGGGCGGTCACGGCCACTCACCCGTCCATTCGCCTCGACCCGGAAGTAGACCGGGGCAACAGCGTCCAGCTGGCTCGCCCGCTGCTCGAGCGAGCGGAGGACCTCTGCCGTGACAACGTGCAGGTAAACCAGGCGGCGGGGGAGGACGGACTGGGCCGCGGTCGGCGTGGCTGTCGGCAGCAGCCCCACCAGCACGAGCAACAGCGCGAGCAACCGGCCCATCGGCTCTGAGGATAGGGGCTTGGCAAGCGGCCGTCAACTCGTCTGCTTGGCAGGCAGGAGACCGCACGCTTGCTGTGTTGAGAGGTGCCCTCTACACTGACGACTGAGGGGCGTTCCCAGGGAGCAGCCGTGAAGCGGATGGTGCCTGTCCTCGTGCGGCCGGTGCTGGTGCTGGTCATCGCTGGCTATGCAGTCGGTGGGTGGCTACTCGCGTCGGCTGGCCTGGCAGCAGCGCGGGAGGTAGCGGAACGCTGGACCCGACGGCCGCTCGTGTCAGCCGTGCCAGCAGCGAGCCCCTTCGCCCCGGACGAGCCAGGCCTGGCAGCGGACCTGCCGGTCTGGGGTGGGACGGAGCGGGTGTCGGTCCTCCTGCTCGGCATCGATACCCGACCGGACGAAGTAAGCTGGGAGCCAGGCCGGACGGACTTCATCGCGGTTGCCACCCTCGATCCGGCGACCCATTCGGCGGGCCTGATCTCCTTTCCGCGCGACCTTTGGGTGACCATCCCGGTGGCACCCGGCTATCGCTTCGAGGAACGGATCAACGTTGCCTATCGTACCGGGGAACTGGAGCACGTCCCGGGTGGCGGCGTGGCAGTCGCGCGGCGCACGCTCGAGTACAACTTCGGCATCCGGACGAACTTCTACGTTATCGTGGACTTCGAGGCGGTCGTCCGGGCGATCGATCGGCTGGGGGGGATCGTCATCGACGTGGAGCGGCCGCTGAAGGACAACGAGTTCCCCACCGATGACTACGGCACCAAGCGGATCTACTTCGCTCCTGGGCTCCAGTGGTTCGATGGCCAGCGCGCGCTCGAGTACGCGCGCTCCCGTCATCAAGACTCGGACTTCGAACGGAACCGACGCCAACAGCAGGTCCTCCTGGCAGCCCGTCAGAAAGCGCTCAGCCTGAACTTCCTCCCCCTCCTCCCCCACCTCATCGACAACCTCCGCGGCCACCTCAAGACTGACCTCACCCTGCCGCAGCTGCTGGCGCTCGCCCGGCTGGGCGCCACGGTCGACCTGCAGGACATCACCGTCCGGAGCATCGCAGGAGACGCCATCGTGCGCTTGCCCGACCAGACCGTTTTTCTCCCCAACCGGCCCGTGGTCGGCCGCCTGATCGCTGAAGTCTTTGCCGACCCGCGCGTGCGGCGCGAAGCGGCCCAGATCGTGGTGGTGGCCGCGCCAGCCCAGCGCGTGCTGGCTCAGCGTCTCACCCGCACGCTCGAGAGCCGCGGGTTCACCGCTCGCCTGGAGGTGCGCCCAGCCGCCGAGCCACGCGCCGAGACGGCGCTCGTCGACTATACTGGCAAGCCCGCAACGGTGCGGGCGCTCAGCGAGCTGCTCCAGCTTGACCCCGCACGCGTGGTTGACGGCCGTTCTGGCAGCGGGGCAGGAGATCTCGAACTCCTCGTCGGTGCGGACCTCGAGCTGCCCTAGGGGAGGGTGTCCAGCGGCGGCCCAGAGTAGACCGCGGCACCGACCAAGCCAGGCCCGGCGTGCGTGCCCACGACCGGGCCAAGGGTGCCGCGAAAGAGGGGAGCCTCCGGGTAGGCCTGCCGCAGGCGCTCTGCCAGCTGGTCTGCCTCGTCCGCCGGAGGCGAGGAGAAGACACAGAGCGCCGAGATGCGCGGATGCCCCCGAATCCATTCCTCCAGGCGCTCCAGCGCCTTCTGGCGGCTGCGCGTGCGCTCGACCGGCACGACCTCCCCCCCTTTCAGGGCGAGCAGCGGCTTGATGTTGAGCAACGTGCCGAGAAACGCGCTCGCTTTGCCGATCCGGCCACCCCGGCGGAGATATTCGAGGGTATCGACGAAGAACAGGATCTCGGTGTGGGCGCTGGTCTCACGCGCAATGCGGGCGCACTCGGCAAGGTCGGCACCAGCGGCCGCGGCCTTGGCTGTGCGGATCACGACCAGCCCGAGCGCCATCGCCACCAGCTCCGAGTCGACGACCTCAACGGGGATCTCGCTCTCCACCAGGCCTTTGGCCGTGAGTGCCGAGCTGTAGGTCCCGCTCAGCTTGCTCGAGATCACCACCGCGCAGATGGCATCCCCCGGCCGCCAGACCTGCCGGAACACCGCCTCGAACTCTCCCGGCGAGGGTTGGGAAGTGGTGGGCAGGACGCTGCTCGCCTTCAGCCGCTGGTAGAACGTCTCCGCCGAGATGTCGACCCCATCGCGAAGCGTCTCCTCCCCGAAGTGCACCTTCAGCGGGACGACCGTCACCCCAAGCGACTCGGCGAGTTCTCGCGGCAGGTCTGAGGTACTATCGGTCACCACGCGAACGACCACGGCATCCCTCCCGCAACGCTATTCACAACCCAGGATGTAGGGATAGAGCGGCTGACCGCCGGGGACGACTTCGACCTGGAGGTTCGGGTAGCGCTCCCGCACCCGTTCGGCGAGTGCCTGTGCCTCCGCCAGCTCGACCCCTTCCCCGGGGTAGAGGGTAAGCAGGGACGCCTGCTCAACCCGCAGCTTAGGGAGCAGCAGCCAGAACACCTCCTCCACGCTATCGCCGACCGCCACGACCTGGCCGTCCAGCAGCCCCATCGCCTGCCCCTGGCGAATGGTGAAGCCATCGAAGGTCGCATCCCGGACGGCTACGGTGATCTCCCCGGTGGTGACAGCAGCGGCGGCGGCCCGCATCGCCTCGACAGTGGTCGCAAAATTGGCGTCGTAGCGCAGCGCCAGTACGGCCGCAACTCCTTCCGCAAGGCTGCGCGTCGGCACGATCTCCACCGTCCGGCTGGTGAGCTTCTGCGCTTGCTGGGCGGCCAGGAGGATGTTCGTATTGTTCGGCAGGAGAATGACCTCGCTGGTGGGCGCACGCTCGATGGCAGCGACCAGCTCCTCAGCACTGGGGTTCATCGTCTGGCCACCGGGGACGATCTCTGCCACCCCCAGGGTGCGGAACAGTTCCTGAAAGCCTTCCCCAGCCGCGACAGCAACCACCGAGACGCCGGACGTGGGAACAACCCGCTGGCGCTCTTCCCGCCACACCTCGTGCTGCAGCTGCATATTCTCGACCGAGACGTTCCGCAGGATGCCCAGCCGGGTACCCACTTGCAAGGCAGCGCCCGGGTCGAAGGTGTGCAGGTGCACGCGCACCAGGGTGTCATCACCCACCACCAGCAGCGAATCCCCCAGCGCCGCGAGCTCCCGCTGGACCGCCGCCGGGTCGAGCTTGTTGCCCTGGATAAGGTACTGGGTGCAGTAGCCGTAGGTCTGCTCACCGCTGAACGCCGAGACGGCGACCGGCTCGCTCGGCGCCGCCTCGGCTGGCAACTGGCCACGCAGCGTGCGGAGCATCCCATCCAGAAGGACGTACAGCCCCTGGCCGCCAGCATCGACCACTCCTGCCTGGCGCAAGACCGTCAGCTGGGTAGGGGTCTCAGCGACCGCCCGCCGAGCTTCCTCGGTCGCCGCGACCAGCACCTGCTCGAGGTCCCTGCCCGCTGCCGCTGCCGCGCCCGCGACCTCGGCCGCCCGCCGGATAACCGTCAGCATGGTGCCTTCCACTGGCTGGGCGATCCCCGCGTAGGCGGTTTTACTCGCGCCAGCGAGGGCGCGCGCCAATCCAGCGCCATCGAGCTCCGCTTCCTGCTCGACCGCCTTCGCAAAGCCCCGGATAATCTGCGAGAGGATGACTCCACTGTTCCCGCGCGCCCCCAACAGCGCTCCGTGCGCCATCGCCGCCGCCATCTTCCCGAGGTGGTGTTCTGGGGACGCTGCCACCGCCGCGACCGTCGCGCGCATGGTCAAGGTCATGTTGGTCCCGGTATCGCCATCCGGCACGGGAAAGACATTCAGCGCGTTAATCGCGGCTGCCTGACGCTCCAGCCAGGCAGTTGCCCCGGCAATCGCCTGCTTCAACCCCTGGCCATCAATCCGCTTGAGGCGGCGACGCGAATCCTGCTCGGTCGGAGCCACCATCCCCGCTCCATTCGTTAGCACAAGCCAACCTAAGGGTACGCGATCTGGCGCTCAGCACAACGGTAATGAGCACCAGAGCTGACAGCGCAGGTGTGGACTGCTAGGATCCGACGGCATCATACTCGGTTCTGGCCGGCCGGATCCGGCACGCTGAGTGGGGAGCGCTCGCTGGTGCCGGTGGGTGCAACCGAGGAGCTGCCCGCGATGAACACCGTCAACTGCTACAAGTGCTCCAACCCGGCGGGAGGGCGCTGTCCAACCTGCCGGCGCTTGTTCTGTCGCTTCCACGGCGAGACCTACTGTCACGAGTGCCAGCCCCCGCCGCCGCTCTGGAAGTCGCTGCTGGGGCTGTTCCGTCGCCGCTAAGGGCAGAAAAAGAGAGCTCCCTCGCGCGGGAGGGAGCAGCGGGTGAACAGCTGGCTAGCGCAGCGGGCTGCCCGGTCCGGAACCCGCCCCGGCCAGCGGCGGCGCCACGGGGCTCACGGGCACGATGAAGCGCTCGATGACGTCCTCGTACACGCGCTCGTAGTTGCGCGCCATCGCCTCAGCCGAGAAGCGCGCCTCCACCACCAGCCGGCACGTCAGGCGGCTGAGGCTGGGGATATCCGCGATCGCTGCCACCAACTCGTCCTCGCTCTGGCCCAGGAAGCCGGTCACCCCCGGTTCGATGATCTCGGGCGCTGAGCCGCGCCGGGTGGCGAGCACCGGAGTGCCGCAGGCCATCGCTTCCACCATCACCAGCCCGAACGGTTCTTCCCACTGGATCGGGTTCAGGAGCGCGGCGGCGCCTCCCATCAGCTGGGCCCGGGCGACCGCATCGACTTCGCCAACAAACTCGACGCCCGGCTCACGCAGCAGGGGCTTGACCACGCCTTCGTAGTAGTCCCAGTCGCGCTGGACCACCGGGTCTGCCGTGAAGGGCAGCGGCTCCCGCGCCGCGATGACCAGCCGCACGCCGGCCCGCCGCGCAATCCGGATCGCTGCATCGACCCCCTTCTCCGGGCTGATCCGCCCGACGAAGAGCAGGTACTCCCCGCCGGTGGGCGAGAAAGGCAGCTCATCCAGGACGACCCCGTTGTAGACGGTGGCCACCCAGTTCGCCCAGCGTACCGGGCGACGCTGGCTGTTGCTAATCGAAACGAGCGGCATCTCGCGATATTCAGCGTAAATGGCGGGGAGCTCGGGAAGGTCCTGCCGCCCATGGCAGGTGGTAACGGTCGGCGTGCAGGCCTGGCGGGCAAAGGGAAAGGCCGCGTGATCGAGGTGGTTATGGATGATGTCGAACTCATCAGCGTGGGCATAGCAGAACGCCAGGACGTTGGTCACCACCTGCTTGGGGTCCCACCCGGTCTGCTCCCAGAGCGCTTCCGGCACCACGGGCACCAGGCGCGCGCTGGTCTGCGAGTCGCCGCTGGCAAAGAGAGTGACCTCGTGACCGCGCGCAACCAGCTGCTCGGTGAGAGCCGCAATAACACGTTCGGTCCCGCCATATTTTTTCGGCGGCACGGGGACAAAGGGCGAAGCTAGCTGGGCGATACGCATCGTGACCTCGCTTGTGGACTCAGCGACAGCCACGCCGGCTCAGCGCGCACGCCGTTGTGCGAAACGGGACGAAGGAAGCGTGGCCGCCCTCTAGATGTACGGGGCTACTCGATCGAGATCGCGAGCCCACCCCGCAACGCATTTATTGTAACCTGATTCTGGGCGTTGACAGCAAAGTCGAGAGACGCTTGCCCGATCCGCAGCCCACTCACGCGCACCTCCCGCAGCCAGAGGGGAAGCCGTGGTCGCAAGCGGACCCCATTGGGCACGGGGGTGATCCCAAGGATCGTCCGCAGCAGCAGCAGGGTAGACCCGGCTGCCCAGGCCTGGGGCGCGCAGCTCACCGGGTATTCAGCGGGAGCCGAAAAGTACCGCTGGTCGCGCTGGAAGCCGCAAAACAACTCGGGGAGCCGCTGGCGGTGAAAGTGCTGACTGGCCTCGACAATACCCGTCGCGATCCGGTTGGCCGCCTCGTCGAAGCCCGCGCGCTTCATTCCAAAGGCGATCAGCGCGTTGTCATGCGGCCAGACCGAACCGTTGTGGTAGCTCATCGGGTTATAGCGCGGGTGATGGCGCGAGAGGGTCCGGATGCCCCACCCGGAATCGAGGTCGCGCGCAAGCAACCGCTCCACGCAGTGGGCGGCTTCCGCGGGGGGGAGCACCCCGCCAAACAGGAGGTGTCCCATGTTCGAGGCGATGGCCCGTACCGGTTGCTTCGCGCCATCGAGGGCGATCGCATACTCCCCCGGCCCGATCTGGAAGTCGCGTCGGATGCATTCGGCGAGGGTATCCGCTTCAGTGCGCAGGCGCGCTGCAAGCGCGTGGTCCCCCCGCTCCTCAGCGATGACTGCGATCCGCCGCTTGGCATCGACCACGTAGGCCTGAACTTCCACCAGCGCGATCGGCCCCTCGGCAAGTGAGCCATCGGCGTGGGCGATCGAGTCTTCGCTGTCCTTCCAGCCCTGATTGCGCAGTCCGCCCGCGCTGCGGGAAGCTACGTACTCGACGTAGCCATCACCATCCCGGTCGCCGTAGCGGTCGATCCACTCGAGGGCGCGCTGCACGTTCGGCCACAGCTCATCCCGCAATGCGGTATCCCCCGTCCAGGCGAGCGTCTCGGCGTAGAGGATGAGAAAGAGCAGGGTGCTATCGACGCTCCCGTAGTACCGCGTGTGGGGAGTCTCGCCTAGATTCGCCTTCTCACCGAAGCGCATCTCGTGGATGATCTTCCCCGGCTCTTCTTCCCGCCAGCGGTCGACTCGCTCCCCTTGAAAGTGAGCCAGGAAACGCAAGGTCCCTTTGGCGATGGCGGGCTGAAAGGCGAGGGTCTGGAACGCCGTGATCAGACTATCGCGGCCGAAAGGCGCAGCAAACCAGGGGATGCCCGCGTAGACGTACGAACCCCACGGCCCGCGAGCGCGCAATAAGGCAAGGTCGTGAATCGATCGATGGAGCAGTTCGTTGAAGGTCTCGTTGCTGGAATAGAGTTCCGGAAACTCGCTGCGCCACAGACGCCGATCCTCGGACACCTGCTGTACCGCATCCGCATAGCTCAGCGGCGGCGGTCCCGCACCCGTGCAGCTCACCGTCAGCTCGATCAGCGATTCCCCATTGGGCGGCAACTCGAGGCGATATCGCGCGCGCTCCTGGCTGAGTTCGTCGGGAGGCGGCGACAGCATCACCGCCGTGCGGCGGGTGCAACCGTCCAAGCCGTCGTAGGAGAAGAC
>JAILZB010000053.1 GCA_023512725.1 Chloroflexota bacterium | reverse complement strand
CGCCCTACTTTCGGGTCTTCAACCCGGTCGCCCAGGGCCAGCGCTTTGACCCGGAGGGGGCCTACGTGCGCCAATGGGTGCCCGAACTCCGGCGGGTGCCGACCGCCTACATTCACCAGCCCTGGCAGATGCCGCGCGAAGTCCAGGAAGCCAGCGGCTGTCACCTCGGGCGAGACTATCCGTTCCCCCTCGTCGACCTCGAGGCGGGACGGGCGCGAGCCCTCGCCGCCTACCGTCTGGCCCCTCTTGAGGGCGCGTGACGGCTGCGATATACTGAGAGCGTCGGGCGGTTAGCTCAGTTGGTACGAGCGCGTCGTTCACACCGACGAGGTCATTGGTTCGATCCCAATACCGCCCACCACTGCACGATCTTCTTGCCTCTCCCTCCTCAGCTTCCCAGCGGGTCGTCCCCGCTGCCTTGCTTTTGTGTACCGCTTCTGCAAATCATTGCATAATCAAATGAGTGCCCATTGGAAAAGGCGCGCCTGCGAGCCTCGAGTGGTATACTGGGCCCATTCTTTTCGGGAGGCAATGTGTGGCTTTCAGGCGAAGAAAGCTGTTGGTGTTCCTGGGAATGCTCAGTGCTGCCTGTACTGTGGCCCCCTCGGGGAGTGCGGTGGTCCCCACCGCGACAACCGAGCAGCGGGCCGAGCAGCAGGTTCTTCGCGTAGCCCAGAAGACGCTCGTCACCAACCTTACCCCGCAAGCCTCACCCCTGGAGTTCCCCACCTACTGGGCGCTCTATGACAACCTGCTCCAGTTCGCCGACCAGAACTATCGGCTGGAGCCCTCGGTTGCCACGCGTTGGGAAGTGGGAGGTGATGGCCGGAGCTGGCGCTTCACCATCCGGAATGACCTGAAGTTCTCGAACTGGGACCCGCTTACAGCCGAGGATGTCGCCTTTTCCTTGCTCGAGCTGAAGCAGCGTAACTGGCCGAATGCGGGAAATTTCGTCAGCGTGACGGCGGCACGCGCAGTCGATGCCACCACCGTGGAAATAACGACGACGCAGCCGGATATGAGCGTCCCCAACGCCGTCACCCTGCTCTGGATCCTTCCACGGCGCTACTACGAGGCCGCGGGTGGGTTTGACGGGTTCCGCGCCCGTCCGATCGGGAGCGGACCCTATTATGAAGTGGTTGAGTTTCGCCCCGGGGACCTGATCCGCTTTCGCAAACGCACCGATGGGCATCCCTTCCGGCAGCCCATTGCGGAAGAACTTATCTTTCGGGCGATCCCCGAGAACGCCCAGATCCTGAACGGCCTCCGCTCCGGCGAGGTCGATGTGGCCTTGGGCGTGAACTGGCTGGGCGACCAGGCGAACCAGCTGAAATCGCTCGGCATGCAATTGCTGGCCTTCCCGCTGGCCTACAACGGGATCTTCATGCCCTGGGGGCTGTTCGAGGTCAAGCCCACCCCGCTCAAGGAGGTGCGGGTCCGTCAGGCGCTCAACTACGCTATCGACCGCGAGCGGCTTGCGCGCTCGTTCTTCGCGGGCTACGCCGAACCCGCCAACCAGGATGCCATTCCGGGGAGCCTCTATTACCTGCCAACAGCCCCGAAGATCCCCTACGACCCTGCGAAAGCTAAGCAACTGCTGGCCGAAGCAGGCTATTCCCAGGGGTTCAAGCTCACCATGGACTACACCATCTCGCAGACGCCGCCGGAGATCGCGGTGGCAGTCCAGAGCTTTCTCCGCGAGATCGGGGTCGAGGTGGAGTTGAGCCAGCTGGAACAGGCGGTCTTCGTCGACAAGGCGTTTGGCCGCAACAATCTGCTCAAGGGCGACCTCTGGGCGGGTCGGAATCGGGACACTCTTGGCTTTGGGCCGAGCCGGGCTGGGATCGGGTGTGGCAAGCCGGTGGGGGCTCCGCCAACCACGGTCAACTATTGCAACCCGGAATGGGACCGCCTGATGGATCTTGCCTATGCCGAACGCGACCCCCAGCGTCGCCAGCAGCTGCTTCAGCAGGCCAACCAGGTGGAGCTGAACGACTGGGCCTCGATCTTCCTCTTGATTGAACCGGGGTTCGTGGCGGCGACCTCACGGGTGCGCGGGGTGGTCATCCAGCACTCTGCCTACCACAAGCTGGATAGTTTCTACCTGGTCCGCTGAGCACCGGGATCCAGGCCGGGTGCGGGAGGGTGCTCCGCCAGCCTGCCCGGCAACCCGCGGGGGTGGTGAAGCCGGTCATCCTCCTCCCACCGTCCTCGCTTCCCGCGCTGGCCGCCTCCGGTTCGTACCGAGGGGCCAGGTCGGCGCGCGCTACGCGGGTCACCGGGGGCGCGCTGAGGGCGCCACTTACTGGGTGCGGAACGCCCGGATCAGGTCGGGGATGTCGGTCACCCGGAAGATGATACCCCGGATCTCTGGTCGCACCCCCGAGACCTGGTTATAGGCCAGGAGGGGGACGTAGGGCGGGTCCTCATGGAGAATCTGAGAGAGCTGCTGCAAGAGCTGCTCGCGCTTGCGGGCGTCGAGCTCGGTCTGGCTCTGCCGGAACAGCTCGTCGAAGCGCGGGTTGTTGTAGTGCTTCGTCCCGGTGCCGTTTGCGCCCGGGTTCGTGGAGAGGAACCAGGTGAACGCGAACGAGGCATCGAGCGCCGGTCGCGTGGAGATCTCGATGAAAAACAGCGGCTCTCGGGGGACGGTGCCGATAAAACGGTCCAGCACGCCCGTGCCGGGAGGGATCGAGACGATCTCGGCCTCGATACCGACATCACGCAGATTGGCCTGGACGAACTGCAGCAGAGCCTGGTTGGTGGCAACCGTCGTCCGGCCGGACATCTGCGTCTTGAACCCATTCGGGTACCCCGCCTCGGCTAGCAGTTCGCGGGCGCGCTTCGGGTCATAGGGGTAGGGCTTGAGGTTCGGGTTGTAGCCGAACGTCTCGCGGGTGATCACTTGCCCGTCGGCAATATCCTGGAAGCCGCGGTAAATGTTCTTGACGATCGCTTGCCGGTCGATGGCGTAGTTGATCGCGAGGCGGACGCGCCGGTCGGTCGTCGGTGAACCCTCGATCACGCTGTCCATCCAAAACCCCCACACCTGGCCGATCGGGGTCGAGATGATCTGGATCCCCTCCCGCTTGAGGGTCTCGGCCTGGTCGGGTGCGATGTCGCTGATCAGGTCCAGCTCACCAGTGCGCAAGCCAGCGACGCGGGCCGAGGCTTCTGGGATCGCCCGGACGACAACTTCGGTGAAGATCGGCTTCTTGGTAGGATGTTCCGGGAAGGGAACGAGCACGACGCGGTCCTCCGGCCGGTACTCGCGCACCTGCCAGGGACCACTCCCGACCGGTCGGGTGCGGAACTCCCCGGCGCCCACCCGCTCGTAGTAGGCGCTCGGCAGGATGGGCACGTCCATGACCGCGCGCAGGAAGATCGGGTCGGGCTGGCGCGTAGTCAGGCGGACGGTGGCTGGGTCGACGACCTGGGCGGACTCGAAGAGCGGAATGCGGGTGGCGATCGGCGAGCGGAGCGCGGGGTCGGTGTAGTGGTCGAAGCTCCACTTGACGTCCGTCGCCGTGACGGTGCTGCCATCGTGCCACTTCGAGTTCGGCCGGAGCTTGAACTCCCAGGTAGTGGGAGAGAGCATCTGCCAGGAGGTGGCCAGCAGCGGCTCAACGTTCTTGCCTTGCGGATCGGCGATCACGAGCGTCTCGAAGATATCGTAGGCCCGCCCGATGTTGATCGTCGTCGGGTCGAGCGTGGACCAGAGGGCGCTGTAGGCCACGACCAGGCGCTGGTTGGCTGCTCGCTGGGGAGTGGCATCGCTGGCCGGAGCCGGGCTCGCTGGCGCGCTGGCAGGTGCGCAGGCCGTCAGCAGCCCAAGCGGTACCAAAAGGACGCGCAGGGACCGAACACCCATCGTGAAATCCCTCCGCCGGGGATGAGAGGGGCGTGTGCTACGATTGCGGCAGCACTGCCCACGAAAGAAGCCTAGCACCTGCGAGCAAATCCCACCGCGGAAGGGCGATGAGCACAGTCGGACCTGTGTACGAAGCGATCATTGGGGTAAAGGACCTAGCGGCAGCGGAGCGCTACTGGGCGGAGATGGGCTACCGCCCGGTCGCGCGCGGCGAGCTGGATGCCGCCACGGCCGAGCAGCTGTATGGCTGGCCTCGGGCTGCCCGGGCGCTCCGCCTCCAGAACGGGGAGACGGCCGAGTACAGCCTGGTCCGGCTGCTAGAATGGGAGGAACTCCGGCCCGGGCGGGCGGCGGACTTTCCTCCGATCTCGCTCGCCATGCGCTGGTCGGCTGCTCTGGTCGATGGGGTCGTGGACCTCTACGACAGCTTCCTCGAAGGGGCGGCAGCCGGTGAGCCTTGGCAGGTCAACCGGTTAGTGCGGGCATGGATGGGCTCGCCGGACGAGCCACCAGGATTCTTCCGGCGCCCGATCGTCATGCGCGAGTTTTTGGTTACCGGGCCGGAGACCCGCCAGGTCTTCTTCGGCCGGACCGGGTTTACTCGCCCCGGCTATGGGCGGGTCTGGCCGAGCTCGCCGCGGGGGGTCAGCCCCTTCACCCATCATGGCGTGGTCCTTCCGGCGGAGCAGTCGCTGAGCTGGTTTTGCGATGTCCTCGGGCTGGAGCGCCGCGGCGGCCGTGAACTTTCCGACCAGCAGGAAGGAGCGCGCACCCACCTTGAACTCCGGCCCGGCCAACGCGTGCTCTACACCCAGCTCGGCGCTCCCGGCTTTCCCGAAGGGCTGCTGTTCATCTTCCAGCCGCTCGCCCCAGCGCCGGACGGGCGCGAGGTCTGCCGGCCCGGTGGGCAGGGTGTGACCCTCTTCTCCTTCCGCACCGGCGACCTGGCCGGGGTGCTCGCGGCTTCCCAGGCGCTCGGCGGGCAGGTGACCCCCATCTGCCGCAATGAGTTCGGTGAGCCAGCGGCGGCGGTCGTCCTCCCGGCGGGGGTCTGGTGGCAGCTGATCGGCACGTCGGCCCGCCCTTCAGGGTGAGCGTCCAGCCACTGCCGTCTCGGAAGGCGCAGGAGTAGGGGCGGTGTCTTCCGGGGTCGGGCGCTGCGGCAACCTCTGGAGGGCGGCAGCCACCTCCTGGCGGACGAAGGGGTCGTCATCCTGGCTTGCCTGGAGAGCCTGCTGAGCGACCGCCCCGCCGATCTGGCCAAGCGCCCAGGCCGCATGGCCACGCACCACCGGGCTGGGGTCCTGCTGGAGCAGACGCACCAGCGCTGGCACCGCAGTGGGGTCGCGGTGGTTCCCGAGGGCGATGACCACATTGCGGACGAAGCCATCCCGCCCGGCGCGGCGGACGGCACTGCCGCGGAACCGCTCAGCAAAGGCAGCCTGGTCAAGCGCGAGCAAGGGGAGCAGCTCAGTCTGGCTGCCGAGCCCGGGACGCGGCGCGAAGTCCGGCAGCGCTGCGCGCAGCGCTTTGCGGTTCACCGGGCAGACCTCCTGACAGCGGTCGCAGCCGAAGACCCAGTCGCCCAGGCCAGCCCGCAGCTCAGGGGGGATGGGACCACGGTGCTCGATCGTCAGGTAGGCGATGCAGCGGCTGGCATCGAGCACGTAGGGGGCCACGAACGCATCGGTCGGGCAGGCACGGAGGCAGCGGTCGCAGTTGCCGCAGTTCGTCCGGAGTGGCTGGCCGGTGGGCAGTTCCAGGTCGGTCAGGATGGCACCGAGCACCGTCCAGGAGCCGAGCCGACGGTGGAGGAGCAGGGTGTTCTTGCCGATCCAGCCTAACCCGGCCAGGCGGGCGAAGGCGCGCTCAGCCAGCGGCCCACTATCGACGAACAGGCGTGCCCGCACCGGGTGCCCAACCAGCTCCTCCAGGCGACGCACCAACCGGCGGAGCCGCGGGCGGATGATGGCGTGGTAGTCGCGGCCGCGGGCATAGCGAGCAACCTGCCCTGTTGGGCCGTGCGTTGCCACCGTGGGTGGCTCCGCCGTGTGATAGCTCATCGCCAGCACGATAACCGAGCGTGCGCCAGGCAGCAGGCGCTCCGGCTCGAAGGCGAGGGCACGCTCCTCGTTCAGCCAGGGCATTCCGCGGAAGTGGCCAGCGGCCAGTTGCTGGCGATAGGCTGCCTGGTCGGCGGCGAGGGTCGTGGCTGGGGCGATGGCTACGGCCCCGAACCCGAGTGCCTCCGCTTCCGCTGTCAGGGCGCGGACGATCGCGCCCGGCTCAGGCCGGACTGCGGGTTCGTTCGCGGAGGAAGGCACGGCGGAGTCCAATCAGCTGCTGGAGGTGGTCCAGCGTATGGAGGTAAGCCCGCTCGGCGAGTATCTCCAGGGTTGCCGGGCCGAAGGCAGCAGTCCGCGCTGGACGCAGCCAGTCGTTGGCATCCAGCCGCTCCAGAGTGGCGGTAAGGTCGCGTCGACCGGCCGCAAAGTCGGCCACGAGCTGCTCGTAGCTCTGAGGCTCCGGGCGGTTGCTTGCTCGCCAGGTGTCGGCATCGAAGCGCGGAAACTCAGGGTTCTCCTCGAGGACAGTCGCCTGGATGCGGGCTAGGTTGACCCCATATTCGACGTCGCGCAAGTGCAGCATCACCTGGCGCGGGGACCACTGCTCTGGGGGCGACCACTCGGTAGCCTCGCTTGGGATCAGCTCAGCGATCCAGACGATATCGGTTCCACTAGCCCGTAGCCGCGCGATCAGCCCCCGTCGGTATCTCGCCATCCGGCCCCCCTTACAGCGATTATAGTGCTGCTGTCGGAGTGGAGAGATGCGCCTTGGTGTGATCGCAGATACCCATGGTCGGCCGTTGCCGGCCGAAGTGCGGGGCATCTTCCAGGGCGTGGAACGGATCCTTCACGCGGGCGACCTGGGAAGTCTGGCGGTGCTGGACGAACTGGCGACGATCGCCCCCGTCGAAGCCGTCGCGGGCAATATCGACCCGCCGGAGGTGGTGAGCCGGCTCGGCCGGCGCAAGGTCATCACTGTTGCGGGGGTTCGGATCGGGCTGGTGCACGGGGATGAAGGCACCGCGCGCACCACGGTCGAGCGGGCGCGGCACAGTTTTCCCCCCGGCGAAGTGGCGGTGATCGTCTTTGGCCACAGCCACCAGCCCCGCATCGATTGGGTCGGCGACCTCTTGCTGTTCAACCCTGGCTCGGCGACGGAGCCCCGCCTGCAGCCGCAACCCTCGGTGGGGATCCTCACCCTCGGCGAGCGCATCGGGGCGGAAATTGTCTATCTCCCCCGCCGGGGGGCAGCGTAGCGGTCCGGAAGCGGGGCGGAAGCCCTGGCCACCAGGCGGGCAAGGGAGCAGGGAAGAGCGCGGGTGCTTCTACCATAAATATGAAGGAGACGCCGGAGGTGTACGACGATGGCAGAACGGATGGTTGTTGTCCCCGAGTATCCCGTGACCGAGCACGTCACCATCGATCCAGCGCGAACAGCGCTCCTCATCGTCGATATGCAGAACGACTTTGTGAAAGAGGGAGGCAAGCTGGTGGTGCCAACAGCGCGGGAGACCCTCCCGGCGATCCGCCGGCTGCTGGAGGCGGCGCGCCAGCGCGGCCAGTTCATCGCCTACACCCAGGACACCCACTTGCCGAACGACCCGGAGTTCCCCATCTGGGGCGAGCATTGCCTGATCGGCAGCTGGGGCTGGGAGATCGTGGCCGAACTGGCACCCCAACCGGGCGAACTGGTCATCCAAAAGCGGCGCTACGATGGCTTCTACGGCACCTCCCTCGACCATGATCTGCGGGTAGCGGGGGTCGATACGCTCATTGTGACCGGCACGGTGGCGAACATCGGCGTGCTACACTCGGCCGGGAGCGCGGCACTCCGCTGGTTCAAGGTGATCGTGCCCAAGGATGCCATCTCCGCCCTGACCGAGTTCGACCTGGAAGCGGCGCTACGCCAGATTCACTTCCTCTACCGCGGCGTGATCACTACTTCCCACGCGCTCAGCGTGTCCCAGCCTGCCTGAGCGATCTCGCACCGGAGCTTCCTCCCGGGCAGGCGCAGAGAGCGGAACCATCCTCCCGTGCTGGCAGGCAAGCGCTTTCCGCGTCGGGAGAGAGACAGCACGGGAAGCCCGGGCGTCACAGCCGCCTGGCTCTGGCGGTGATCAGGCGCTTGCCCCGCGGTGGGGTGAGGCGCGCTCAGTCGGTGCGGCCGATCGAGAGCAACCCCATGCCGTAGGCCTTGCCCGGCCCGATGCCGTTCAGCAGGGTGGCGCGAAACGCTGCTTCGTCGGTGATGCGTAGGATGCCTTCGTAGAGCACCGGCTCGAAGGTGAGCCGGTGCGCCACCCCTCCCACTTCCCGCCGGCCGCCGATCAACGGCTCCGCCGGAGCAGGGACGGCTGGCGAATGCTCGACCACAGCCGGCTGGACTGGCCGCCCCTCAATCGTCACCGCTTCGAGCACGAATCCCCCGCGTTGGGCGTAGCGCTCGAGCCAGGCCAGGCGCTCACGCTCCTGCCGCAGTGGCACTCGCTGGCCCACGCTCTCGCCTTCCGGGGCGTTCCGGGCATCGACCTTGCGCGTCGGATTGGCGCGCAGGCGGAAGGCCAACCGGAGGCCAGGGGTGAGTCGCTCAAGCAGCGGTGCGAGGTCGATCACGCGTGGGTTGTCGGGATGGCGGAGCAGCCACTCTGCTGGCAGCGTTGCCCAGCTCGGCATCACCCGTGACTGCACCAGGACGACGAGCCTCCCGCCCTGGCTGTTCGGATCGATCCGGTAGAGCAGCCCGGCCCCGGCTCGCCCGCCAACGTCGGGGGGAAAGGCCAGCATCAGCCGTTGGTGCATCAGGTGGCAATCGAGGAGCGCGCGCTGAACCTGGAGTGAGCGGGGGTTGAGCCACAGCCGCGAGAGGTACATCAGCGCTCTCCCTCCTGCCGGGTGCGGCTGGCACCCGCTGCCTGCCCGCAGCGCGGGGAAGCGCAGCGCCTCGCCCGCGGACGGTTGAGCTGCCTGGGCCATCCGCAGTCAGACTGCCGCGGCGTTGCGCTTGCCCACCCCCCGCGCGCGGTAGGGTGGCGCCGGCCAGCGTGCAGCAACCCGTACGGGTATCTCACGCCTTTCCCGCGGTGGCAGCGGATGTGCCCTGCCGCCTGGATCCCGGCACTTCCGCGCTAGGATAGCGCAGTCCACCGGGTTGGTAAATCCCACCTGAACGAACGAACGCCCGGGGAAGATGGGATGGTGCCCGAAGTTAGCGGCGGGGGCGGCCCCGTTCTGGACGGCGCTCCGGCCGCCGTGGCGCAGGCTCTCCCTTCCACGTCCAGATTGTCCACCACGTCCCGCGGCTGAACTCGCGCTCGCTCACCTCGAAACCGGGCAGCTCACTCACAATCGTGGTCCATGGCTCGAGATTGGCGCGGGTCTTCAGCTCGACCTCACCCGGCCCCGCGGGGACCAGCCGCAGCATTTCGCGCACCAGCCGCTTGATGATGACCGGGTCGGGCTGGTCGCCGGCGGTCCCGAAATCGCGGATCGCCACCGAGCCATCGCTGCGCGTCCGCCATTCGATAAAGCCCAGCAGGGTTGGTGGCGCGCCCCGGCCATCGCTCCGCTCCATGATCAGCACTTCTCCGCGCTCAATCGCGTCGGCAAAACCCTTGCGGGCGGATTTCCCCTCCGGGTTTGCCACCGTGACACGGATCTGGCGCAGGCGCGGCAGGTCTTCCTGCCGGGCCAATCGGATGTCGTAGCCACCTTCGCTTGTCGTCGCCATCTCACCCACCGTCTAGACATTGAACAGATACTCGATCACGTCGCCATCCTGCACCACGTACTGCTTTCCCTCGGAACGCACCAGCCCGCGCCGGCGCGCCTCGGCGAAGCTCCCCGCCGCCACCAGGTCATCGTAGTGGACGACCTCGGCCCGGATAAAGCCGCGCTCCATATCGCTGTGGACCGCTCCTGCGGCCTGAGGGGCGAGCGTTCCCGCTGGTATCGTCCAGGCCCGGCATTCGTTCGAGGCAACCGTAAAGAAGGAGATCAGCCCCAGCAGCCGGTAGGCCGTGCGGAGGATCCGGGCGCGGGCCGGTTCAGCGATCCCAAGAGCCTGTCGGAACTCTTGTGCCTCCGGCTCCTCCAACTGGACGAGCTCCCGCTCGATCTTGCCCGCGATGCAGGCACCAGCCATCCGCGTCCCGTGCAACCGCTCCTGGAGTGCCGCCTCCCACTGCGTTACCTCGGCGAGCTGCTCCTCGCCCAGGTTGAGGACCACCAGGAGCGGCTTCTCGGTCAGGAAGCGATAGTGCCGGATCAGCTTGCGTTCTTCGGCAGTGAGGGCCTGGTCTCGGATGGGCAGGCCGCGCTCCAGGCTGCTGAGCAAGCGCTGGAGCAGCACTCGCTCGCGTTCCATGCTCTCCCGCTCGGCCGGCTTCACCTTCCCGAGCAGTTCGCTTATTCGTTCCAGCCGCTTTGCCAGCAGGAGCTGGTCGGTGAAGGTAAGTTCCTCCTCCATCGCGGCGAGGTCGCGCCACGCATTGACACTGCCCTCCAGGTGGGGAACGGATTCATCCGGAAATGCCCGCACCACCAGCAGCAGCGCATCTGCCTGGGCCAGCCGCTCGACGTAGGCGGGGGCGAGCCCCGCATGTTTACTGAAGGCCGTGCCAGCGACCCGCACGTCGGCGAAGGCGACATCGGCGGGCACGGTGCGCTTCGGGCGGAAGAGCGCTATCAAGCGGTCGAGTCGCGGGTCGGGCACCTTGACCGTCGCGAGCGCTGGCCCGCTCCCGACCGGATCGCTCACCGCCCCGGTCAGTGCCTCGTACACGGTGCTCTTTCCCGCTAACGGCTGGCCAAACACTGCCAGGTACACTGCTCGGCTCCCGCGGGCCAGCGTAAGGACCAGGAGCGGTGCTGCGACGCGTGGGGGTGAAGGACTCTGGTCGCGGCTGACGACCCGCGCCCTATGATACGAGACCCGCTGCGATACCTGCCAGCCACGCCCGCTCGAAGCGGGGACCACCAGAGATGAGAGTGGCGACCCAGGCTGGGCAGCCGAGCTGGCGCGCCAGCCAGCGCGCCGCAGCGGCCACATCGGCCCGCCGGCGGTCGAACAGCGCGACGATCACCGTCCCCGAGTGGGCAACGGCGACGCCCGCTGCCCCTGCTTCCCGCGCGCGCGCGAGCGCAAGCGGGAGGAGCGGCTTCTCCAGCACTGCCTGATGGGCCTGCGCGCTGAGGGTAGCGGCAGCGCCCAGCAGCGTCACATCCCCTTCCCGGCAGGCTGCGCGGACCATCGCCAGCGCCTCGCGGATGAGCGGTTCGTTGGCACGGAGGTGGGCTCGCTGGTCGCGGGCGTTGAAGGCCAGGGTATCGACCGTTCCCCCCGGGTCAAGCACCACGCAGGCGACTGGCGGCGGTGGCCCCAGCAGCTCCAGCCAGCGGCCCTCACGGTGGTCGAACACCACAAGGCCAGGAAAGAGCGAGCCGTCGGTCGGTTCCACCTGCAAGGCCAGGCGGGCAGCAGCCAAGGAAGAAAGGACCACGCCATGGGCGGTAGCGGTGGCAAAGAGCGCAGCGCCGATATCGGCTGTACTGCTCCCAAGCCCTTTGCCCCGCGGGAGCGAGGACCAGATCCAGAGCCTGCCCTGGCGGGGCAGCCCCTGTTCCTCCAGCAGCCGGGCGACCGCTGCGAGTGCCTTCGGCCGGTCCGGTGGGCCACTGAGCGGAAGTGGGAGAGGGAGGAAAGCCGCCTGGGCAAAGCGGTCGATCGGTGCCGAGACGTGTAGGTGCACGCCCTCCACCATCCCCTGGACAAGTTCTCCCGCAGTAGCAGGTAGCCAGACTGTCACGGCAGCACCAGGGCACGGCCCGCCACCACCAGGACAGCCCGCCGTGCTGCCCCCGCGAGCGCCTGGTTCGCTTCGCCGAGCAGGTCCTGAAAGCGGCGGCCGACCTCTGTCGCCGCCAGTGGCGCCAGCCCGACTTCTTCGGAGACCACGATCCAGTCGCACTGCTCGCTCGCCGCGATGATCGCCTTTACCTCGGCAGCAATCTGGTCTTCCGCGTCCTGCTGCTCAAGCGCCGCGGCAACCACAAGCCCAAAGCCGTCGAGCAGCACAGTCGCTGGCAGGGGCCGGATGCGCTGCACCTGCTCGGCGATCTTGCTGACGGCTTCGAGCGTTGGCCAATGGCTCGGCCGCCGGGCGCGGTGGAGGGCGATCCGGCGGCGACAGGCTTCATCCTCCGCCCGAAGAGTGGCGACGTAGAGCACCGGCTCCCGGGCTAGGCGCTCCGCATAGGCGCTCTTGCCACTGCGGACCCCGCCGAGCACGAGCGTCAGGCTCATCGCCGTGGCCACTGCGCGAGGGTGAGCTGCCCAGGTTCCCGCGTGAGCGCTTCCACCCGCACGGCACGGGGGGCCTTGCGGGCCAGGGCGCGGTTCGCCCGGGGTGCGAGCCGGAGCGGGAAGGGCTCTCCCCCCCGCGGAGAGCCCACGGTGACTGACCTCAGGGGCAAGCGTGAAGGAGCCGTCATCTCATCCTCCCTACCTCGACTGAGGCGATCACGGGAGCAGTGGTACCACCAGCCGACAGCCGGCTGCCATCCGCAAGGCGGTATACGACCGCGATAAGGTCATAGCGGCCCGGCGGCAGCGTTGGTGGCAACGGGAGTTCATGGTGGGTGGCGAGGCGCTCGCCCGCCTCCCAGGCCGAAGTCGGCAATGCCCCGCCGAGTGGTCCATCGAGCTGCGCCACGACCCCCTGGGAGGAGAGGAGCTGGAGCGAGAGGCTGTAATCCTCCCTGGGCTGGGCCAGTGCCTGCCAGAAGAGGACAAGCGGTAAACGTCCGCCCGGGACCACCGGCGGGATCTCGCTGCGCCCTTCCAGCGCGAGCTGCCCGGCGTAGACGAACGGGAGCGCAACTGGTGGCACCTCGGGCGGCGGGGGTGGCACCTTGACCTGACCGATCACCGTCGTGCCCCCACGGTCAGGACCGCTGCTGACCGGCAACCGGGCACCACTCTCCCGTTGGAAGAAACCGGTCCACACCTCGTACCGCCCCGGGCGTGCCGTGCGCTCCACGACCAGCACCAACTCATCCTCGACAATCAGGCCGGGGGTCCAGCGGCTGGTAGCCGCCAGGCCGTTCCCCGGCGCCCGGTTGACCCCACCGGCACCGCCCGCCGGCCCGACTAATTGGACGAACACCTGGTAGCTGCGCAGCACCGGAGTGAGGGCCTGCCAGACGAGCCGCACGCGGACCTCTTCGCCGGGCCGGGCGACCGTCGGCCGCACCTCCGCTTCAAGCAGTGCGATCTGCTGGTCGAAGGTAGCCAGCGGCGGGCGCCGAGCGAGTTCCTCCCGCCGGGCGCCCGTGACCTCACCAGTAAGGGCGTACCCCGGTGCGATGATCAGGAACGGGGTGGCAACTGCTAGCGCAGCCAGAGCCGCGGCGGCCAGAGCGAGGGTAGCGGGGCGGGCGCTCCGCGGCAGCCACGCCGACCAGCCTGCGACTAGGCCGGTGGCGAGGATGGGGAGCACGGGGAAGAGATAGCGCCCGTGCCCCCCGGAAAGAAATGTCTGGACGTAACGCCCCAGCGAGACCACAAAGAGCACCAGGGCAAGGAGGGCGATCACCACCGGAGGCCGGGTCAGGGCGCGGAGCGACGAGGCAGGCTCACGCCCAAGCCGCAGGAGCAGCCCGGCCACCCCTATCACCACCAGGAACCGCGCTGCGTCGTAGAGCCAGGAGGGACCGAGTCGATCCTGATAGCCGAAGGCGAGCACGAAGGTGTGGAAGAGGAGCGAGCGCGGTCCCACTTCAGGGAGGATGGCAGGCAACGGCAGCGGCGCCTCGCGGATGGGAAAGAGGGGGTTGGTGGAGAACAGGAGATACCCGGTCGGCTCGCCGTAGGTGGCCAGGTTCCAGGCGAACCATGGGGTTGCCAGCACGAGCACCGTGGCGAGGGCCAGCGTTGCCCCCGTGAAGGCCGGGTGCCTTCCCTGCCGCCGGGCGGCTGCCAGCGCCGCGGGCACCAGCAGGGGAACCAGCAGGAACCCCGCCAGCTTACTGAGGCCAGCGGCAGCGAGCAGCACTCCGGTCACCAGCCAGCGTCGCCAGGAGGCCCCCTCCTCACTGATCGCCAGCAGCCGCTCTAGCGCCCAGACGCCGAAGAGGGTGACAAACGCATCGTTATGCACCGTCGCCGAGGTGAACATGAAGGAAGGGAGAAAGGCCGTCAGCGCTGCCACCACAACCCCGCCTGGAGGACCCAGCAGCCGCTGGCCGATCCGCGCTGCTCCCAGCACGGTGAACACGCCTGCCACCACCGAGACCAGCCGAGCGAGATGGAGCGCCAGGATCGCTCCGCTCCAGGGGAAGCGCTCGCCTACCGGGTCGTGGCGATGGACGAAGGGGCCGCCGGCATTCAGGTCGCCCCAGAGGAAGTCCGGGTTGAGGGGGGCCACCTGCGCAAGGTCGCTGGCATCGACCGGCCAGACGACTGCCAGCACCGCGAGGTAGTAGAGCGGTGGGTTGTGAGCGACGACGTTTTCAAGCTGCTCTCGTTGGTGAGCCTGGCGTGGCAGGCGACGGTGCTCCTTGAGGAACTGGGAGTACTGGAAGTGAGAGACCTCATCGGTCGCTTCGAACGGCGGAATCACCAGCGAATAGGTCACAGCAAGGAGGAGAAAGAGCGTCGCGACGAGGGAGAGCAGAACCGTAGGTCGCATCGGCCAGGAGTCTATCGGCTGGCGAGCGCATGGGCGACCGCTTGCTGCGGTGAGCGCAATGGAGGATACTGCAACCGTGGGGCCGGTCTGGAGCGCGCTTCGCCTCCTCGGGCTCGCCATCCTGTTCCTCGTCGCGGTGGTGCTGGTGGCGACGGGTGGCAAGTACCTGTTCTACCTGCCGGGGATGGCTGCGAAGACGCTCGCCTGGACCCTCACTGGTAGCGAAGAAGGGCCGCTTGCTACCCTCTTCTTTCTCCTCTTTGCCGGGGTCTACGTTGGAGCGATCGGCGGGCTGCTCCTCGGCCTCACCTATCCATTTGGCCGCCAGCGTCCGCCGCCCCGCTAAGCCAGGACGTGGGTAGTACGGACATCGACGACCGCAGCCTGGCCATTCCGGACCGCCGCGATCGCGCGCCGCAGAGCAGGCTCCAGTTCCTCTGGGCGGTCGACCGTTTCCCCGTGGGCACGGCAGGCCCGGGCAATGGCGGCGTAGTCGGGTGGCGGGTCGATCAGGATGCCGGGCCAGGAGCCGGTGCGCTCGGCGTAGCTCTCGGGATAGCCCATGCGCAGCGCATTGCGCGTCGCGGCGTGCTGGCGGTTGTTGTTGATGACGGTCAGGAAGGGCGTCTGCTGGACATCCGCCGCCCAGAGCGCAGCCGTCGGGCAGCCGTAGACGAACGTGCCATCCCCCATGACCGCCACCACGAGCCGTTCTGGCTCCGCTAGCTTGACACCCACGGCAGCCCCGAGAGCCCAACCAAGCGACGACCCTCCGCTCTTGTAGAGGCTTCCCGGTCGCGTGCGGGGGACGAGGCGGGTCAGCCAGGCTGAGGCGCCGACCGCCTCATCGAGGAGGGTCCACTCGTCATCCAGCAGGTCACCGAGGGTCGCAAAGAGTGCCAGCGGGCTGATCGGCAGCTCATCCCGGCGGGCGTGGGCAAGGGCACGGTAGCGGCGCTGGCGCTCGGCGTTGGCAGCGGCGACCGCAGTGGCGCGCGCCGCGACTTCCTCCTGGCGATGGCGCAGCCGCTCGCGAAGGGCAGCGGTCAGGGCGGGCAGTGCGAGCGCGCTATCGGCCTGGATGGCCAGATCGACCGGAAAGCCCTGGAGGGGCACGCTGGGGTTGACGGGGTCAAGATCGATTTTAATGTGGCGCGCCGTGGGGGGGAGGTGGGCGCGCGCCGGAATGTAGGGCACCTCGATGTCGAGGCTGAGGAGTACATCGCACTCGGCCACCAAGGGCGTGCCGTCGCCACTATCGGCCCAGAGCGGGTGGGTGGTCGGGAACGAGAGGCGGCTCCCGTCGCTCACGACTGGCGCACCGAGGGTCTCGGTCAGCTCCACCAGCGCGGCGACGGCAGCGGGTGTTACCCCCGTCATGCCGGTGACGATCAGGGGAGCGCGGGCAGCTGCCAAGAGGTCGGCTGCTTGTTCGATCAGCTCGGGACGCGGGGCAGGTGGCGCCAGCGGCGGGAAGCGCTCGGGAGGGGTCAGGGCGGGTGGCGCGGGGTCGAGCAGCGATTCGAGCGGGAGCACCAGGTAGACCGGTCCCGCTGGGGCGCTCGCCGCTACCTGCCAGGCGCGCTGGACTACCTCGCCAGCCAAGTGGCTGCTCCGGAGCTCGTACTCCCACTTGGTGTAGGTGCGCACGATCCCGGCCTGGTCGCGCTGCTCCTGGATCCAATGGATGTGGGACTTGCGCGCCTTCCGGAACTCTCCCCCGCCATCGATGCTGAAGGGGGCGCGGCCGGCGCAGAGCAGCATCCCGATCCGGCTGCGCTGGGCGTTGTGAACCGCTCCACCAAGCTGCTGCGTGCCGACATCGACGTGGACGAGCACCGCCTGTGGCTTGCCACTGACCAGAAAGTGCCCGTGGGCAGCTGCCGCAGCGACCATCTCATCGAGGCAGAGCACGACCCGTGGTGCCGTCAGGCCAAGGGCCTGGCGCTTGGCGATCGCCTCCTGGACTGGAAAGGTGTCGGTGCCGCTGTTGATGAACAGGGTCTCCACCCCGGCGGCAACGAACTGGGCGACGACAAGGTCGGCGCCGTCGAGCGGCAGGTCGGGTGGAAGCAGTGGTGGGCGTGCCGTCTCCGAAAGGGCCATCATTCCTCCCCTGCACTCGCCCAAAGCGGGCGAGGCGCTCCATGGGTTGTAGCATAGTCCGGCACGGCTAGCAGCCGAACACCTCCAGGAGCTGACGGTACCCTGCCTCAGGGTCGGCGCCGCGCCACGCCACCGTATTCACGCTCGCTTCGTCCAGCACATCTCCGTAGGAGGCTATCACCTGGCAGCAGTAGTCCCCATCACCGCAGACGGCGAACAGCTCGACGATCTCGTCGGTGATGGCAGCCAGGAATTGCTCCGGGGTGCCGTGCGTTGCCGCCCAGTCGAGACGCTGGCGGTCCTCCTCCCGGCCGTACCAGCTCAGGAGGGCGCGGTTGTAGGGCAGGGCGAGGTTGTAGGTGAGGGCTCGGCGGGCATGCTCGATAGCGCGCTGCTTGTCCCGATCGATGGCGAGGAGAAAGCCACCCCCAATCTTCACTGCCTCGGGCGGCCGGCCCGCCCGGCGTGCTGCCTCCTGGATGGTCGGCACGGCGACTTCGCGGAGATACCGCCCGCCATGCATGTTGTTGAGCAGCACGCGATCGGCGAGCGCTCCCGCCAGGCGGAGCATCTGCGGACCGTTCGCGGCCAGATCGATCGGCAGTTGGGCGGTCAGTGGCGGGCGAAAGAGGGCGAAGTCGGCGAAGCGATAGAACTCCCCAGGGTAGGAGACCGGCTGGCCCGGTCGGCCCTGCCAGGCAGTGCGAATAGCACGGACATAGTCGCGGAAGCGGGCGACGACGCGGTCGTAGGGCACCTGATGCCAGGCTTCGCTGCGCTGCTTCGGCCCTGGGCCGAGGCCCAACCGGAAGCGGCCAGCGGAGAGGTCATCCAGCGTAGCGGCAGCGAAGACGGTCTGCACGGGCGTTCGTCCCCAGAGGGCGACGCCGGTCCGAACGGTCACCTGCTCGGTCGCGAGGGCGATGGCAGTACAGGTGACGAAGGCGTCAAAGGTTGAATCGCCAGCTCCGATGATGGCGAAGCCAGCGTGCTCGAACTCGCGGGCAAGCCGCATGATGTCGCGGGGGGAGTTGCCCACTCCGCTCAGCCCGATAGCGAGCGGGGGGAGCGTGCGCTCGGTCATGGTCGTTCTTTCCTCCTGACCGGTCGGCCTCTCTCCCCCCAAGCGAGGAGGGTCGCGGGCGCCGGCTGTCGTGCCGTGGATTGTAGGTCGCCAGCACGCTGCCGGTACTGCGGGCGCAACCCCGTTCTCTGCGCCCTGCCAGCCGCTATACTCCGGGCGAACACTATGCCTACCTGGTCTTCGCGATGAGGCGAGCCGTCCGGAAGGCGCCGCCGCGCCGTCGACCGCTGAGGCGTCCTTCCCCGGGCACTGCGCGTCGCCTCGGCCGCTGGGCACTGCGGATCGGGGTGGCGACGAGCCTTGCCTTCTTCTTCAGTGGGAGCTTGCTCTTCGGGGCGACATTCGTCCAGCGGAGCAGCGCCCTCGCCGTCGCCTGGGCGGAGGCGGCGCGTCGGGTCGCCACCCAGGCGCAGCGTGCGGTCGGCAGTGGCATCGCGCCCGGCGAGAGTGGACCAATCTGGGGTGGCCGCGAGCGGGTCACGATCCTCGTGATCGGGCTGGATAACCGCGAGGACGAAAGTGAGGACTGGGCACGGGCGGACACCAATATCCTCGCCACCCTTGACCCAGCAACGGGCAGCGCTGGCCTGCTCTCGATCCCGCGCGATACCTGGATGGTCTATCCGATCCCCGGCTCCTGGACGGAAGACCGCATCAACGCGACCTGGGTGCATGCCCGGGCGAGACGCTATCCCGGTGGCGGGCCGGCCCTTGCCAAGCGAGTCGTCTCCTATAACCTCAGCGTGCCGGTCCACTTCGTGGCCTACGTCGATTTCCAAGGGTTCGTCAAGGTGGTAGACATGCTGGGTGGGGTGACGGTCGATGTGACCCGCCCGCTCAAGGACAACGAGTACCCCACCGAGTACTACAGCACCCAGCGCATCTACTTTGCTCCTGGCCTGCAGCACCTGGACGGTGCCCAGGCCCTCGTCTACGCGCGCTCGCGACATCAGGACTCGGATATCTTCCGGGCCGCCCGCCAGCAGCAGATCCTGCTCGCTGCGCGCGAGCGTGCTCTCTTGCTCAATCTGCTCCCCGTTCTTCCCCGCCTGATCGGCGAACTGCGCGATACCATCCAGACCGATATGACCCCGGCCCAGATCCTGGCACTCGCCCGGCTCGCCGCGGCGGTCGACCCCAACCAGGTGGTGGTCCGGACCGTCCCGACGGTGAGCTTTACGACCTCGCAGGGTGCTGCAATCCAGCTCATCGACTCAGCACGCCTGCGCACCGTGCTGGCGGAGGTCTTCAGCTCCCCCGCCCGGGCTGGCGAGTGACACCCGGGTTTTCCGGGGAGAGCCCGGCTCGCCCGACGAACGGCAGGCGCAGGTAGTCCAGCGGTGCGGCCGGTCTACCACCTGGCGGTGAGCAGCGGGCTGGCGCTCCTTCAGTGGCGGCTGACGGGGAGCCGCCGCGGTGCACTCTGGATCCTGGCCAGTGGGGTGCTGATCGACCTCGACCACCTGCCGGACTATCTGCTGAATGTCCGGCGGGAGGAGCTGCGCCTGACCTTGCTGTTCCATTCCTGGGAGCTGTGGGTGCTCGTGGCGCTGCTGGCAGCGTGGCGAGCTGGTCCGCTGGGCGCGGTGACGCTAGGAGGGTCGCCGGTGGTGCATCTCTGGCTCGATGTCTGGGGGAACCGAGTGCCAGCGCGGTTCTTCTTCCTCAGCTGGCGCTGGCGGCACGGTTTCCGGTTGGGGCAGGCGGTAGGCGTTCGGGAACGGCGGACCTTCCCCCGATCGGTCCAGGCCCTGCCCGGCTATGTGCTGCGGAGCCTAGTGGGTCCCCCGCGTCGTCCGCCGCGGGGCGGCGAGGAATTTGGGCATTCTGCCTGAATACAGTGCGCTGCAGGCGGCGTGTTCTCGCGCGTTCCGGCAGCGAGCCGGAGAGCACTGGGCAGATGTGAGAAGAGATTTGTACAATTAGCACAAATCTTGCCCTGATCTTCCGTGGCTTTCGCCAGTGTCAGGTGGGGGAGCATTCGTAGAAACTTCCAGCAGCTCACGCCGGGCCCACCCGGCACGGAAGGAGAACCAGAGGGATGGTGACCGAAGCGAAAGTCAAGGGTGTGACAACGCCCAAAGAAGTCATCGAGTTCATCCGCCAGAGCGACGTTAAGTTCGTCGACTTGAAGTTCATCGACCTGCCGGGCACCTGGCAGCACTTCTCGATCCCCGCCCACGCGCTGGATGAGGCGATGTTCGCCGAGGGGATCGGGTTCGACGGCTCCTCGATCCGGGGGTTCCAGGAGATCAACGAGAGCGACATGCTCTTGATCCCCGACCCGGTGACCGCCTTCATCGACCCGGCCTGTGATATCCCGACGCTCTCTTTGATCTGTAACGTCCGGGATCCGATTACCGGCGAGGCCTACACCCGGGACCCGCGCTACGTCGCCCAGAAGGCGGAGAAGTACCTGATCTCGACCGGGATCGCCGATACCAGCTACTGGGGCCC
>JAILZB010000052.1 GCA_023512725.1 Chloroflexota bacterium | reverse complement strand
ATATATGATTGGACACGAGAGAACCCTAGCTGCTCAAACGTTTCCTTCAGATCGCTCATATTAATGAGGTTCTTCCCGCCGACATTGATCCCTCGCAGGAGCGCCAGTGAGAGCGATGAATGAGGGTGTGCTGTCATGGTGAAACCACCTCCCTACGCCGGGGCTGCAGCCCAGGAAGCGCGTGCGGCAGACCCACCCCTCAGCTCACTGCTCTCCGCACGAGGGCGCTGATGGTCGCCTCAGTCGCGGCGTCCAATTCCTTCAGGGCGAAGGCCGTTGGCCACCAGGTGCCTTCATCGAGGTTAGCGGCATCGCTGAAGCCGAGCGTGGCATAGCGCGTATTGAACTTGTGCGCGCCCTGGAAGAAGCAGACGACCTTCCCCGCCTTGGCATAGGCTGGCATGCCGTACCAGAGCCGTGGTGAGAGGACAGGTGCGCTCGCGCGAATGATGGCGTGCAGCCGCGTGGCCAGGGTGCGGTCCGGCTCTGGCATTTCAGCGATCTTGGCGAGCACAGCGTGCTCCTCATCGGCTTTGGTCGCCCGCTGGCTGCGACGCGCAGCGGCCTTGAGTTCGCGGGCACGCTCCCGCAGGGCAGCCCGCTCTTCAGGGGTGAAACCGGTGGACTCGTGGTTGGCCATGGGTAAAGTCCTCCTTTTGGGCGGTGCCGGGTGCCCCCGCCCGAGAGTTCGCCGTCTCAGCAAGGGAGCGTGCCGCGCTCCTCCCCGTTGCTAGGAGTGAGGAATGCCCGCTTGGTGAGCCAGGCCGTAAGGAAGGCATAGCCGGGGATCATGCCTACCCGGACCCAATGGGTATCGAGCAGGAGCTGGTAGAGAGACTGATTGGCCGGACCGGGCGACGGGGAGGGCGCGCCCGGTGGGCGAGCGCCAGTTCGCTCCGCCAGCGTCCCCACAGCAGCGCGGTGAGCCCCCAGAGCAGGAGCTGGATGCCGAACCCAATGCCCATGTCCGCTCGCGTGGTCTCATGCTTCCCTCCTTTCAGTTCGCAGCCGACGCCCGGCAGTTCGGTGGGAAGCGCGAGGCCGGGCATTCACTCACCAGGGTCATGGGCATGGGATGCTGGCTTCACTCTCCTCCGAGCGCCTCCGCCCGATAACCAGCAGATGGTCGCTCTGCCCTCGCCCTTCAAGGGTCTTTCCCGTCTCGAAGACCAGGTCAAGCCACGCTCCTGGGACGGCGGGGACAAGGCCGTGGAAGCGGTGCTACCACCCCGCAGTGAACGGCTCTGTGCCCACCAGGGCAAGTGCTTCAAAGCTTTCTCCGATGGTCGCAATGAGTGCTGTTCCCACCCCAGCCCAGACGGCATAGGCGATGCTTACATCGGCAGGAGCTTCTCGCGGAAGGGGGCACCGTTCCCCAACCCTCCCCGGACGATCAGGCACCCGAGCGTGCACTCGCCCGGCAGAACATCATGCTACCAGCGGGCGGCGGCCACGAATATCCCTTCAGCGTCGCCGCACCCGCGGGGTGGGGGAAGAAGCAGGTTCCGCATCGAAGCCAGGGGTCGGTGCCCACCAGCGGGGGAGGCCATAGTCGCGGGCGATGCGGGTGGCGCAGTGATGACCAGGGATCCCGTTCAGGCCGCCCATCGGGTGGGCGCTGCCCCCGGTGACGTATAGCCCCGCAATCGGAGTGGCGTACTCAGCCCAGCCGTAGGCCGGCCGGAAGATCCCGAGTTGGTCCGGCAGCGGCGAGCCCTGGAGCGGCGAGGCCTCGATGAAGCTGGGATTGCTTCGCACAATGTCGAGCGGGCTGTAAACGAACGTCTTCAGGATGGCACTGCGTTCCAGATGCGTGAACTGGCGCCAGGCCTCAAGCAATTGCTCACCGTACTCGGCGGCCACGGTATCCCACGTCTCGGGCGTCCCATCTAGCCGGTACGAGACGTTCGCCCCCACGGCCACGCTGTGGCACCCTGGTGGAGCGTAGGAAGGGTCCCAGAGCGAGGGGATATCGCTGTAGCCAGCGAGCACCCGCGGTAGGCGCTGGGTGCGGACGTCGTGGTACTGGCTGAGCAGGTCCTCCAGCGTGGTGATGCCAAAGCTGACGTCCATCGAGCGGTCGACATCCGGATTGTCACGCGCGGCCCGGTAGTGAAGCGGGCCCTGGACAGCAGCATGGACGGTAAAGAGCACGATCTCTTCACCCCGAAAGCGCCGGATCGGCTCAACGAAGTCGGGGGGCAGCAGATCAGGGTCGAGGCAGTCCAAAAGCACCTTGTGCCCGAAGCCGGCGATTACCCCTCGACGCGCCCGCACGGTCTCGCCACTGTCCAATCGCACACCCACCGCTCGCCCGCCTTCCACGAGGATCTCGCGCACCCAGGCCCGTGTCCGCACCGCGCCACCATGCTCGCCGAGCAGCCGTTCGAGAGCGCGGGCCACCATGGCGCTGCCGCCACGGATGAGCGCTGGCGGCGCCAGGTGGGGGCTCATCATTGCCAGCACGACGTTCAGCCCCGTCAGCGGGAGGTCGGCTGGGTAGCTCACCGTCTGGAGGGAGCCGCGCAGGGCCACCCGGACGTGCTCATCCACGAACAGCTCCCGCAGCACCTCGATCATCGAGGCGAAGTACCAGCGCTGGAGCGCAGCCGTGATCGGCCGGGCCGGGTCGATTGGGGGTGGGCCGGGCGGTGGCGCCGGCCAGGCAAGCCGCGCCGCTTGCGCCGCCTGCCGCAGCGGCATCGTCTCGCGGTAGAGGTCGCCGTAAGTGCGTGCATCCGCTTTCGAGAAGCGCCCGATCTCTGCCACCATGCGGTTGATATCGCAGTAGCGCACGAGCGCCCGCCCATCAGCATAGACGTGGGCGGTCGCAATGTCGCTCGTGACAAGCGTGACCCCGTAGCGGTGGAGTTGGAGCTCCTCGTAGACCGGCCGGAAGTTCGGCTGGACAATCCGCATGGCGTGGAGGTTGTGGCGGAAGCCGGGCAGGGTGACTTCCCGGGTCGAAGCACCCCCTCCTGCCACCTCCGCGCGGTCGAGCGCCAGCACCCGCTCGCCTGCTCTGGCAAGATAGCAGGCTGCCGTCAAGCCGTTATGCCCGGCGCCAGCAACGATCCAGTCGAACTCGTCGCTCACCCTGCTGCTCAGCCGTCACTTCCGCCGCTGGCGGAGCACCGCGAAGACGTCCTCTGGCGTGAGCCCACAGGCCGCTAGAAGCACCAGCGAGTGGTACCAGAGGTCAGCGACTTCCTGGGCAAGGGGAGCCGGATCGCCGTTCTTGGCAGCGATGACGACCTCGGTCGCCTCCTCGCCGATCTTCTTGCCGATCCGGTCAACCCCCTGCTCGAGGAGTGCGCTAGTGTAGGAGCCAGGCGGGCGCTCGCGCTGGCGGTGCTGAATGACCGCGAACAGCTCGCGGACCGGGTCGGCAGGAACTGCCGGCGGCAGGATGGCCTCGTCGTCCAATCGGCGGTAGAAGCAGCTGGGCTGGTTGGTATGGCAGGTCGGCCCGACCGGCTCAGCGAGGATGAGAAGGACATCGTCGTCACAATCACGCCGGACCTCGACCACCCGGAGCCAATGGCCGCTCGTTTCGCCCTTCTGCCAGAGGGCTTGGCGGCGGCGGCTCCAGAACCAGACCCGGCCGCTCTCGCGGGTGCGTCGGAGCGCTTCCTCGTTCATCCAGCCCAGCATCAGGACGGCGCCACTGCGGGCATCCTGGACGATCGCCGGGAGCAGCCCGTTGGCGTCGAACGCGAGGGTGTTCATGCGTCCTCCTCGATCAGCGCCGGGCTGCAGTCCGTCGGCACGTCCCAGCCGGTCGGGGCGGGCGGTGCGAGCAAATGCGCGAGCAGCGTGCACTGCCCGAGCAGCTGCTCGCCTTCCTCGGCGCTCAGAGCTTCGAGCCGCCGCAGCAGGGCAAGCCCATTCTGAAGGCGGGCGAGCAACATCGCTGGCTGCCCGGGCTGGCCCGCGCGCAAGCGGTCGGCAAGTTCCAGCGCGGCCGCCAACGTCCGCTGGGCAACGAGCGCCGTTCCGGCTGGCCCCGGCTCTAGCCGACGTGCCAGCGCTGCTGCCAGGCCGAGGGCTACCTCGAGCGCCTTCACCCCGGTCGCACCGGGATCCCGCAGGCCGCCAGATGGACTTTGACGTCGCGGATGCGCAAGGTCCCGAAGTGAAAGACGCTCGCCGCCAGCACCGCGTCGGCCTTGCCCTCCAGCACCGCCTGGCTGAAGTGCTCAAGCGCCCCCGCCCCGCCACTCGCCACCACCGGCACCGAGACCGTCTCCGCGACCCAGCGGGTGATGCGCGTTTCGTAGCCAGCGCGGGCACCGTCCGCATCGACACTGTTCAGCACGATCTCCCCCGCTCCCAACGCCACACCCCGCCGTGCCCACTCGACCACGTCCATACCGGTCCGGCGGCGGTTGCCGTGGGTCGTCACCTCGTAGAAGCTCCCGTTCCACCAGGCATCGATCGACAACACGATGCATTGTGCCCCGAAGCGCTCGGCGCCGCGCGCGATTAGGGCAGGGTCGGCCACGGCCGCCGAGTTGATCGAGACCTTATCTGCCCCGGCGAGTAGCATCCGGCGCATGTCATCGGTCGTCCGGATGCCCCCGCCGACGGTAAGGGGGATGAAGACCTGCTCGGCCGTTCGTTCCACCACCTCGACCATGATGTTGCGCTCCTCGGCGGAGGCAGTGATGTCGTAGAACACCAGCTCGTCGGCGCCTTCGTCGTTGTAGAAGCGAGCCAGGGCCACCGGGTCGCCAGCATCGCGGTTGTCGGCAAAGCGGACGCCCTTGGTCACACGCCCAGCAGCGACATCGAGGCAGGGAATCACGCGGATAGTCAACATTGGACGCTCAAGGCTACCGGCAAGGGAAGGGTCCCTTCGTAGAGCGCGCGACCGAGGATCGCGCCAGCGGCGCCCGCCCGCTTGACCGCTGCGAGATCGTCCAGCGAGCGGATCCCGCCGGCCGCGATGACGGCGAGCCCGGAGGCGGCGCGCACGGCCGCGATCAGCGCGAGATTCGGCCCAGCGAGGGTCCCATCCTGGGTGATGTCGGTTACGATCAGGCAGCCGATACCGAGCTGCCCCGCTTCGGTGGCCAGCTCCTCGACCCGTCGCTCGCTCGTGGCCACCCAGCCCCGGCTCGCCAGCTTCCCCTGGCGAGCATCGAGGCTGAGCGCGAGGCGCGGGCCAAAGCGCGCGGCGAGCGCCCGCAGCCGCTCCGGCTCTTCCACTGCCAGCGTCCCCAGCACTACCCGGTCGATCCCGTCCGCAAGCGCTGCCGCCACGGCTTCCTCGCTGCGCAGGCCGCCACCCAGCTGGAGAGGAACGGCGACGGCCGCGCGGATGGCGCGGATGGCCTCCTGGTTGCGCGGGGTACCGGCGGCGGCACCATCGAGGTCCACCAGGTGGAGCCAGCGCGCTCCCAGCGCCACCCACTGGCGGGCCACCGCGACGGGGTCGTCGGCGAAGATGGTCTCGCGCTGGTAGTCGCCCTGGTAGAGGCGGACGACCCGCCCGGCGCGGAGGTCAATGGCGGGGAAGACTTCGAAGCTCACAGCTGGCCGGCCTCGCGGCAGAAGTTCGCGTAGATCCGTAGCCCGAGCGGCCCGCTCTTCTCCGGGTGGAACTGGGTGGCCACCAGGTTCTCGCGCGCGAGCACGGAGCAGAAACGGAGGGCGTACTCGGTCTCCCCCAGGACGAGAGTGGGGTCGGCGGGCTCGGCGTAGTAGCTGTGGACGAAGTAGAAGAAGCTGTCATTGGGGATGCCAGCGAAAAGCGGGTGGCTCGCCTTGAGGTGCACCTGGTTCCAGCCCATGTGCGGCACTTTGACGCCCGCGGGCAGCCGGCGGACCCGCCCTGGCACGATGTCGAGGCAAGCCGCGCCGCCATCTTCCTCGCTGCTCGTGAACAGGACCTGCAGCCCGATGCAGACGCCGAGAAACGGCTTGCCCGCCTGTGCCGCCGCCCGCAGCGGCTCGACCAGCCCTGCCCGCGCGAGACCGCTCATGGTGTCGGCGGCTGCGCCAACTCCCGGGAGGATCACGGCATCGGCCCGTTCGACCTCACGCGGGTCGCTGGTCACGACGATCGGGGCACCGAGATGTTCGAGCGCCTTGGCAACGCTGCGGAGGTTTCCCGCCCCGTAATTGACGACTGCAATCATCGTGAGGATACCGTGCCGCTCGCGCGGCACCTCGCTCAGGTGATGGCGAAGTCTAGCACAGGATGGTGTGCTCCCTCGCGCAAGTTGCGGAAGTACGGTATCGTGTATCGTGCAGACGTAGACTCCGCGGGAGGGCGCGATGCGTGGAGCACGGTTCGAAGAAGAGTGGAGCACGCGGGCGCTGGGCGCCGGCTTCGTCGCGGTCGGGGTGATGACGGTCGTCTTTCTCCTGGGCTACGTCGTCGCGCTGGTGATCGCCTCGCGGGGGGGCCTTGGGGTGCTCACCACCTGGTTCACCGCCCTCGCCTACAACCAGCTGACCCAGGCGGCGAGCGACTGGCTGGCCCTGGCAGTGGCGGTGCACCTCGCCTTTGGCCTCGCCTGGGCCCTGGTCTACGCTGCCTTCTTTGCGCGGCGCCTTCCGGGCCCCGGCTGGCGCCGTGGGATGCTCTTCTCGCTGCTCCCCTGGCTGCTCTCGCTGCTGGTGTTCTTTCCTGCGGTTGGAGCGGGGGTCTTTGGCCTTGCGCTCGGCGCTGGCCCCCTGCCAGTCCTGGGGAACCTCATCCTCCACCTTGCGTATGGTGCCACCCTCGGCGCCCTCTACGACCTCCCGATCGCCGAGGCAGGAGAGCCGGGCGAGCAGCGGCGGGCGATGCTCGCTGCCGAGCATGGAATCATCGGTGGGCTACTAGTCGGGCTGGTGCTCGGTGGGGTGGTAGGGGCGCTGCTGGCCCTCGCGCTGCCGATGGCCTCGCTGATTGCCCTCGTGGTAGGGGGAGCCACCGCCGGAGGTGCCCTCGGGGTGGTCGCTGGATCGCTGATCGGACTCTCGCGCTCGGAGGTGACGAGCGAACAGACTCCCTCGCGGCAGCAGGCAGGTTGACGCTTCTGCTAGCAGCGTGCTAGCATCGCGCTACCTTCCCGGGGAGAGAGCACGGTGAAAGGCGGCCCTGGCCCGCTGCTGCACCTGAGCGTTGCGGTCGGCGCCCTCCTGGTGGTGGGGATGGCCTGCGCACGCTCCGGGCCCGACGTCTGGGAGGAGCCAACCCCCATTCCCGGGTTGGACCAGGCGCTCCGCCCCAGTGCGACCCCCCGCCCGCCGCGCCTGCCGCTCGTGATCCCGACGATGGCGCCGCAGCCAGCAACCCGCAACCCCGTCGGGCTGCCGCCCGTCAAGGTGGCGACCGCGGCGGCGAACCCGGTTCACCTGCGGATCCAGGCGATCGGGCTTGACCTGCCGATCGAGCCGGCCGGGCTCACCCCCAACCAGGAGCTCGCGGCGCCCGCGACCGCCCGGGGGGTCGTCTGGTTCAAGGATGGTGCCAAGCCGGGCATGCGGGGGAACGCCGTCCTGACCGGTCACCTCGACTGGCAAGGAGGGCCAGGCGCGTTCTACCGCTTGCGGGAGCTGCTTCCCGGCGACATCATCCAGGTGTTCGCTGCTGACGGCCAGCAGTTCCTCTACACGGTCGAAAGTTCGACCCTCTATCCTGCCCACATGGCGCCCGTCGGCGACATCATGGGCGCGAAAGATATTCCGCTGCTGACGTTGATCACCTGCGAGGGCACCTTCGACCACACCACCCACGACTATAGCCACCGTCGGGTCGTCCGGGCGATGTGGTACTGATGGACAACCGGCTGCTCGCTGGCCCGGCGCAAGGGCGCCTTCCGCGTTCACCGCTGCTTCTGGTGGGCGTTGTTGGCGGGGGGATGCTCGTTGCGCTGCTCGGCGCGCTTCTGCTGGGCCCGCTGGTGTTCTGGCTTCCCCCCGAGCTGGCGGCTACCCTCCCCTTCGGGGGGATCTGGCTTGCCCTCTGGATCTGGGTCAGCGGTGTCGAGCGCCGCCCCTTCCGCAGCGTTGGCCTGGAAGCGGCGCGGCCAGTCGAGGCGTACCTGCGCGGCGCCGGGCTGGGGCTGGTCAGCTTGAGCTTGGTCGTTGCCGGGCTGGTGTTGGTGGGCGCGGCGCGACTGGAGGGGTTGAAGCTTTCTGCTGAGATGCTGCTCCCGCTTGCGCTCGCCGCCCTCGGCTACAGCGTTCAGGGCTCGGCGGAAGAGCTGCTCCTGCGGGGCTGGCTGCTGCCCGTGGTCGCCTGGCGCGGGGGACTGGTGGTGGGCCTGATCGCCCAAGCAGCCCTCTTTGCTCTTCTCCACGGCGCCAACCCCGGCGTGACGCCGATCGCCCTGCTCAACCTGGTGCTGGTCTCCTTCGTGCTCGCGTTCTGGGCCCTGGCCGAGCAGCAGATCTGGCCGGTGATGGGCTGGCACGCAGCCTGGAACTGGGCCCAGAGCCATCTCTTTGGGCTGCCGGTCAGTGGCCTGAACTTCACCGCCGCCCTCCTGCCAACGACCATTACGGGGCCGGAGTGGCTGAGTGGGGGTGGATTCGGAGTGGAAGGGAGCATCCTGACCAGCGTGCTGCTCCTTGCAAGCGGGGTGGTGCTTGCCCGTTGGCGCTCAGGCCCTCGGCGCGCTGGCAACCCGTAGCTGGGGCGGCTCGCCCACCGCTAGCACCGTCACGGTATCACCCACTCGGATGGTGCCGGGGTGATGGTGGATCAGGTTCTGGCCGAACAGCACCTTTCGGTCGGGTGTGAGGCGGTAGCGCGCAAGGGTGCGGAGTGGCTCTTTGCCGAGCCGAGCGGTCTCTTGCTCGACCTGGGTCGTCGCGCACCGGGCGCAGGGCTTGACCACCTCGAACACGACCGCGCCGATCTGGATTCGGCGCCAGCAGTCTTCCGCGAACGGCTCGCTCCCGCTCACCACAATGTTCGGCCGGAAGCGGTTCATCGCGAGGGGGGTCTCAAGGCGACGGTTCAGGTCATCAAGGGAAGCCTGGCCAATGAGCAGGAAGGGATAGGCGTCGGCGAAATGCACCTGGTCGGTGGGCTGACGCGCGTAGCGGGGGTCAACCAGGCGGATGAAATCGTCGGCCAGCCGCACCAGTCGCGCGGGCATCTCCAGGAAGCGCTCGAGCCAGCCCGCGACCGCATCGCCCTGGTCGACTGCCCGGCACCAGTCGTTCCAGACCAGGACCAGGCGCTCCTCGCCAGCGCGACGGATCGGCACGGTGAGGGGGGCCTGGCCGGGAGCGCTCAGGGTGAGGGTGCTCTCCCGGACTGTTGGCGCGATCAGGCAGAGGCGCGGCAGCTCGCGTTGGGTAAGGAATTCGCCGGCGCTGTCCACCACCATGAAGGTGCGGTCCCCTACGATGCCGCGCTGGTCCAGCGGCGCGACCGTGAGGGGCTCGCCCCGGCACGACTTGACCGGATAGCGGTAGAGGGCAGAGACGACGATGGTCATGAGGACTCCTTACCAACTGCTAGCTAGAGGATACGCGATTCTTCCGCGGTTGACAGGGAGGGGGGAGACCGGCGATACTGGGGCACCAAGCTAAGAATCGCTAAGATTTTTGACGATGGCGGAAGAATTCCTGCCGGTTCCGACGGGTGACCGCTGGCTGCCGCTTGGCCAGGCTGCCCGGCTGTGTGGTGTTCATCCGGTCACCCTGCGGCTCTGGGCCGAGCGCGGGCTGATCGGCTGTATTCGTACGGCTGGTGGCCACCGGCGCTTCTCCGAGCGCCAGTTGCGCCAGCTCCTGACGGCGCGCGCGGTGCCTCGCGATCCGGAAGAGCCGCTCTACACCCACGGGCTGGACTATACCCGGCAGCGCCTGGCGGCAGCAGCCTCGCCGCAAGCGCTGGCCACGCGCTTCGATGCGGCCGAGCGGGAGCGCCGGCGCGCGGATGGCCGCGCGCTGCTGGGGCTGGTGATGCATTACGCGGCCCAGCGCGATGACGATGCCGGCTTGCTCGCGGAAGCCCGCCGCTTCGGTGAGCGCTACGCCCAGGCCTGCCAAGCTGCCGGAATGACCTTGCTCGATTGTGTTGGGATGGCGCTGTTCTTCCGAGATGCACTGGTGGAATCGGCGGTCGATACCCCTGCGAGTGCCCGCCTGACGAGTAGCGAGCGGACACGGCTGGTGAGTCGGATCAACCAGATCATGAACGCTTATCACCTTGGCTTGATCGCAGCCTACCAGGCGAGTGACCGATGAACGGGGTGCTGCTGATCGGCTACGGTGGCCCAACCCACCCGTCTCACATCCGTCCCTTTCTGGAAGGGATCGCACGCGGCCGCCCCGTGAGCCCAGAGCGGCTGGCGCGGGTCGAGGCGCAGTACCAAGCGGTCGGTGGCGTCTCCCCCTTCAACAGGTTGACCTTCGGCCAGGCGGCAGCCCTGCGGGCCTGCCTGGCGGCGCGGGGCCTGCCCCTGCCCGTCTATGTGGGGATGCGCGCCTGGCACCCGTTCCTCGCTGAGACCCTGGCCCAGATGCGGCAGGACGGCATCCAGCGGGCGGTCGGCATCGTGCTGGCACCGCAGCGCAGTGAAGAGAGCTGGAACCGCTACCTGCGGGCAGCAGAAGCAGCCCGCCAGGATGGCCTCCCGGAGATCGGGTACGTGGCGCCCTGGCACAACCGGGCTGGCTTTCTCGACGCCCAGGCGGAGCGCGTGTGGGAAGCCCTCGGTCAGCGGGAGACGCCCTGGCCGGCCGACTGGGCGCTCGTCTTCTCGGCCCACTCGATCCCAACCCAGCTTGCGGAGCAGTCGTGCTATTGCGAAGAGATTGCCGCGAGCGCAGCGGACGTGGCCGCGCGGCTGGGGGCACGCCACTGGCGGGTGGCCTACCAGAGCCGGAGCGGCGACCCGCGGACGCCCTGGCTTGAGCCCGACGTCAACCCGGTGATCGCCGAAGTTGCCGCCACCGGGGCGCGAGGAGTGGTCGTCGTGCCGATCGGCTTCGTCTGTGACAATGTCGAGGTGCTCTATGACCTCGGGATCCAGGCGCGCGCGACCGCGGCGGAGTATGGCCTCCAGTTTGTGCTCGCTTCGACCGTGGGCGAGCATCCTGCCTTCATCAGCATGCTCGCTGACCTTGTCGCCGCGCGGCTCGGGGCGCTCTGACCTGCGGCACGACGTGGGCGAACCGTCGCACCGGGGATACGCCGGTGTTTTGCCTGAAGCGCCTCCAGCGGTGTGCCGCCCTAGCCGCCGAGGTACGCCAGCGTCTCTTCGATGCTGCCGCGCAGGCAGGTGAAGATCGGCGTATCAATAGCCGTGTAGGGACGCGCATCGGCGAAGCGGAGCTCCTCGACGCAGTTCATGAACTCGGCCGGGTCATCCGCTTCGAACGCGACGACGAACTCGTGGTCGTCGAGCCCGTAGGAGTAGGTCGTGTTGATCTTGACGCCCGGGTACTTGTGGCCGATGACGATATGCTCGTTCATCATCGCCTGGCGGACGCGCTGGGAGAGCTGGTACCACTCGTGGGTCTTGGTGAAGGGATAGACGAAGAGGTACTTCTTCTCTCCGGGGACGATGCGCGTGCGCGTTCCTTCTTGTCCTTCGTGGCGATGGTGCTTGACGTAGAGCGAACGCCGGGTCATCGAGAGGTAGGAGAAGGGGGTCGTGAGATAGCGTCCAAGGCCGGTATCGAGCAAGCGGGCGCTCAAGCAGCGGATCGTCTCGAGGTCCCACGCCACCATCCAGATCAGGAAGTCCACATCGCCGCGGGTGCCCATGGTGCTGTAGGAACGCAGCAGATGCTCGGTGGCTGCTTCCGTGAAGACGCGGGCGAACTCCTCCTTATCGCCCCAGCGCTGCTCGGGAGGAAGCCGTCGCCAGAGTGGGTCGACCTTGTAGAAGGCAAAGCGCACGACCTGCTGCTTGCCCGTCTCGTCCGTCACGGGTCCTCCTTAGTAATAATTCTCAGTAAATCTAAGCAAATCACTCATCCGGCGTCGAGTCGGGTTGGCCGGCAATGCCCGCCGGGTGTTGCCCTGGCCCGCGGGCTGGAGTGAACACGCTCGCTCGCGTGCCGGGGGCGACGGTTGGCGCGCCACCCACGCGGGGAGGGAACCGCGTAACTCTCTCCAGGGGGGAGAGCGTTATTTCCCGCGCCACCCACGCGGGGAGGGAACCGCGGGCAGGAGGGTGAGCAGGACAGCTGCAGCCGGGCTTCCTCGCGCGGGAGTGAGGAGCAGCCGCCCGGAACGAATCGTCAGGCCGCTATCCTCGGTGCTCCGGCAGAAGGCGAGCGGCGGCTGGCAGCTTCGCCCCCGGGAGCCGGTGGCTAAGGGGGCGGGAAGCGCGGTGGCAGCACGGTCTGGGCCCGGGCGCGGGCTTCGGCGAGGGTGAGGCCGGTCAGGGTGGTGAACTCAGCCGGAAGAGCAAGCGTAGTTGCACCAGCGGCAACGTGCCCTTCCAGCCAGCGCCAGAAGCTCGGCTGGTCGCCACTGCGCACAGCCAGCCGGGGCCAGAGCAACTGCTCGACCCGCCGCTCGGCTTCGTGCCAATCACCCTGCAGGGCTGCCTCGCGGACCGCTTGGGCTTCCGCCTTGAGACCACCATGCTCCCAGAGGGGTGCGAACTCGCGGTCGCAGCAGTGGGTAATGCAGAAGCGGAGGAGCCGCTGGCGGCCGGCAGCCGCTTCGGGGGTCGCGCGGTCGTCCACCCAGGTGCCCTGGACCACCACCTCGAAGGTGCTAAGGTCCCGGCCGGCCCGGGCGGCGCCCTGGCGGATCTGCGTCCAGGCCCAGCGGAGGTAGGATGGGGTGGTTAGCTCCAAGATCACGCCCTCGGCCAGTTCCCCCGCCAGGCGCAGCATCAGAGGACCGGCCGCGGCGAGGTAGATCGGCAGCCGCCGGCGGGGCAGCAGGTCGGCGCGAGCGCTTTCGACCTGAATGACCGGGCCAGGGTAGGCGATCCGGCCGCTGGGCAGCCGCTGGACGCCCGGCAGGTCTTCTCCCCAGAGGGCGCGCAGGATGGTAAGCGTATCGCGCATGCGGGCAGCTGGCCGGTCGACGACGACGCCAAGGTATTCGTGGGCCTCATGGGGCACGCTCGCACCCAGCCCGAGCGTGAAGCGCCCCCCGGCAGCCTCATCCACCCAGGCGGCGGCCGAGGCCAGGAGCACCGGGCTGCGGGCGAAAGCGCTGACCACCCGGCTGAGGAGGCCGATCCGTGCGGTCGCCTGGGCGATCACCATGAGCGGGGCGAAAACCTCCCCCTCCAGCAGTTCGGCGTAGGAGATGCTATCGAAGCCAGCTGCCTCGATGGCGCGAGCGCGGCGGGCGAGTTCGCGAGTGGCGTCGCCGTCTGGCCGCTGCTGGCGGAGGTTCGCTAGGGCCGTGAAACGGACCGTGCGTGCGTTCAGGTGCACCTCCGGGCTCGCCAGGCCAAACGGTTTCTTCCGCGCCTGCCGGTCGAGTAGGATACTGGGAACGAACCGGGAGGAGGCGACTGTTCATGCGCCGTCATGCGCTGCTGTTCCTGATTGTGGCCATCACCCTGGCTGGCTGCCAGCTGGGCGGGCGGCCATCGGAGGGCTCGAGTGGGCAGCCGGGCCCTGCGGCGCCCACACCCCGTAAGCCACCGGCGGAACTGATGGGGGTCGCCGACCCGGGCGTGCAGGTCTTTCTCTGGGGCGAGCCGAAGACGACCGACCGCGACCTGCAACTGGCCAAGGAAGCTGGCTTCCGCTGGGTGAAGCAGATGTTCCAGTGGAACTTCATCGAGGGGAAGGGGAAGGGCCAGTTCGAATGGAACGAGCCGGATCGGATTGTGGCGGCGGTCGAGAAGTACGGGTTGTTCCTGATCGCCCGGCTGGACGTGGCGCCGATGTGGGCGCGTGGCCCAGGAGCTGACCCGAAACTTCATGGTCCTCCCCAGCGGATGCAGGACTTTGGTGACTTTGCAGGCGCGGTGGCGGCGCGCTATAAGGGGCGCATCCAGGCCTACCAGATCTGGAACGAGGCCAACCTTGCCCGCGAGTGGAACGGGAAGCCGCCCAACGCGCGGGAGTATACCGAAATGCTCCGGGTGGCCTACGAGGCGATCAAGAAGGCCGACCCCGACGCCCTCGTAATCAACGGCGGCCTCTCGCCGACCACAGCCAGCGGGGCGATCGCCACCCCGGATATCCAGTTCCTGCGCGAAATGTACGCTGCTGGCGCGGGTAAGTACTTTGATATGCTCGGGGTCCACGCTGCTGGCTTCAAATCGCCGCCCCAGGCGGACCCGGCCGTGGTGGCCAAAGACCCGGTCGCGACGAACAACGACAAGTCGTCCGAGGTGCTGCGCCGCGCCTACGCCTTCCGCCACGTCGAGGACCTCCGCCAGGTAATGGTGGAGAACGGGGATGCCGCCAAGCGCGTCGTCATCCTCGAGTTCGGCTGGACTACCGATCCCCGTCCGAACTCGCCCTACTACTGGCACCGGGTAAAGGAGGAGGAGAAGGCGGCCTACCTGGTGACGGCGTTCCAGTTCGCTGAGCGGCACTGGGCGCCCTGGATCGGGGCGATGGTGGTGATCTACCTCGCGGCGCCTCACTGGACCCCCAACGACGAGCAGTACTACTGGGCGATCACCGACGAAGATGGCGGCAACCGCACATCCTACGACGCCCTCAAGGACTACTTCACCCGGGTGAAGAAGCGGCCCTAGCCTCCGCCTCGCTGGCCCGGGAAGGGGCCTCAGCCGCCAGCGGCTGGCTCCTCCCGGGCGCAGTACTGCTGCTGGCCGCCAGCACGGAGCGCCTGTTGCGCCTGCTGGAGCACCACAACGAGCGGGCGTGCTGGCTCACCGGGCAGCTCCCAAAGGGTCGGGAGCTGCGGCAGGCGCTCCCAGGCCGTAAAGTGCAGAGCGTCCACCACCTCCACCCCTACCACCCTCTGCCGCTGCTCTGCGGCATCGAGCGCCCAGAAGAGCGAGACCCCCGGCGCCACCCCCTCTGCCTCCCAGTAGGCGGGCGGCGGCACGGCAAGCAGCCAGAGCACATCGGCGGCCGGGCCATCCCAGAGCAGGCGGGCTGGCTGTACCATCAGCACGAGCGGAACAGCGCCGCGAGCAGCATCTCGCTCAGCTCCCCGGGCACCTCGCTCGGCGCCAGCCCCATCTCCTCGACAAGGTTCTGCCAGGAGGCGAATGACGTCAGGGTATAGGCGAGGGCGACCGCGCGGAGAAGGGGCAGGCGCAAGAGCCCGAGCCGTTGGGCATGCTCCAGGATCGACGTGAGGACCGTCCGGCGGACGTGACGCACCCGTGCAATCGCCTCGGCCAGCTCCTCCGAGCCACGAATATGCAGGATCACGCTCAGCAGGGCGCGCTGTCCTTCATAGTCCTGGCAGAGCGAGCGGATAAGCGCGCGCAGCTGCGCAGCGGGCGCAGTCTCGTTGGTTGCCCACGCTTCCCGCTGCTCCCATTCGACGCGGAGCATGTCGTACGCGGCAGCAAGCAGCTGGTCGCGCGAGCTAAAGTGGTAATAGATTGTGCCGGGAGCGACATCGGCGCGCTCAGCAACCGCCTGGAGGGTCATCGCATCCGGGCCAAGGGCAACGATCAGCTCAAGGGCGGCGCGGAGCACCCGCTCCCGGGTTGCCGCAGTCAACAGGGCGCGGCGAGCCATGGAATACGGTCGGGGCACAGCTACTCCTGGGCCATCCTCGCTGATGGCCCCTGCTCTTTCCGTACCCCGGTGAGAGCAGCAGCTGCCGCTTGGGGGCACCCGTCACCGCGCGACACCGAGGAAGCGGGCAAAGCTGCTGGCCCGCGGCCGGAACTGCTGTTCCCGCCGGGGTCACGTCCTCATCGTACCGAGCGCACGCCACCGGAGCAAGCGGGCTTGCACCCCGCACGCCGGGGGCAGAAAAGGTCCCCACCGCGAGCGCGTTAATTGTATGATGTGCTCTGGCAAATTCCGGCAGAGCCATGACTTTAAACGAGGTGGAAATGAGCCCTCACCCGCCGCGCCTGAGCCGCCGTCGCTTCCTGGGCTACACCGCCGTCTTCAGCGGCGCCACCCTCCTCGCTGCCTGCGCGCCGGCCCAAGCGCCGGTCACCGCCCCCCAGCAGCCCAGTGGCGGGGCCGCTCCTGCCACGCCCGTTCCCGCCGGTCCCCGGGGCTCCATCACCTACGCTGCCGCCGGGCTTTCCCTGGGGAATATCGACCCCCACAACGTCTTCCCGCCGGCCGACTTTGTCACCCGCGTCTGCTTCGACCCCCTGCTTGCCCCCGATGAGCGCGGCAACATCAAAGAGATCCTGGCGGCCTCCTACCGCTCACTCGACCAGACGACCTGGGAGTTCAAGCTCCGGCCGAACGTCAAGTTCGTTTCCGGCAACCCGCTCACGGCGCAGGCCGTCAAGTGGAACTTCGACCGCATCCTCAACCCCGAGAACAAGCTCGGCGTGCTCGCCCGCCTGCCTACCCCGGCGACGGTCGAGGCGGTCGACGACCTCACCCTCCGCCTGACCACCAAGACGCCCGACCCGGTCTTGCCGCGGCGGCTGTTCGCCGTCCTCATTGTCGACCCCGCCGAGGGCCAGAAGCCGACCTTCAGCAGCAACCCCGGCCCACTCGGGGGGACCGGTCTGTTCAAGATCACGGCCTACGACCCCGGCCGCTCGGTCACACTGGAGGCCGTCACGAATAGCTGGCGCGGAACGCCCAAGCTGGCCAAGATCGAGGTGCGATCGGTGCCCGAACTTGGCACGGTGATCGCCGGCTTGCGCACCGGCGATATCGACCTCACCCTGCTCGCCGCCGACCGCGTCGAGGATATGGTCAAGGCGGGGCTGAAGAATGCCCAGGTGCCCCAGCCCAATATCTATCTCCTCTGGCTCGCCTCCAACCGCGGTGGCCCCCTGGCCGACCGGCGCGTCCGCGAGGCGATCAACCTTGCCCTCGACCGTGAGGCGATCATCAAGGAGCTGTACGCAGGAGCTGGGAAGGTGGCTTCCCAGTACGTCGGCGAGGATGGCTTCGGCTACAACCCGAACCTTCGCCCCTATCCCTACAACCCGCAGCGGGCGAAGCAGCTCCTCGCCGAGGCTGGCTATCCCAACGGCTTCGCGATCGATGCCGAGTTCCTTGGCACCTCGCTCGTGCTCAAGGGCTACCAGGATGCCTCCGAGGGGTATCTCCGCGAGATCGGGATCCGGCTGAATATTACTCCCAGCGAGACGAATGTCTTCGTCCAGCACATCCTCCAGGGGCCGCGCGCCTCGATCATGAGCAACGGCGTCCAGTATGGCCCAGCCTTCGATGCCGACTTCTCCCTGAACTGGTTCAGCAGTAAGCTCCAGCCCCCGGAGATCGTGATCTACAACAACCCGCGCTTCCAGCAGCTGTTCGACGCCAGCCGCGCCGAGTTCGACAGCAACAAGCGGCGGGAGCTCCTCCAGCAGGCCCAGGCCGTCCTCCACGAGGACTACGCCAGCGTGCCGGTCATGCAGCCGCTGGACAACTACGTCCACAACCCGCGGCTCGAGAACTTCCGGCCCCATCCTGTCGGGCTGGGCTACGCCGACTGGTTGAACGTCTCGGTCTCGCGCTAGCGCGCTTCCCCCGGGCCGGTCCGCAGGGCTAGCGAACAGTCCGGGGCAAGCTTTCCCTCACCCCGCGGCGCGACCGCAGGGCCGGTTGGGCGCTCGGCCGGCCCTGCGGCGTGACGAGCCCACCCTGGCAAGCCGTCGCCCTCCTCACGCCGGCGTCGCACGCTTCCCCCCGGCAGGAGCACCGGGAGACATCCCGTGCGCCCTCAGCAGCGTGAAGGCGTTGCTTCCGTGAGCCACGCGATAGACAGCAAAGAGGTGCTCCGCGTGCCCCGCCCTTGGATGGCCCGGCGCTGCGCGCGGCAGCAGCCTTACTTGAGCAGGCCTTTGCTCTTCAGCCAGGCCACCGCCACGTCCTTCGGCTCTTTCTTGTCGACTCCCACCTGCTTGTTGAGCTGGGTTAGCTCCTCGGTGGTCAGCTTGGCCGAGACATCATTCAGCAGCTTCTTGAACTGGTCCTGGTTGGGCACCTTGCTCAGGAAGTCGTTGCGCACTACCGGCACAAGGTTGTCCGCCGGCTGGAGCTTCTTATCATCCTCGAGCAGGACAAACCCCTTGACCGCGATCACAGCGTCGCTCGTGAACAGCACTGCCACGTCGATCTGGTTACCTTCGAGCGCGGCCACCGTGAGCGGGCCACCGGCATCGAGCGCCTTGAACTCCTTGAAGCGCAGGCCGTAGAGCCGCTCCAGCCCCTGCAGGCAGAGCGGTCGCTGGGGGCACTCGGGTGGCCCGCCCAGCACGAGCTGTCCGTTCAGCTTCTGGAGGTCGCTCACCCGCTTAAGACCGTTCCGGTCCGCGAAGGCACGCGTCACCACAAAGCCGTTCGAGTCGATCGCTGGCGCATACTGGAGAGCGGTGATGTTCTTCGCCTTGAGCGCCTCCTGCAAGGCGGCATAGGTCTGGGCAGCATCCGGTGTGCCCTTGTTCGGGTCCTTGGTCAGGTAGATCACATAGGTCGCCAGGTACTCCGGGTAGAGGTCGATCTGGCCGGATTCCAGCGCGGGGGCCACGATCTCGCGCGAGCCGAGATTGTAGCGACGCTCGACCTTATACCCTGCCTGCTCCAGCACCTGCGCATACAGCTCGGCCACGACCAGCTGCTCAGCAAAGTTCGTCGACCCGATGCGGATGGTCGGCAGCGCTCCACCCGGCGATGCTGGCTGGCAGGCCAGCAGCGCCGTGAGCAGCACGAGGCCGAGGGCTGGGAAAAGACGCGTGTGCATTTAACCCTCCCGGCCGCTCGCAGGGAGCGACCTGCTTGGTACTGCCAGAGCACTCCCGCTCCGGCACCCGGGGCCCGCGCCAGGCGCGGATGGGGAATGATACCAGGAGGCTGGCTGGTTTCGATACTCAACGCGCACCGGCCGTTACCAGGAGCTCCAACCGCTCGCGCTCGGCCCGCAACCCCGGCGAGACGAGCAGCCGCTCGAGCGCGCCAAAGGCCAGCTCGGTGCCGATCGAAAGGAGGGCGACCAGCACCGCCCCCGCGAAGAGCCGCTCGTTCTCCTGGCGCGCCAGCCCGTCCACGATGTAGCGCCCCAGCCCCCCTCCCGCTACCAGTGCGCCCAGCGTCGCCGTCGCGACGATAGTCACCGCCGCATTGCGGACCCCCGCCAGGATGATCGGCAGGGCGATCGGCAGCTCCACCCGGAACAGCAACTCGTGGCCGCGCATTCCCATCCCCCGAGCAGCTTCGACGATATCCGGGTCGACCGCTCGGATGGCAGCGTAGGTATTGATGAGGATGAGCGGGATCCCAAGTGGGACTAGCGTAATCACGGTAGGCCAGAAGCCAAGCCCGAGGTCAAGCGCGAACGCGATCGGTAAGGCAAAGGCGAGGAACGCGAGCGAGGGGAGCGCCCGCCCGATGTTCATCACGCTGATCACCGCCAGCGCACCCCGATTGGTGTGCCCGATCAGTAGGCCGAGCGGCAAGGCCACCGCGCCTGCTAGCACCAGCGAGACCCCCGAAACCCACACGTGCTCTAGGACCCGCGTTGGGATGCCATCGCTCCCCTGCCAGTGGGCAGGGTTGGTGACCCAGCTAAGCACTGCCACCAGAAAGTTCATCGCCGTGCCACCGCCCACGGTGCGACCATACGTTCGAGGGCGACCAGCAGCCCATCGACGGCGATCGCGAGCAGGATCGAGAGCGCTGCCCCCACGATCAGTGGCGTGTAGAAGAAGCGCTGGATCCCCTGGAGGATCAACTGCCCAAGCCCCCCCTGGCCGATCAGGGCCGTTACCGTCACCAGCCCGATCGTGGTCACCGTCGCTACGCGCACCCCGGCCAGGATGATCGGCAGCGCCAGCGGCAGCTCCACCAGCCAGAGCAGCTGGCCAGGGGTGTACCCCATGCCGACGGCTGCCTCCCGGGCATCCGCGGGCACGCTTCGGAGGCCACCGACGATATTGCGCGTCAGGATGAGTAGGGTGTAGGAGACAAGACCGATCTCCGCTGTGAGCAGGGAGAGCCCGGTGAAGGGAACCAGGAGCGCAAACAGGGCCAGCAGCCCCGTAGATCGTCTGCTCATCTTGCTCTGTCACTCCTAAAGACTCCTCGCCTTTAGAACGTCGGCGGCGGGGGCGGCTGGTTCGGGTCGGCGTTGCCGCGCGCCACGCTCACCGTGCCCGCACGCACTCCCTTCTTCAGGGCCGGTGTGCCGGTCGTGGTCACGATCACGTTGACCGTGAAGGAAGTCGCCCTGTTCCCGAAATTCGCCGGCAGCACCAGCCCCGGCTCGGGGGTCCGCCAGACTCCGTTTTCGGCTGGTGCCATCGGCTGCGAGGCGACCGCGCGGCGGCGGCTGTCGAGGGCGCTGGCGACGACCGTAATCTGTTCGGGCGTCAGGTTCCGCAGCGTGACCGTGGCG
>JAILZB010000051.1 GCA_023512725.1 Chloroflexota bacterium | reverse complement strand
ACCCGCGCCACCCCCCACCCAGCCCCCGACAGTGCGCCAGCCTAGGCGCTCTCAGGCTCGCCCCCCGGCGGCACAAGCGCTGGCTCAGGCAGGCACCAGCCAACCCACTCCCCACCGGGCAGTGAGCCGCTAGGATTCTCTGGCCAACCTGGCGCAGGTGAGAGGGCGATCATGGCGATGAGGCATCGGAGGGCAACGGCCCACCTGCTGGCCTGGGGCATCCTGCTCGCCAGTGCCGTTGGGTTCGGGCTGCGGCTCCACGAGCTTGGCCGAGCTGGCCTCTGGCACGACGAGGCCTCCAGCTGGGAGATTGCCCGCCGGGAGCTGCCCTCCCTGCTCGCTGCCGCCGCAGCGGTGGAGCATCCGCCCGTCTTCTTTCTGCTCCTCCACGGCTGGATGGGGCTGACCGGCACCAGCGAGTTCGTCCTCCGGCTGCCCGCAGCGTTCGCGGGTACCCTCACTCTCCCCCTGCTGGCCACCCTGGCACGGCTGCTCAGCACTGGCTCCGGACGTGCTGCCCGTTGCTATCCCCTCCTGACGGCCATCCTGGTCGCCAGCTCGCCCTGGTTGGTCTGGCATAGCCGCCAGGTGCGCATGTACCCCCTGGCGCTCGCGCTGGTGGCGCTGGCCAGCGTCCTCGGCCTGCTTGCACTCCGTCACGGTCGGGCCTGGCGCTGGGGGGCGCTGGCGGTCGTCAGCGCTCTCGCAGTCGGCAGCCATCTCCTCGCTGCGCTACCGCTCGCCGGGTTGGCCGTTGGGCTGAGTGGGCTGGCGCTCGCCCAGCGGTGCTGGCGACGGGGCGCCCTTGCGCTTCTCAGCGTTGCAAGCGGCCTCGCAGTCGTCCTGCCCTGGGTGCTCACCGCGCGCGGGCTTTCGGCCGAGAATGCCAGCTACTTCCGCGGCCCCCTCGACCGGAGCAGTGTGCTGCTGGAAAGCCTGCTGGCGCTGACCGCAGGCACGGGGCAGCTCTCGCGGCCCGCCCTGCTCCTCACGGGGGCTGGGGTGCTCCTGCTCCTCGCTGGCCTCACCTGGCTCACCACCCGCCAGTGGGCGACGGCTGGCTTCGTGCTGGTTCTGAGCGTTCTGCCAGTGATGGGGCTGCTTGTCCTGCTCGGCGCGGCACCGAAGTTCGCTCCCCGCTACCTGCTTCCTGCGAGTGTCGGGCCACTGCTCGCCCTGGGCGCTGGCCTGGCAGCGCTTCTGGCGCTTCCTCGCCTCGGGCCGGTGCTGGCTGTTGGGGCGACGGTCGGCCTCAGCGCTAGCTGGTTGCTCTTGCCGGGGCGCACGGCGGATGCTGCCCTCGCGGACCAGAGCTTTCGGGACGCGGTGGCCACCCTGGAGCAGGAGGCAGGGCCGGAGGATGCCGTCATCATTGTTGGTGGCCACGCCGAAGCCGACTATCGCTACTACGCTCGCCAGCCGCGGGCGGTCTACCCCCTTCCCCCCGGCCCCCTCCTCGACCTTGACCAGCCACTGGCGGACGTCGCCAAGCTGCTCGACCGGGTCGCTGCCCATCACCGCCGGGTCTGGCTGCTGCGCTGGCAGGACGACCTGGCCGACCCCGCCCGTAACGTCCTGCGCCTGCTCGAAGACTACGCTGAGCCCCTCGATTTCGGACGCGAGTTCGCGGGCGTGCGGCTCCACGGCTACGACCTGGCACCGGGGCTGCGCTTCGCCGACGAGCCCGAGATCCGCTTTCCCCAGACGACGGCCTTCGAACGGGGGGTCATCTTCCTCGGCTACAGCACCGATAGGCTGGCCGCGCGCCCAGGCGAGACGGTCGGGATCACGCTCCACTGGCAGCTGCGCGAGCGCCAGAGCGAGGACCTCTGGGCCTTTGTCCACTTCCTCAACGCTGCCAACCAGGTCTACGGCCAGCTCGACAAGCGGCCGGTGAACGACGTCTTCCCCATGAGCCGCTGGCCGCTCGACCGGACCATCGTCGACCCCTACTGGGTCCAGGTGCCGCCCGGCACACCGCCTGGCCCCTACCAGATCGAGATCGGGCTGTATCGCGAGGGGGGAGCCCGGCTGGGGACCCTCGACGGCCGGGACCACCTGCTGATTGGCCGGCTGGACGTGCTGCCGGGTGCGCTTCCGCTCGATGCCTTCACCCTGACGCGCCAGCGTGCTGTCCTCGGCCCGGTTGAACTGGTCGGCTTCGACCTCGACCGCACCAGCGTCCGCCCCGGTGAGCGCCTCGCCTTTCGCCTGTTCTGGCGGCCCCTCGAGCCGGTCACCCAGTCGCTGCGCGTGGCTACCCGGCTGGTTACCCCGAACGGGGCAACCCTGCTGCTCAGTGAGGCGCCCCCAGCGGGAGGCACCTACCCGACCGACCGCTGGCCGGTGGGGGAGATTGTCCGCGATAGCCAGGTGGTGGTCATCCCCCCTTCAGCTCGGGGCGACCTCCGGCTGGAGGTCGGGCTCCGTGCCGAGGGGGTGCCTCTCGGCCCCGCCTGGACCCCGCTCGCGACCGTGCTCCGTGCCAGCGAATGAGCCGAAGAAGAGAAGGAGCCCTGGCGCGTATGATTCGGCTCACACGGAGGATGGGGTGAGCACGACGCGACCGCGACGGATTTCGGCCTTCTTTCCCTGTTTCAACGACGCTGGCACGATCGCCTCGATGGTGATCGAAGCGCTCGTTGTGCTCCGCGAGCTGGCCGATGAGTACGAGGTGATCGTCATCGAGAACGGGAGCGTCGACTACGCCTGGGATGTCCTCGATGAGCTGGAACGGCTCTACGGCCCCGCGGGAGTGGACCCGCGCGACCGTGGCCGCGTCCGCATCATCCGCTTCGCGGAACCGCTCGGCTACGGGGGGGCGCTCCGCGCTGGCTTTGCTGCCTGCCGCTATGAGCTGATCTTCTATACCGATGGCGACGGCCAGTACGACGTGCGGGAACTCCGAGCCCTCGTTGAGGCGCTCGACCGCGAAGAGGCCGCCGGGCGCCCGGTCCACGTGGTGATGGGCAACAAGCTGATGCGGCGTGACCCGCTCCACCGGCGCTTCATCAGCTGGGCCTACCATCACCTGATGGCGTTCGTCTTCCGCCTCACGATCCACGACGTCGATTGCGATTTCCGCCTCATCCGGCGCTCGATCTTCGAGGTCATCACCCTCACCCAGAACAGCGGCGTGATCGCCCTCGAGCTGATGACCAAAGTCCAGTACGCCGGCTTCCGTACCGTCGAGGTCCCGGTCAACCACTACCACCGGGCCTACGGCGTCTCCCAGTTCTTCAACCTGCCCAACGTGCTACGCGTGCTCGTTGGCCTCGCCCGGCTCTGGTGGTGGCTGCGCATCCAGAACGCGACCGGCACCCCATCGCCCCTGCCCGACCCGCTTCCGGCCGGTACCCCGCGGCCACTACGCCAGCCCAAGCGCTAGTTCCGCCCATGGACGACCTCGTCACGCTCTACCGCGCGGTAGGACGCCCCGAGCTGGAAGCGCTGGCCGCCGCGGGCTGGCGTGCCTTTCCTCCCTGCCCCCCTGAGCGCCCGGTGCTCTACTTCCTGCTGAGTGAGGAGGATGCCACCACCCTCGCCCGCGATTGGAACGCTCCCGACCGAGCAGCGGGCTTTCTAGGGGCCGTCATTTGCTGCACGCTGCCGGGGAGGACCGTCGCTCGCTACCGGACCCGGCTCGTCGGTGGTCGGCAGGAACTCTGGGTGCCAGCGAGCGACCTCCCACTGCTGAATGCGCAGCTGGTAGGCCCGCTCCAGCTCCACCAGACGTTCGAGCGCCCGCCTCTTCCCAGGCCGGCGGCTGCCGGGGAACCCGATCAGAGCAAGGAGTAGGGCTGTTCGAGCCGACGCTTAACCAGCTGGAGGAACTGGGCCGCCTCGGCCCCATAGACCACGCGGTGGTCAGCCGAGATGGTCAGCCGCAACCGCTCGCGGATAGCGACCTCATCCCCCACCACGACCGGCTTCTTCTGGATCGAGCCGACGGCCAGGATGGCGACCGCTGGCGGGTCGATGATGGCGATGAATTCATCGACATCGTACATGCCGAGGTTGGAGACGGTGAAGGTCGCGCCCTGGAAATCCTCGGGGCGTGGCTTGTTCTCGCGCACCCGCTGGAACATCGCCGCGTTCTCGCGGGCAATCTGGCGCACACTCTTCTGGTCGGCCTGGTGAATGACCGGCACGACCAGCCCGCGCTCCAACGCCACTGCAATCCCAATGTTGACTTCCTGGTGGACCACCACCCCCTGCTCGCTCCAGGAGGAGTTCAGCAGCGGCATCTCACGCAGCGCCAGCGCCACCGCCTTCACGATCAGGTCGTTGTAGGAGACCTTGACCTCCTCCTCGACCCGGTTCAGCCGCTGGCGGAGGTCGCTCAGGGCATCCGTCTCCACCTCAGTGGTGACGTAGAAGTGCGGCACCTGTTGCTTGCTGGCCACCATCCGGCGGGCGATGGTCTGCTGCATCCGAGTGAGCGGCTGGACAGTGCCTGGCACCGGTGGCGCTTCGGCCACTGCCGGAGCGGCCTCCACCGCCACGGGCGGAGCGGCTGGCGGGGGTGGCGCGGCAGCGGGAGTGGGAGAGGGCGCCTCGAGCGGGGGCACGGTCACGCCGCGCTGGCGGGCCGCCGCTTCGACATCCTCGCGGAGGATCCTCCCGCCAGGCCCGCTACCCGACACGGTGCGGAGATCGATCCCGAGCTCCTGGGCGATCCGGCGCGCGAGCGGTGAGGCTTTGATCCGGCCGTCGCTCTCGGCAAGGGCAGGGGCTTCGGGCTCAACCGCTGGCACGGCCGCGGCGGACGGAGCGGAGGGCGCAGCTGGCCCACTGGCGGCAGCGGCTGGCGCGGCCGTGGCGGACGGAGCGGAAGGCGCAGCTGGCGCAGCCGGGGCGGCCACGGGTGCAGCCCCTGGCGCCTCACCCGGCTTGACTTCGTCTGGCGAGCCCAGGTAGGCGATCGGCTGACCGATCGGCGCCTGGCCACCCTCTGCGACCACGATCCGGGTGAGGATACCCGTGTCGTAGGACTCCAGCTCCATGGTCGCCTTGTCGGTCTCGATCTCGGCCAGCACCTCCCCTTTTTTGACTTCCTCCCCCGGCCGCTTGTACCACTTGAGGATCCTGCCCTCCTCCATGGTGTCACTCAGGCGCGGCATGACGATCTCTTTGGCCATCGGGCTCCTCCCGGTGCGGCACTTTAGCGCACGTTGAGAATCTGCTTCGCCTTCGTGACAATCGTTGCAGCCGAAGGGATGGCGGCGCGCTCCAGCGGCTTACTGTACGGCATCGGCACCTCCGCGCCGGCCACCCGGCCGATCGGCGCATCGAGGTAATCGAAGGCGTCTTCGCTGACCGCCGCCACGATCTCCGCACCGACGCCGTAGCTCCCCCACCCTTCTTCGACGTAGAGCGCGCGGTTCGTCTTCTTGACCGAGCGGACGAGCGTTTCCCGGTCGTAGGGGCGGAGGCTGCGCAGGTCGACCACCTCGGCCGAGACCCCCAGCTCCTCGAGCTGGCGGGCGGCCTCGAGGGCAGTGAGCGTCATCCGGCTGTGGGCGAAGATGCTGATGTCGCGTCCCTCGCGAACGACCTGCGCCTTCCCGAAGGGGATGACGTAGTCGCCATCCGGCACCTCGCCGCGGGTATTGTAGAGAGCAAGGTGCTCGATGAAGATCACCGGGTCGCTCTGGCGGATAGCGTGCTTGAGCATCCCCTTGGCATCGGCGGGAAAAGCCGGTGCGACCACTTTCAGCCCCGGCACGTGGGCGTACCAGACTTCCAGGCTCTGGGAGTGCTGGGCGGTCAGCTGCTGCCCCCCACCGCCTGGCATCCGGATGACCATCGGCACTGGCTGTTGGCCGCCGAACATGTAGTAGATCTTGGCCGCGTTATTGACGATCTGGTCCATCGCCAGGATGGAGAAGTTGATCGTCATGATTTCGACCACTGGCCGCAACCCCAGCATCGCCGAGCCGATAGCCGCCCCAACAAAGCCTTCCTCGGCGATCGGGGTGTCGCGGACACGCTTCTCGCCGAACTCGGCCAGTAGCCCCTGGGTGACCTTGTACGCCCCCTCAAAGACACCGATATCTTCTCCCAGGAGGTAGACCCGCTCGTCCCGCTGCATCTCCTCGCGGAGCGCCTGGTTGAGCGCGTCGCGATAGGTCATCACCGTCATGGTTCTGGGCTCGCATAGACGTAGTCGTAGAGGGTCTCGACAGCGGGGAAGGAGCTCGCCTCAGCGAAATCGACCGCCTCCTGGACGATCCGCTGCACGTCCGCCAGCATCTGCTGGTACTCCTCTTCCGTCAGCAGGCCACGCTCGAGAAGCAGGCGCTTGAAGGACGCGATCGGGTCGCGTGCCATCCAGGCACGCACCTCCTCCTCCGAGCGGTAGCGGCCAGGGTCGGCCATCGAATGGCCCTTATAGCGGTAGGTATCGCACTCGAGCAGCACCGGCTCGCGCTCTTCCCGGGCGCGGCGAGCTGCCTCCAGGGTGGCATAGCGCACAGCTAGCACGTCCATCCCGTTTACCCGCTCGCCGACCATGTCGTAGGCCAGCGCCTTGCGGTAGAGGAACTCGGCCGCCGAGTCCTTATGCTCCGGAGAGCCCATGGCGTAGTGGTTGTTGACGCAGAGCCAGACGATCGGCAGTCGCCAGAGCTTGGCCAGGTTGAGCGATTCGTGGAAGGCCCCGATGTTCGTCGCCCCTTCGCCGAAGATGCAGAGCACGATCTCATCGCCACCCTGGTAGTCGATCGCCAGGCCCGCGCCAACCGCGAGCGGCAGGTGCCCGCCGACGATGCCGTAGCCACCCAGGAAGCGAGCCGCGCGGTCGAACAGGTGCATCGAGCCGCCCCGCCCTTTGGAGGTGCCCGTCACCTTGCCATACAGCTCGGCCATAATCGCCTTGGGGTCGACCCCGCGCGCCAGGGCATGGCCGTGCTCGCGATAGCTCGTGAAGATATAGTCATCCGGCCGAATGGCGGAGAAGGCGCCGACAATCGTCGCTTCTTCGCCAATATTGAGATGGCAGTAGCCACCTATTTTCGCCCGGGTATATTGCTCCGCGACTTTTTCTTCAAACTCGCGGATCAGCACCATCTGGAAGAGATAATGGTGCAACTGCTCCCGGCTCTCCCCCGCACCCTTCCACGTCGCTTCTTCTGCTGCTTGCATCGGCCTTCCTCAATCGCTGGCGCCGCATCTAGGCGATTCTATCACGGCGCATCTGCTCCGCCTGCTCTCTCACCGCACCGGTTATACTATCGACACTTCCTCTCGATATGAGGACTCAATAAAGAGGATTGTGATGGTCGATCTCCTCACCGGGCAGCCGGGACTGCTCCTCCCACCTGGGCCCGCCGGCTGGTGGCACAGTGCCCAGGTCTCGGGGCCGGTGGTGCTCCGCGAGGCCCCCGGCCGCTGGCGCCTCTACGCCTACGGACGCGACCCCGCCTTCGACCCGCAGGTCCCCTTTTTGGCCGGCCGGACCGGCCTTGCCCTCTCCGAGGATGGGATCCACTGGGAATGGCAGCGTGGCGCGGAGGACCTTGGGGCGGTGCTGGCCCCCAGTCGCGACCCAGACCGTTTCGACTCGGCGCTGGCGGGCGTCTCGGATGTCCTGCTGATCGATGGGCTCTACTGGCTTTGGTACCAGGGCGGCGACCAGCAGGTCCGCGAACTTGGCCCGGTGCGGGCGCGTGGCCTCCACCTGCGGATCGGGGCTGCCATCTCGCGCGATGGCAGCCACTTCGTCAAGCTTACCGGGCCGTTCCAGGGCGCGCTCTTCGACGTCGGCCCGCCCGGCAGCTGGGACTCGCTCTTCGTGGCGCAGGGCAAGGTGCTCCGCGAGCCCGATGGCTCCTGGAAGCTGTACTACCATGCGCGTAGCAGCGAATCGGGCTCACGGATCGGTGTCGCCGTCTCGGGCGATGGGCTGCACTGGGAGCGGGTGGGGCAGGTGCTTGGCCCGGGTGAGCCGGGCGCCTTCGATGAGCGCGGGGTCAGCAGCCGCTGCGTGCTCCGGGTCGAGGGGAGCTACGTCATGCTCTACGAGGGGAGTAATCACCAGAACTACTACGGCATCGGCCTCGCCACTTCGCCGGACGGCATCCACTGGACGAAGGAACCGGGTGACGAGCCGGGCGGAGCCGTCTTCCTCCATGCTCCCCCCGGAAGCGGGCGCTGGGATGCGCGCGCCGTTGGCACGCCGTGCGTGGTCCCGATGGAAGATGGGAGCTACCGTCTCTACTACGTCGGCGCCCACGAGGTGAGCCAGCACGACCCGGGCAAGGGCGACAACGCCTCCCTCCACGCCATCGGATTGGCCTTGAGCGAAGGCCGCACCCTCCGCCGCTGGCGGCGCTGGAATGAGGAGTAAGCGCCCCGCCTAACGGGCACCGCAGCCGCAGGCGCCCCCGCAACAGCCGCCGTTCGCTGCTGGCGCGCCGGCCGCGACCGGCTCCCGCTCACCCCGCCCGACTGGCGCTACGATCGACAGCACCCGCTGGGAGGGTGCGCCACAGCTCGGGCAGGCGATCGGGGCATCCATCTCGGCCATCGACCGCCGGGAAGAGAAGACGGTCCGTTCCGTTGGGCAGCGATACTCGTAGATCGGCATCGCCTCGCTCCTGGCGCTGGCCGGCTGGCACACCGGCCGCGTTTCTGCTCTAACTATAGCAACGGAGGGAGCCCATGCGAGAAATCGCCGAACGTGCCCTCGATACCGCTCGCCAGCGGGGTGCTGGCTATGCCGATGTCCGGATCGTCGAGCTGCGACGTGAGCAGGTGGTGGTCAAGAACGGCCAGATCGAGACGCTCCTGACCGATGAGAGCGCCGGCTTCGGGGTGCGGGTGCTGGTCAATGGGGCCTGGGGCTTCGCCAGCTCAGCGCTCCTGACGACCCGCGAGGCCGACCGGGTGGCAGCGCTGGCCGTGGCGCTCGCGCGCGCCGCTAGCCGGGTGCCCGGTCCACCGGTGGACCTGGGTCCACCGGTCACCACGCGCGGGAGCTACCGAACGGCCGTCCAGCGCGACCCGTTTGGCGTGCCGATGGAGGAGCGGATCGCCCTCTTGCTCGCCGCCGATGCCGCGATGCGACGTCAGCCCGCGATTGTGGTTGCCGAGGGCGCCTTGGGATGCGAGCGACAGCGCAAGCGGTTTTTCAACAGCGAGGGTGCCCAGGTCGAGCAGGAGGTGGTGGCGACCGGGGTGGGCATCTCGTGCACGGCCCGCTCGGAGGACGACCTCCAGACCCGCTCCTACCCGAACAGCTTCGGTCTGCACCTTGGCACGGCGGGCTGGGAGTTCGTCGAGCAGCAGCGTATCCTCGACCATGCCGAGCGGATCGCCAGCGAGGCTGAGCAGCTCTTGACCGCACCACCCTGCCCGACCGGCATCACGACCATCATCCTCGATTCCTCCCAGCTGGCGCTCCAGGTGCACGAGAGCTGTGGCCACGCGGTCGAACTCGACCGGGTGTGGGGGAGCGAAGCCGCCTACGCTGGCACCAGCTTTCTCACCCTCGAGAAGCTCGGGGGCTTCCGCTACGGCTCGGAGCATGTCACGATCACGGCCGATGCGACCATCCCGGGTGCGCTGGGCAGCTTCGGGTTCGACGATGAGGGAGTGCCCGCCCAGCGGACGCTGCTGGTCGACCGCGGACGGTTCTGCGGCTACCTGACATCGCGTGAGACGGCCACCCGCCTCGGGCAGCTGAGCAACGGAACGATGCGGGCCGAGAGCTGGAACCGGCTGCCGCTCATCCGGATGACGAACATCAACCTCGAGCCGGGCGAGTGGCGATTGGACGACCTGATCGCCGATACCGATGAGGGCATCTTTCTCCAGACCAATCGGAGCTGGAGCATCGACGACCGGCGGCTGCACTTCCAGTTCGGCACCGAGATCGCCTGGGAGATCACCGGGGGCAAGCTGGGGGGAATGCTCAAGAACGCCACCTACGCAGGCATCACCCCGCAGTTCTGGGCGAGCTGTGATGCAGTCTGCCGTCGCGAGGAGTGGACCGTCTGGGGGCTGGCGAACTGTGGCAAAGGGCAACCGCCCCAGCTGATGCAGGTCGGCCATGGCGCCGCCCCCGCGCGCTTCCGCAACGTCCAGGTTGGCGTACTCCGCGCCTGAGGAGAGCCATGCTACCGGAACCCGTCCTTCGCGCGACCGTCGAGCGCGCCCTCGCTGCCAGTACGGCAGACCAGACGGAAGTCGTCATCACGGTGACGGATGCCGCCCTGACCCGCTTTGCCAACAATGCTATCCACCAGCAGGTCGCCGAGTACACCATGGCTCTCACCGTCCGCGCCGTCTTCGGGCAGCGGATCGGCCTTGCGAGCGGCGCCGACCTCTCGGCCGAGGGGGTCGCTCGGGTGGTGAGCCAGGCCTGTGCCAACGCGCGTCACGCCCCGGAAATCCCTGATTTTCGCGCCCTCCCGGCACCGCGGCCCATCCCCCCGACTGCCGGCTGGAGCGAAGCGACCGCGCGCTGCTCGCCCGAAGCGCGCGCGCACCTGGTCGCGCTGATCTGCCAACCGGCGCTCAGTGCCGGGCTCCGCGCCGCCGGGCACGTCGAGACCCGCGCCGAGCAGCGGCTGGTCGCCAACTCCCGCGGGGTCTTTGCTGTCCACCAACAGACGATCGCGAGCGCGCTGGCGGTGGTGAGTGGCGAGGATGGCTCGGGCTATGCCGACCGCTTCGGGATGGACCTGAACGCGATCGATGCTGAAGGGCTTGCCCAGGAAGCGATCGGACGCGCCCGCCTCACGCGGGCACCGGTCGAGCTGCCCGTCGGCGAGTATGACGTTGTCCTCGAGCCCTACGCCGTAGCGGACCTCGTGAGCTTCGTTGCCCTGCTTGGCTTTAGCGCCCGGGCTGTCCAGGAACAGACGAGCTTTCTCTGCGGTCGCCTCGGCGAACGGATCTTCGGCGAGAACATCACCCTCTGGGACGACCCCACAGGCCCGGGCGTCATCCCCGAGCCGTTCGATTGGGAGGGCGTACCCTGTCAGCGGGTCGAGTTGGTCACCGAGGGGGTCGCCACTGGCCTGGTCTACGATACCCTCACCGCCGGCCGCGAGGGGAAGGAGTCAACCGGTCACGCGCTTCCGCCGGGGGCGGCGGCCGGTCCGTTGCCGCGACACCTCGTTCTTGCCCCGGGAACGACCGATGACCTCGTCCGCCTGGTCGACCGTGGTCTCCTCGTCACCCGCTTCTGGTACACCCGGACGGTTCATCCCCTGATGGTTACCGTGACCGGGATGACCCGCGATGGTCTCTTTCTCATCGAACGCGGGGAGGTGGTGGCACCGGTCAAGAACTTGCGCTTTACCCAGAGCTATCTCCGGGCGCTAGAACGGGTGGTCGCGCTCGGCCGCGAGACCAAGCTCCAGCTGGACGAGCTGGTCAACTGCCGCGTACCACCGGTGTACATTGCGGGCTGGACTTTTACCGGGGCGACCGAGTTCTAGGCAGCTGCCGGCTCCAGCTCTCGCCGCAAGCGCAGGGCCGACCAGATTGGCACCCCGACCTGGACTGCCAGCTGGAAGGGAATGAGACAGATGCCGACGACGACAAACGAGAGCACCAGGATCGTCGTCCAGGCCACCAGGTTGTAGATGAGAAACACCACCAGCCGGAACAGCCCCTCATTCGTCCGCCCAGCGTACAGGTAGCCGATCCCCAGAAAGCCAAACAGGCCAAGCAAGAGCTCCAGCAGGAACGCCGTGCTGGGGTCCTTCCCGGCCCCGACCAAGGGAGGCGCCGAGGCGACCGGTGCAGCGGCGGGAGGTGGCGCCTCAGTAGCCGGTGGCGCTCCTGCAGCGGCGGCTGGCGCTTCTGTCGGCCTGGCAGCGGGCGCGGCGGACGGCTCGACTACGGGTGGCGTTCCCAGCGACGTTTCCGGCGGGGGCGGTGACCCCTGCTCCCTAGCCTCAGCGGGGGCTCCGGGCGCTTCTTCTTCCGGTGGCTCGAGGGGCGCGGCTTGCGAGGGACCCGACACGGGGTCCCAGAGGGGGCCACGCCGCTCACCTGGGGCGAGCGGCGATTCCTCCCCGAGCGGGCCGCGCTGCTCCGCCCTCCTGAACGCTGCCTCCGCGGGCGTTGCGGACGCGGGGCTAGAAGCTGGGAGTTCCGGGCGGTCTGGTTCACCCGTTCCCGGTGCTGGGGGATGGTCGGAGCGGTCCGGGTCGTTCACGCTTCCCCTCCTGGCGGGAGGTCCTCTCCCCACCGCCAGCGCCATTGTAGCGGAGGGGGTGTGCTCACTGGGTGCCCTCTCCCGGCCCGGGCGGGCGGCGAGGACTGCTCGCCTCTCCTAGGCATTCTCCTGCCAGTTGTGTCATGATCGACCTGTGGACACGCGTGCGGCGCTCGAGCAGGCCGCGCTTGCCGCGATCGCAGCGCGGGCGGATGAGATCGTCGCCCTCAGTCGGGCTATCCATGCCGACCCCGAGGTCGCCTTCCAGGAGTTTCGCGCAGCCGCTCGCCTTAGCGCCCTGCTCGAAGCGGCTGGCTACCGGGTGGAGCGGGGCGTCGGCGGGCTGCCCACCGCCTTTCGGGCCACCCTGGGGACGAGTGGACCAACCGTTGCCATCTGCGCCGAGTACGACGCTCTGCCCGAGCTTGGCCACGGCTGCGGCCACAACATCATCGCTGCAGCTGCTGCGGGCGCGGGCCTCGCGCTTGCTCCGCTGGCCGACCGCCTTCCCGGCCGCATCGTTCTCCTCGGCACCCCCGCGGAAGAGGGCGGCGGGGGAAAAGTCATCCTGCTTGAGCGGGGGGGCTTCCAGGGTATCGATGTCGCGATGATGGTCCACCCGGCCACCCGCAATCTGGTCGACCGGGGGTCCCTCGCCTCACTGCGTGCGGAAGTGACCTATCAGGGACAGGCTGCACACGCTGATGCGCCACCGGGCAGCGGGGTCAGTGCGCTGGATGGCTTGCTCACGTTCTTTGCCACTCTGAACGCCCTCCGCGCCCGGCTGCGCGCCGACGCCCGCCTGCACGGCATCATCAGCGAAGGTGGCACGACCCCGACCTTCATCCCGGGGCGGGCCCAGGCGCGGCTCTCGGTGCGGGCAGCCGACCACCGCTACGCTGGCGAGCTGCTGGACCACGTGCGCCGGATCGCCGAGGGCGCCGCCCAGGCGACGGCAACCACGCTGGAGTTTTGCACGGCAGCAGGGTACCTCAACATGGTGCCGAACCGGACGCTGGCGCAGGCCTTCGCTGCGAACCTGGCCCGGCTTGGCCGCACAGTCACCCCCACCACCGGACGGGAGCGGATGGGGTCCACCGATATGGGGAACGTGAGCCAGATGCTCCCCGCCATTCACGCCTACCTCGCGATCGCGGACGAAGGGGTCAGCGGCCACTCGGTTGCTTTCCGCGAGGCTGCCGCCTCGCCGCGGGGTGATGCTGCCGCCCTCGATGGCGCCCGCGCGCTGGCGCTCACGGCGATCGCCGTCCTGACCGACCCTGAGCTGCTCGCCCGCATCCGGGCCGAATTCGCCGCCCAGCGCGCAGCCGGGCGCGTGAGCGGTCTGCCGGCCTGATGGCCGACGGCAGAGTGAGGCGGCTCGCCCGCTCGCCGCTCCTGCTCGCGCTGGTCGTTACCCTGGGCTACTGGGCGATCTTGCCTCACCGGCTCGACGCGTTACGGCCGCTTGCTACCCCCGTGCCCGCTCCGACTGGCGACGAGCCGTACTATCTGGAGATGGCTCTTTCGCTGCTCCGCTACGGGTCGCTGGAGCTGACGCGTGCTCGCGAGATCGACCACCTGGCGCGGGAGTTTTACCCCGAGCCGCTGCTCGGCCACCAGGCAGCTAGCCCGCGCGGCCACGTCTCGAAGCACTATCCCGGCCTCGCTGTGGTGATCGCGCCGTTTTATTGGCTCGGTGATTGGCTCAGCGGTGGAAGCTACGGCGCCGGTCGTTTCGCTGTCACGCTGCTTCTCGGGGCGATCGGGGGGATGGTCGCAGCCCAGCTGGCGCTCCTGGCCAGGGAGCTCGGCGCGAGCCGTCGCTGGGCCCTGCTCCTCGCGCTCGTGCTGGCTGCTACGAGCCCGCTGCTCAGCTATAGCTTTCTCATCTTTCCCGAGCTTCCGGCGGCGCTGCTGGTGGTCTACGCCTTCCGACGAGGGCGCCTCGCCAACACCCCCACGCAGACGCTCCTCGGTGGGGCTGCAGTCGCCTTCTTGCCCTGGCTGCACCCGCGCTTCATCCCGCTGGCGCTCTCCCTGGCCGGCTGGTGGCTAGTCGGTCGGCGGCGAACAGGGCGAGAGGGTGCGCTCCTGTTGATCCTGCCTACGCTCTCGGCCGTTGGGCTTGTTCTGTACGACCTGTGGGCCTTTGGCTCGCCGCTGCCAAACACCGGTGACCACGCCGGCTTCGGTGGGCTCGAGCACCTCGTTGTTGGTGCAGCCGGCCTGCTGCTCGACCAGCAGTGGGGGCTGCTGGTGTACAACCCGTTCCTGTTCTTCGCTGCGGCCGGGCTCCCGGTGCTGCTGACGTGCCGGCGACGCGAGCTGGTCGGGCTTGCGCTCGTGGTGGGGCCATACGGCCTCCTGATCGCTTCCTACCTCCAGTGGTGGGGCGAATGGGGCCCGCCGGGCCGCTACCTGACCCCGGTCTTGCCGCTGGTAGTCGTGCCGCTCGCGGCCGCCCAGCCCCACCGCCTGGCCCAGTGGCTACTCGCTGGCGTGCTGGCGCTGCCTTCGCTGGCGATCGGGGTGGCCTTCGTGCTCTGGCCGCGCACGATGTACAACCATCCCACAGGGGTCGGGGAGCTGTGGGAGCAGCTCGCGCACCTGGGTGGCCCTTTCCTCGCGCCGTACCTCCCCAGCTTTGTGGCACCCGGCGAGCAGGGAGGAGTGCTGCTGGCGCTCTGGGTGGTGCTCGCTGGCGTGCTCGCGGCCGTCCTCGCGCTCAGCACGCCCGTTCAGACGGCAGCTGGCTCGTCGAGCGCGATCCCCAACCGGCGGAAGGGCACGTCTGCATAGCGCAGGTAATACTGGGGGTCGAAGAGGGCAGCGAGTTCCGCTGGCGAGAGCACGGCGCGCACTTCGGGGTCCGCCTCGAGCAGGGTACGGTAGTCCTCGCGGGTCTTCCAGGCGCGCATGGCGTGGCGCTGGACGATGGCATAGGCAGCCTGTCGGCTGAGCCCCCGCTCGACCAGAGCGAGCAGTACCCGCTGGGAGTAGACCAGCCCGCGGGTACGGTCCAGGTTCTCGGCCATCCGCTCGGGGTAGACCTGCAGCCGCTCCAGGATGGTGGCCAGCAGGTCGAGCATGTAGTCGAGCAGGATCGAGCTATCAGGCAGGATGATCCGCTCGGTCGACGAGTGGCTGATATCCCGCTCGTGCCAGAGCGCTACGTTCTCCAGCGCGGTGACCACATGGCCTCGGATGACCCGCGCCAGGCCCGTGATCCGCTCGGACAGCTCGGGGTTACGCTTGTGGGGCATCGAGGAAGAGCCAGTCTGCCCTTCTTCGAACGGCTCTTCGACTTCGAGCAGCTCGGTCCGCTGGAGGGCGCGCAGCTCGGTGGCGAACTTTTCTAGCGACGCCGCCAACAGCGCCAGGGCCATGACGTACTCGGCGTGACGGTCGCGCTGGAGCACCTGGGTTGTGGCCGCGGCAGGCGCCAGGCCGAGGGCGGCGCAGGCATACTCTTCGACCTCAGGGGGCACGAGGGCGTGGGTACCGACCGCGCCGGACAGCTTGCCGACTGCGATCCGCTCGCGGGCGGCTCGCAGGCGGGCCTGACCGCGCCGCACCTCGTCGATCCAGACGGCCAGCTTCATTCCAAACGAGGTCGGCTCGGCGTGGACGCCGTGTGTCCGCCCGACCTGGGGCGTGCGACGGTGAGCGAGCGCCAGGCGCGTGATCGCCTGCTCGAGGCGTTCGGCGCCCTGCAGCAACAGGTCCAACGCTTCCACCAGCTGAAGCGAGAGAGCCGTATCGATGACATCAGAGGAGGTGAGCCCGTAGTGGATCCAGCGACCAGGCGGGCCAAGATGCTGCTGGACCGAGCGCAGGAAGGCGGTCATGTCGTGGTGGGTCTCGCGGAAGTACTGCGCCACCTCGGCGAGGTCGTAGCGGGCGGTGCGAATGACGGCCAAGTCTTCTGGTGGAATGACGCCGATCGCTGCCCACCCCTCACAGGCCGCGATCTCGACCTTCAGCCAGAGGTCCAGCTTGTGCTGCTCCGTCCAGAGCTGGCCCATGGCTGGCCGGGTGTAGCGCTCGATCATGCCGTTAGCTCCCCCGCGCAATGTCGCGCCGGTAGTGTCGGCCCCGGAAGGTGATCGCCTCCACGCCCTGGTAGGCCCGCTCGCGCGCCTGCTCGACGCTGGACCCTACGCCGACTACGTGCAGCACGCGGCCGCCCGCGGTCAGGATGCGGTCGCCGACCCGCTGGGTGCCCGCGTGGAAGACGAGCACGTCTGGTGGCACGGCGTCGAGCCCGTGGATTACATCGCCAGTCACCGGGGGGCCAGGGTAGTTCTCGGCCGCCAGCACCACGTTGACCGCTGCCCGGGTTGGTGGGGGCAGTTTGATGCCGGCCAGTCCACCGGTCGCCGTGGCGTGCAGCAGGTCCAGCAGGTCGACATCGAGGCACGGGAGGATCACCTGGGCCTCAGGGTCGCCAAATCGGGCGTTGAACTCCAGCACCTTCGGCCCCGCAGCGGTGAGCATCAGCCCGGCATAGAGGACCCCGCGGAAGGGCAGGCCGCGCCGGCGCAGTTCGTCGACCACTGGCTGCATGATCGTGGTGGCAGTGTGGGAAGCCTCGTAAAACGAGAAGAACTCGGGTGGGGTATAGCCGCCCATGCCACCGGTATTGGGGCCGGTATTGCCTTCCCCGACCGGCTTGTAATCGCAGGCAGGCGGCAGGGGGGTGAGATGCTCCCCGTCGACCAGGGCCAGCAGGCTCACCTCGCGCCCGCTCAGTTTTTCCTCAATCACCACCTGGCGGCCAGCATCGCCAAAGATGCGCTGGACCATCATCGCCTCGAGCGCCTGCTCGGCCTGCTCGAGCGTCTCGCAAACGATGGCCCCCTTGCCCGCGGCCAGCCCATCCGCCTTGACCACCACGGGCGCGCCGAATTCCGCCAGGGCGGCACGGGCGGCCTCCAGCGTGTCGCAGGCGCGCCAGCGGGCGGTCGGCACCCCAACTGTCTGCATGATTTCCTTGGCGAAGCGCTTGCTCGTCTCGATCTGGGCGGCAGCCTGGGTCGGTCCGAAGGCGGTGATCCCGGCCGCCTGCACCGCATCGACCACCCCGGCGCCAAGGGCAGCATCCGGCCCCACCACGACCAACTCCGCCCCCCATTCCAGGGCAGCGCGGACGATTCCCGCCACGTCGGTCGGCCCAACGGGGAGGTTCTCCGCGATCGCAGCGGTGCCGGCATTGCCGGGTGCCACCGCCAACCGCCCCAAGCGCGGGCTGCGGCGAAGCGCCCAGGCGAGGGCATGCTCGCGCCCACCGCTGCCGACCACGAGCACGTTCATTCCCATTCGATCGTCCCCGGTGGTTTGCTGGTGATGTCGTAGACGACGCGGGTCAGCAAGGGCACCTCGTTGACGATCCGGCTGCTCGTCCGTGCCAGCACCTCCTCCGGCAGGCGGGCCCAGTCGGCCGTCATAAAATCGTCGGATGTCACCGCGCGCAGGGCCGCGACGTAGCCATAGGTGCGGTAGTCGCCCATCACGCCGACCGTTCGGACCGGGGTGATGACGACAAAGCTCTGGGCGAGCTGGCGGTAGAGGCCAGCACGTCGGATCTCTTGCTCGAAGATCGCATCCGCTTCGCGGGCGGCCGCCAGCCGTTCTGGCGTCACTTCCCCGATGATGCGTACCGCCAGCCCAGGTCCCGGGAAGGGGTGGCGAAAGACGATCTCCTCCGGGAGGCCAAGCAGTAGGCCGACTTCGCGCACTTCATCCTTGAAGAGGAAGCGCAACGGCTCCACCAGTTCCAGGCCCAGGTCGGCCGGCAAGCCCCCGACGTTGTGATGGGTCTTGATCTTGGCGGCGGCCTTGCGCTCGGGGGTGGCACTCTCGATGACATCGGGATAGAGGGTGCCCTGAGCGAGGAAGCGCACCCCACCAATCGTGCGGGCCTCAGCTTCGAAGACGCGCACGAATTCCCGCCCAATGATCCTCCGCTTCTCCTCGGGGTCGGTCACACCGGCGAGGGCGCTCAGGAACTGTTCGCGGGCATCGACCGTGCGCAGGGTCAGGCGCACGTTCTCCCGGAATGCCGCCTCGACCTGCTGGCGCTCGTTTTTCCGCAAGAGCCCGTGGTCGACGAAGATGCAGGTCAACCGGTCGCCGACCGCCCAATGGACGAGGCTGGCCGCCACCGCAGAATCGACCCCGCCGGAGAGCGCGCAGACGACCTTGCCCTCGCCAACCTGGTCGCGGATCTGCTGGACGCTCTCGGCGATGAAGTTGCTCGGGGTCCAGTCTCCGCGGCAGCCGCAGATGAGCGTGAGGAAGTTCGCCAGGATCTCTTTCCCCCGCGGGGTGTGGACTACCTCGGGGTGAAACTGGAGGCCGAAGATGCGCTGGCCATCCCCCATCGCGGCGAAGGGGCTGTTGGCCGTCCGCGCGAGCGGCTGGAAACCGGGCGGGAGCGCTTCGATCCGGTCACCGTGGCTCATCCAGACCGGAAACTCGGGCGGCAGGCCAGCAAAGAGCGGCGTTTCGGCGCACCGCTCGAGGATGGCCTGGCCATACTCCCGCGTCTGGCCAGGTACTACCCGCCCACCAAGCTGGTGGGCGAGCGCCTGCATGCCGTAGCAGATCCCGAGCAGGGGCAGCCCACTGGCGAGGATTTCCGGCTGAATGAAGGGCGCTCCCTCTTCATAGACGCTCGCCGGCCCACCCGAGAGGATGATGCCTTTCGGCTGGAGGCGCGCGATCACGGGCCAGGGAGTATCCCAGGGAAACAGCTCGCAGTAGACGCGCAGCTCCCGCACCCGCCGGGCGATCAGCTGACTGTACTGGGAGCCAAAATCGAGGATGGCAACCGCTTCGTGCGAGGCAGCGTTCACGGCACGATTATAGCCAACCCCTCCGGGCTGGCCGCCGGTACGCGGCCAGCTACCCGCGCTCCTGCTGGGGGGAGGCCGCTAGCGGCCGAGGGGGAGTGGTAAGGGCAGGGCGATCGGCAGGCGGGGGCGACGGTGCGGCAGGAAGCGGTCGGTGTAGGGCGCCTGGTCCGGGAGGATCTCCACATGGGCCACCTCCACCCAGAACAGCTCATCCCCTCCCGCCCGGACCGCCCAGAACTCGTAGGTGCCGAACGCGCGGTCACCCCGACGGTCGAGCACCATGGGACCGGTCACACCGAAATAGCCGTTGGCCACCTCTGGCAACGCCGCCGCAAAGCGAGCCGCATTATTCACCCCGCCCGCCCGCTCGGCCGTCAACCCCGCCACCATCACCGCATCGTAGGCGGTGTAGGCGTAGGCTTCCGGTGCCATCCCGGTCTGCTGCCGGATCGCCTCCCCGAGGTCGAGCCCTTCCTGCGTGTAGACCTCCTCACCGTAGAGCGAGGCGGTGAACGCCGTCTGCCAGGCGAAGGCCGCCGCCACGGGATCCCGCAGCACCCCAAGGTTGAGCGCCGTGCCATCCGTGCCGTACCACCAGACCGTATCGAGGAGCGGGGTTGCTGCGGCCGCCCGCAGGAGCGCGGGCGTCTCGTCAATGGCGATGAGCACCACCGCTACCGCTTCCTTCCCCCAGAGCGCGACGTGCTGGCCCACCTGCTGGCCGACCACCCGCATGACCGGCCCGAACTCGGTCGTGGTCGTCGGGTAGAGGATGCCATCGGCCACGCTCCCGCCGAAGGCGGTAAAGCGCGCGCGCAGCTCCCGCGCGAGGTCGCGCCCGTAGATATCGTCTCGCCAGACCGGCACGATCGCGCGGATGCCATCCTCCCACAGCAGGGTCGCGAGCGCTTGCGCCTGGTTGGTGTCGTTCGGTACCACGCGAAAGAGGGAAGCCGCCTGCGCCATCAGCGAGGGGGCGGTGCTCGCATAGCTGATCACTACGATCTCGCGCGCGAAGGGCAGCTGGTCGACCGCTTGCACCTCCGCGCTCGTCTCCGGCCCGATAAAGACCCGGATGCCCTGGTCGTACAGCTCCCGCACGGCTGCCAGCGTTCGCTCGCGGTCGCGCCCCGTCTCGCGGAGCACCAGCTGGACCCGCAGCGGCGAGCCGAGGGACTGGAAATACCGGTTCAGGCGTTGCGCTGCCGTCTCCATTGCTACCTGGCGGGTGCTCGCCGGGGCATTCGGGTCGCGCGCGTAGATCACCCCGATCGGCAGGAGGGTCGTCGCCTGGCCGGCCGCCGGAGGCACCCCCGGCGACCCGAGCAGGACGATCACCACCGCTGCCAGGAGACGGAAGAATCCGTGTTGCCAGGACCACCGCGCCATCCGCGCACCTCCAGGATAGAGGATCGGGTGCCAGGAACCCCTCACAGAACGACTCAGAAGAGAACCGCGCTTAGCGTACCTGCACAAACGTCGAGACGTAGTTGTTCCCGCCGCGGTCGGTGATCTCAACGTGGTACTGGCCGCCCTGGAGCGGTGCCGCCGTCGGAAATTGCTGCGGATATTGGACCGTGAGCCAGTTGCAGCCATAGAGGACGAAGTTCGCGCTGCTCGCCGGGCCGCCACCCGTTCGGAGTGGCCCCGAGACGATGATGCTGACCCGGAGATTGCCCGAACAGTTCTGCTGGCTGACGTTGATCGTCATCGTCCCGGAAGCGAGGGAGGTCGGATTGGCGATCTGATAGTTCACCCCATTCCCGCTTCCCCCAGAGGGTGGTGGGGGCGGTGGGGGCTGCGGGGCATTCCCAATGACGTTGACCACATTGGCCGTGCAGACGTAGC
>JAILZB010000050.1 GCA_023512725.1 Chloroflexota bacterium | reverse complement strand
GCGCCAGCACCGCCGGGTCAAGGAGGGTGGACCACACGCGTTCGACAGAGGCTGGTAGGAGGTAGCGACCTTCGAGTTGCATCCCTGTAGCCATTCACTCCAGGAGTGTCGCGATGCGAGGAGGGAAGCGCACGCTCGTCTACAAGCGATGGTATTAAAAACGAGGGATTGACGAAGCGTCAACAGGCGGCCATTCTCCCTCCGGCGCTGTTGCTCACTTCCCGCTCCAACGGTGCCTGACCGCACTGCAACTGCGATGACCGGCTGAGATGGCTTGGCCGGCTGGAGCAGAGCGCCTACGATCCCGGCGATGGCGGCCTCTTCTCCCACAAGCTGGTTCGTGATGCGCCATCGGCCTGCGTGGCCCCAGCTGTTTCTGCTCGCCCTCGCGGTGTTCTCAAGCTGGCAAGCTGCTACCGCGACCACGCCCGCTGCCCTCGGCTGGCCGTTCCTCGCTCTCTCCCTGCCTCCTGCAGTCCTCGCCCCGCTAGCCGCTCTCCTTGCCGCCGCGGGACTAGTGCTGCTCGCTTTTGCGGTCCACCTGCTCACGGGCAGCCCGATTGCGACGCTGGTGGCTCTGCTGCTGGTGCTTGCGAGTGGAGCCACCACACCCGCGGCACTCCTCCTGGCCGGGCTGCTGGCCCTGGCAGGGTCAGGCGCAGTGGCGCGCTGGCCCCGCCAGCTCACGAGCCGGGCGCTACTCCTGGGAGCAGCCCTCGGTGCCGCTGGTGCCCTCTCGCTGCCCGCGCTGCTCATCCTCCCTCTCTTGGCCCTCACCTTCCTCGACCGCCCAGTGGCCAGCCGACCAGCAGCCGTGGTCGACCAGCTGGCCGCCCGCCTGCTCCTCTTCACCGCGGCGGCGGGCTTCGCCTTTCTCGCCCTCACACCGGACCTCTGGCTCGACCGCCCTGCTGCCCTCGCCCGCTTGAACGGCGAGCTGCTCACCCTTCAGCGGGTCTCCGCGCGCGGCATCCTGCTCAGTCCAGGTGAGGGTGCAGGGAAGCTGGAAGGTGGCCTTGCAGTAGTGCTCCCCGGGCTGACCCTGGTAGCGACGATTCTGGCAATGGCAGGGCGCCACCTCCCGCGGCGGACCTGGCTGGTTGGCCTGGTCGGGCTGGTACCGGCCCTGGTGGTGCTCGGCGTGAGTGAGCGGCCAGCCGAGGCCCTGGCCCTGGCCGCAGGGCCGCTTGCGCTCCTGGCCGGAGCAGCCGCCGCTCACCTCACACCTGGCCGCAGGCTGAGAGTGCTCCTTCCCGCTGCCGCTGCAACCTGCGCGCTGACACTGACGGCGAGCCCACTGCGGGCGGTGCGGCTTCTTCCTCGGGATCTCCCACCTCCACCGGTAAGCAGCGGGCTGCTCCAGGACCCCGCCCGACTGGCGGCCAATGCCGCTCCCCTTCCCTGGTCGGCCACCTTCGACTTGGCCACCCTCCCTGACCCACTGGCGGCAGGAGTGTGGTACGTGGCCATCCTCGCGCTCGGTGCAGCGGCGTTACCCCTCGCCCTCGTCGCCGGTCGCAACCTGCCGGATGGTGGCCTGCTGCTCGCGCGTCCGCTGGGCATCCTCCTCACTGGCTGGCTCGCCTGGCTCCTAGCGAGCATCCCTGTGGTGCCGTTCGGACGGGGCAGCGTGGTGCTGGCGGCCGGGCTCGTTGCTGGCAGCGGGCTGGCGTTGGTCAGGCAGAGAGCCATCTGGCTGGGGTTACGCGCTCGCTGGCGGCTCGTCCTGGCGAGCGAAGGCATGTTCGCCCTCGCTTTCAGCCTCCTGGCTATCCTGCGAGCGCTCAACCCCGACCTCTGGCATCCCGTGGCTGGTGGAGAGAAACCGATGGACCTGGCCATCCTGACGGCAGTCAGCCGGGCAACGGTCTTTCCACCGAATGACCCCTGGTTCGCTGGTGGGGTGCTGAACTATTACTACTTTGGTCAGCTCCTGGTCGCGGCGTTGCTCCGGCTCTCGGGCATCCCCCCCGAAGTCGGGGCCAATCTCGCCCTCGCCACCTGGTTCGCCCTGACCGTAACCACGGGCTTCGGGTTGGGCTTCAACCTCGCTGCTGCGGCCGGCCGGCGTTCGGCCGCGCTCGCCGGCCTCGCGACCGTGTTCCTCCTCGTTGGCGTCGGCAACCTCGACTTCCTCCGTCAGGTGCTTCCTCCCCTGCTGGAGGGGAGGCCGCCTGCCTTCGACTACTTCGCGAGCTCGCGGGTGATGGCCGACCAGAACACGATCACCGAGTTCCCCGCGTTCACCTGGCTCTTTGGCGACCTCCACGCCCATCTGCTTGCCCTACCGCTCGTCCTGAGCGCGCTCATGCTCAGCCTGGCCCTCCTCCTGGGCGGAGGCTGGACGACCGCTCTCCTGCTCGGCCTGGCGACCGGCGTGCTCCGGGCCACCAATAGCTGGGACTTCCCGACCGTGCTTCTCCTCGCTGCAGCTGCTTGCCTAATGCCGCTCGCTTCCCAGCGGGACCGCTCGGCGCGCTGGCACGCCATCGGGAAGCTTGGCACCATGGTTGGTGCAGCCTGGCTGGCCGGTTGGCCCTTCGATGCCCATTTCGAGAGCTTCTATCGCTTCGTCACCTTCGCCCCCGCCACTACCCCGCTTGCGGATAGCCTGACGATGTTCGGGCTGTTCTTCTGGCTGCTGGGGAGCTGGGCGTTCGGTGAATGGCTCGCCGCGAGAGGCAGCGGCCGCGGATGGCGACTGGCGCTCCCGACCGGCGCGCTCCTGGTGGTGGCCGCTGCGAGCGGGCAGGGAACCGCCGGGCTCGCGCTGGTGCTCGCGGTGGCGGTGATCTGGGTGACGGCGCGTCGGCTGGCGGGCCGGCAGGCCACCCTGAGCGAGGGAGCGAGTGCATCTCTGGCTGGGCTTGGGCTGGGCGTGATCGCTCTCGTCGAGTTCTTCACCCTCGCGGGGGACCCCGAGCGCACGAATACGGTCTTCAAGTTCTGGTTCCAGGCCTGGGTGCTCCTCGCGGTGGCGAGCGCCCAGCTGCTCCTGGCCCTGCCAGGAATGCTACGCCAGTGGCCCCAGCCCGGGCGAGCCAGCTGGCTGGCTGGGACGGCAGCCCTCTCCCTGACCGCGCTGCTCTGGCCTGCAGCCGCACTCCCGCAACGGCTCAGCGAGCGGCTCGTCTCTCTCCCACCAACCCTCGACGGCCTGGCCTTCCTGGCCAGCGCCAGCTACGGGGATGAGCAAGGAGTCATCTTCCTCGCCGATGACCTTGCTGCTCTCCGCTGGCTGCGCGAGCACGGCGTGGGGCCGCTCCTGGAAGGGCGCACGCCCCCCGGTGGCTGGGGAGCACGGTTTGCGACTGCGAGCGGCATCCCAACGGTGCTCGGCTGGGAGTTCCACCAGCTACAGCAGCGGCGTGGTTACGCTGCAATGGTGCTGGCGCGCGTCCAGGCGGTGGACCAGTTCTACGGGAGTGGCGATCCCGCCGTTGCCCGCGCCGTGCTGCGGGCATTCCGCCCCCGCCTGGTCGTCCTCGGAGCGCTGGAGGAGCACGCCTATCCCCCGGCGGGGATCGCAGCGGTCCGCTCGCTCGTGGGCCAGGTGCTCCAGCCGGTCTATCAGAGCGGCCGCACGACGTTATACACCGTGCTCGACCCGTAGTAGACCGGGAGGAGGGCGCTGGTCAGGGCGAGCAGGTCGAAGAGTAGGAGTGCCACCAGGCCGAGCACGAGCGCTACGGCCCGCCAGCGGGCCGGGACGAGCTCGGCCAGGCCGCTGAGCAGCCAGAAGAGCAAGGGGGTCAGGGCGACGAAGAGGTAGCGCCCCTGGGGCGCGGTGCCATCCTGCGAGAAGTAGAGGGCATAGACGAAGACGAGCCCGAGTGCGCCGAGCAGCCCCAGCGCGAGCCAACGCAGAGTGGCCTGACCCGGCTCATCCAGCCGGGCAGCACCCCGCAGCGCGAACAGCACCGCTCCGCCTGCTGCGATCACCGTCACCAGCCAAGCCAGCTGGAAGAATACTGGCAGCAAGGGGACGTTGAACCAGCCGAACAGACCGAGAGCGGAGCGGAAGAATTCATCGCTGTAGAAGACGAAGCGGTCGAGCACGGCCTGCCAGCTCGGGGTGATGCCCTGGATGGCCGCCAGGTTGGAGGCAACCGACTCGTTGGCGAGATAGCGGTTGGCACTGAAGGCAACAGCCTCGCGCAAAGGGGGAAAGGTCTCAACCGCGGCAGCGAGCGCTAGCAGGAGCAAGAGTCCCACCACCAGCGTCGCGAAGCAGGCCCGCCAACCCAAGCGCCAGATAGCCGAGAAGAGTGCCAGGCCCACCAGCGGGGGAATGAAGAGCGTCGTCCGCTTGGTGTAGAGGGCGAGGGCGGCAAGGGCGAGGAGCGCTAGCACGAACTCCGGCCGGTAGCCCCGCCGCTCGGCCAGGGCCAGGGCCAGAAAGGTGGTGGCACCGACGAGGTTTGCCAGATTGTCGTTATTGACGGTCCCGCCGAGAAAGGCTGGCATCGGCAGGAGGGCGGCGGCTCCTGCGCTCCCTACAGCCAACAGCGGCCGCGCTGGCGCCACTACCCGGACGGTAGCGAAGATGGCAGACACGGTAAGGGCAAAGAGCAATGCCGAAAAGAGGCGGAGCGCCAGCACCTGGGTGGGAAGCGACGCCTCGCTGAAAAGCCGAGCGACCACCGCGGCCAGCAGGTGATAGGCCGGCTGGCGACCCGCATACCGTGCCTGACCAGGCCAGACAGCGGCAAAGCTCAGTTCGTCGTCTGGCGGGCGCTGGCCACCACCGTGGAGAAAGAAATCGCGCGCGACCAGGTCTGCAACGATCCGGCGCTGGATGGCTGGGTCGACCTCCTCGGTCGGGCGGCCGCGCTCGGCGATCAAGAGAATGTACTCGACGTGGGCCGGCTCATCGGGCGCTTGCCAGAGCGGGATGATGGCAGCGTACCATGCCCCGTGGGCAAAGGCGAGCAGGGCGAGGAGCACCCCCAGGGGCCACCAGGCTGGCCTGGGCGAGCGGTGTCCCGGCAGGGTGTCAGCAGCGGGCGGGGTGCCGGCAGTGGCCATGGCGGCTAGCGCGTTCGTTCGAGCATCAGGACTACCCCGTCGCCCGGCGGAAGCAACCGCTGGTACGGTTCGCGGTCGACTACCCGATAGCCCGCGAGCGGCGTGAAGGTGACCAGGTACCGGTCGTCCTGGACCCACCACCAGCTGCGCCCCGGCAGGCGCCGGTAGGTGGGATCGTAGGTGAACCACCCATTGAATTCGAATCCCCCGTCGATTGCTGCTGGGCTCGCCCCGGCCTGCAGCCAGCGTTCGAGCAACGTCCAGCGCGCCCGGTTACAGGCGAAGTAGTCCCGCACCGCCAGGACCGAGAAGAGGGCAAACAGCACCAGCACGAGCGCGGCATTCGTCACCCCCCACCGCGGCACGCTCGACCCCGGTGGTGCCAAGAGGGCGAGGAGCGGTGGCAGGAGCGCGATGAGATAGCGGTCGAGGAACCCGGCAATGGCCAACGGGGCAAAGGAGAACCCCAGCGTGAAGAGGAGCAGGAGCACCGCCGGCCGCTGGCGGGCATTCCAGCGCTGGCACACGCCAGCACCCAGCGCGCAGCTTGCCAGCACTCCTCCTGCTCCCGCGAGCGCCGTGACCACCGGCCACAGCCAGCCTGGCGCGGTCGTGCCGGCAGGTGGCTGGCCAAAGAAGGCGTCGTGGAGGGTCAGGGGGCCAAGCCCCAGGTCATAGAGCACATTTTCGGCCACCGGCATCCGCACCCCCAGAAGGAGCGGCGCCCCGCCTCCCACCAGGAGCGCCAGCACGAGGGCCAACCGGAGGCGTGCCGAAGCACTGCCGAGCCAGCCCGCGAGCCAGAGGAGCGTGACCGGCAGGGTAAAGAGGCCGAGGTAGAGGAACGCCGCGCCACTCTGCTGGGCAACCGCTCGCGCAACTGCGGCCGGCCCGCTCGCCAGGACTGCTCCTAGCTCGCCAGCTTGCACATTGGCGAGCCCTGCCAACCCTCGACCGACCATCCAGAGGTGCCACCCGGCCAGGGTACCCCCAGCACCGAGCATGGGCACCAGCGCGCGCCCCCACGCCGCTGGCTGGTACCAGGAGCACACCACCGCCAGGGCAAAGGCCACGGGGACGGCGAACGCAGTCGGACGGACGAGCACTGCCGCCACGCACGCAGCCGTCCCCAGGGCGAGCAGCGGAGCGGTCGGCTTCTCCAAGCTAGCGACTAGCAATGCGAGCGCCGCGGCCGAGAGGGCCGTCACGGGAACATCAGTCATAAAGGTGAAGGCGAGGACGAACACCAGCGGACAGACGGCGAGGCTCAGCGCCGCTATCCCGGAAACGAGCGTTCCCCCGCCCAGCAGGCGCGTCAGGGTGAAGGTTGCAATGATGCCGCCGAGGGCTGCCACCAGGGTCGAGAGGCGGAGCGCCTCGAAGGAGAAGCCGAATGGCAGGCTGAACAGCGCTCCCCAGAGTACCTGGGCCAGGAGCGTTACCCGCGCTTCCGGCGAGAGTACGAACTGGCGCTGCTCGAGGAACAGCCGGACCGAGCGGGCGTAGTCCCAGTCATCGTTGAGGGGGAAGTTGCCCACCGGCCAGACCGCGAGCGCCAGCGTCAGCCAGCAGCAGGCCAACGCGGCAACCGGCCAGAACCGGGCGCGTGCGCTCAGCGCTCCTCCGCCGTGGCGAGTGCCAGGCCGTACTCGAGGCTATCGGCGAGTGCTAGCCAGCTGGCCTCGATGATATTGGTCGAGCTGCCAACGGTTCTCCAGGTCTGTTTGCCGTCGGTCGACTCGATCAGGACGCGGACCGCCGCTGCCGTGCCGCTCCCACCATCGAGGATGCGCACCTTATAGTCCACCAGATGGATGCGTTCGAGGTGGGGGTAGGCAGCGCTGAGCGCCTTCCGGAGCGCCCGGTCGAGGGCATGGACGGGACCGTTCCCCTCGGCAGCGGTGTGGACGAGTTCACCATTGACCCGCACCTTGACAGTGGCCTCGGCCAGTAGGCCGTCGTCCGCCGATTCGGCGGGTGGTCGGCGCCGTCGCTCGACGATCACCAGCCAGTCGACGAGCTCGAAGGGGGGGCGATAGTCCGCCCGGCTCCGTCGGACCAGCAAGTCGAAGGAGGCTTCGGCCGACTCGAACTCGAACCCTTGGTACTCCAGGTGCTTGACCCGCTCGAGGATCCGCCTCGCCTCGGCGGGGTTGGCCTCCACGTCGAACCCGCGCTCCTGGAGCTTGTAGAGGATGTTCCCCCGCCCGGACAGCTCCGAGACAACCACCCGCGGCCGGTTCCCGACGAGCGCCGGATCGATGTGCTGGTAGCTCTCGGCAACTTTCATGAAAGCTGAGACGTGCAGGCCGCCCTTGTGGGCAAAGGCGGACGCCCCCACGAACGGCTGGTGGGTGTTGGGAGCGAGGTTGACGATCTCGCTCACCAGGCGGCTGACTTCGGTTAGGCGGGCGAGCGCACCGGGACGCAGCACCTCGTAGCCGAGCTTGAGGGCCAGGTTGGGGATGACGGAGCAGAGGTTGGCGTTCCCGACCCGCTCGCCGTACCCGTTGATGCAACCCTGGACCTGGACCGCACCCGCCCGGACGGCCGCCAGGCTGTTCGCCACCGCAAGCTCACCGTCGTTGTGGGTATGGATACCCAGCTGGACCCCAGGGAGCCGCTCGCGGACCGCTGTTACCACCTCGGCGATCCACTCGGGGAGGCTGCCGCCATTGGTGTCGCACAGGATGATCCGTTCGGCGCCGGCCCGGGCGGCAGTCGCCACCGTTTCCAGGGCGTAGGCCGGGTTGACACGAAAGCCATCGAAGAAGTGCTCGGCGTCGTAGAAGACCCGTCGCCCCTGTGCTTTCAGGTAGGCGACCGAGTCGCGGATCATCGCCAGATTCTCTTCGAAGGTAGTCTCGAGCACCTCGGTGACGTGGAGGTCCCACGACTTCCCGACAATGGTGACGACTGGGGTCTCAGCGTCCAGGAGCGCCTGGAGCTGACTGTCCTGCTCGACAGCCATGCCAGCGCGGCGCGTGCTGCCGAAGGCGCAGAGCTGAGCGTTCTGGAGCGTCAGTTCCTGGCGGGCGCGCTGGAAGAACTCGGTGTCCTTCGGGTTGGCGCCGGGCCATCCCCCCTCGATGTAATCGACCCCGAGATCATCGAGCAGGCGCGCGATCTCGAGCTTGTCGGCAAGCGAGAGCGATAGGCCTTCCATCTGGGCGCCGTCGCGGAGAGTCACATCGTAGATCTCGATGCGCACGACCGGGTCTCCTCTTCTGCTGGTCGCGGTCGGGCAGTCCCGGACCTGCCGCCAACTGAGACCAGCCTACTCGGTTGTCCACACGCCAGCCCTGGCGCGAGGTCCGCCCGGTCGCTGGGCGGGTGGGGCGGCTCCCGGGACCGCCCCAGTGGGCGGTCACCAGCGGCCGCCCAGGGGTCAGCGCGCGCGAATAATGGCCGCCGCGATGCGGTCGCCCATCGCCTTCGTCCCGATCACCGGCTCTCCCGGCCGCGCGAGGTCGGCCGTGCGGGCGCCAGCCGCCAGGACCTCATCGATGGCCGTTTCGATCGTGCGGGCCTCTGCTTCGAGGCCAAGCGAGTAGCGCAGCAGTAGCGCCGCGCTCTGGATGGTGGCAATGGGGTTCGCTTTCTCCTGGCCAGCAATATCGGGCGCTGAGCCGTGGATCGGCTCGTAGAGACCCCGCCGAACGCCGCCATTGGTCGGCTCGGCGAGGCTTGCTGAGGGCATCATTCCCATCGAGCCCGCCAGCACGGCGGCTTCGTCCGTCAGGATGTCGCCGAACATGTTCTCGGTCACGATCACATCGAAGCTGGCCGGCCGTTGGATCAGGTACATCGCGGCAGCGTCCACCAGCACGTGCTCAAGCTGTACTTCAGGGTACTCGCTGGCGAGTTCGTTTGCCAGTTCCCGCCAGAGCCGCGAGGTAGCAAGGATATTCGCCTTGTCGACCGAGGTCAGCTTCTTGCGCCGGCTCCGGGCGAGCTCGAAGCCCAGACGGAGGACCCGCCGGATCTCCGGCTCGCTGTAGAACATGGTATCGACGGCCTCGCGGCCGGCCGGCCCCATCCGTCGCTCGCTCGGTTGGCCAAAGTAGAGCCCGCCCAGCAGTTCGCGGATCACCACGAAGTCCACCCCCTCCACCAGTTCTGGCTTGAGCGGCGTGGTATCACGCACGACCGGGTGAGGGCGGACGGGCCGGAGGTTAGCGAAGACACCCAGGGTCTTGCGAAGGGCGAGCAGCCCGCGCTCGGGGCGGTCGGCTGCCCGCGGGTCGTCCCACTTCGGCCCGCCCACGGCTCCCAGCAACACCGCATCGGCGGCCAGAACGGTCTGCTCCGTTTCGGGCGGGAAGGAGTTGCCCGTCGCGTCCAGGGCGCAGCCGCCGATGAGCGCCTGGCGGTACTCGAACTGGTGCCCGAAGCGCTGGGCGATGGCATCGAGCGCCTTGACCGCCTCGCGGACGACATCTGGCCCGATGCCATCGCCCGGTAAGAGGGCGATCGTCGCCCTCACGGGGTCACCGTGCGTACGACGCGCGCGGTCGAGACCTCACGGTTCGAGATCAGGCGGTTGAGGGCGTTCATGTAAGCGCGCGCACTCGCCACGATGATATCGGTGCTCGCTCCGCGGCCGATGTAGGAACTGCCATCGTGGTCGATGCGGATCGTCACCTCGCCGATAGCATCGATCCCCTCCGTCACCGACTTGACCGAGAACTCGGAGAGCACGTTCGGTACCCCGATGATCCGGTTGATAGCGCGGTAGACCGCATCGACCGGCCCCGTGCCGGTATCGGCATCGGTGATGATGCGGCCCTGAGGGTCGATCAGGCGGACGGTGGCCGTGGGGATGCTGTGGTCGCCACAGGTGACCTGAACATGGTCGAGCTTCCAGGTCTCCTGCTGGACGCGGTGCTCTTCGGCGACAAGCGCTTCGAGGTCGCGGTCCGAGACCTCTTTCTTCTGGTCGGCCAGTTCCTTGAAGCGCTGGAAGGTCCGGTTCAGCTCTTCCTCGCTCAGTTCGTAGCCCAGCTCGAGCAGACGCTGCTTGAGGGCATGACGCCCAGAGTGCTTGCCCAGCACCAGCTGGCTGGACGGCCAGCCGATCGAAGCCGGGTCCATGATCTCGTAGGTCGAGCGGTCCTTGAGGATGCCATCCTGATGGATGCCCGATTCGTGGCGGAAGGCATTCAGGCCGACGATCGCCTTGTTCGCCTGGACGACCATCCCGGTGCGATCGGCCACCAGCCGGCTCGTCCGGTAGATCTGGGTGGTATCGATCCGGGTATCGACCTGGTAGTAGTCGCGGCGGGTCCGCAGCGCCATCACGATCTCTTCCAACGCCGCGTTGCCCGCTCGCTCGCCGATCCCGTTAATGGTGCATTCGACCTGGCGAGCACCAGCCTGGATCCCCGCTAGTGCGTTCGCTACGGCTAGCCCGAGGTCGTTATGGGTATGGGTGCTGACGATGCACTTCTCGATCCCATGCACTTCGTTCAGGATCTTGCGGATGAGCGCGGCGTACTCCTCAGGGGTGGCGTAGCCAACCGTATCGGGGATGTTGAGCGTGGTAGCCCCTTCTGCCACTGCCACATTCAGCAGCTCGATCACATAGTCCGGGTCGGAGCGGGTGGCATCCATCGGGCTGAACTCGATGTTGTCGCAGTAGTTGCGGGCCCGCCGCACCATCGCCCGCGTTTGCTCCACCACCTCTTCCCGCCCCTTACGCATCTGGTGCATCAGGTGGATATCCGAGCTGGAGATGAAGACATGGATGCGGCCGTTCGCTGCCCCCCGGATCGCTTCGGCGGCGCGGTCGATATCGGCCGGCAGTGCCCGTGCCAGGGCGCAGATCTGGACATCCCGGATCTGTTCCGCCATCAGGCGAACGGCTTCGAAATCTCCCGGCGAACTGATCGGGAAGCCCCCTTCGATGATATCGACGCCGAGGCGGGCAAGCTGGTGAGCGATTTCGAGCTTCTCCTCGACATTCAACGTGCAGCCCGGCGACTGCTCGCCGTCGCGCAGGGTGGTGTCGAATACGAGAACGCGGTCCATCTTCCCTCCTGCTAGTCTGCCGGCTTCTGCAGCCAGCTCATCATTGCGCGCAGCTCTTTGCCGACCCGCTCGATCGGGTGCTCGGCTTCGAGCCGCCGCAAGGCGTTGAAATGGGCGCGATTCGCTTGGTTCTCGAGGATCCAGCGACTCGCAAAGCTGCCATCTTGGATCTCCCGCAGGACTTCTTTCATCCGCGCTTTGACGCTGGCGTCGATAATGCGCGGCCCACTGACGTAGTCACCGAACTCGGCGGTGTCGCTGATGCTATAGCGCATATAGGCGAGCCCGCCCTGGTACATCAGGTCGACGATCAGCTTCAGCTCATGGAGGCACTCGAAGTAGGCCGATTCCGGCTGGTAGCCGGCCTCCACCAACGTCTCGAAGCCCGCTTTGACCAGCGCGGAGACCCCCCCGCAGAGGACCGCCTGCTCCCCGAAGAGGTCGGTCTCAGTCTCTTCTTTGAAGGTGGTCTCGAGGACACCGGCCCGGGTCCCCCCGAGCCCCCTGGCGTAGGCCAGCGCCCGCGCATGCGCCATCCCAGTCGCATCCTGGTGGACGGCGATCAGGCACGGGACCCCACCACCCTCGACGTAGACCGAACGCAGCAGGTGGCCGGGGCCCTTGGGAGCAATCATGGCAACGTCGATCTCAGGCGGCGGTTCGATCTGGCGGTAGTGGATGTTGAAGCCGTGGGCAAAGAGCAGCAGCTTGCCCGGCGAAAGCTGGGGCGCAATTTCCTGACGGTACACCTGCGGCTGGCTGGGGTCGGGGATCAAGATGGTGATCACCTCAGCGGCGGCGGCTGCCTCCGCGACGGGAAGCACGGTAAGGCCAGCGCGCTCGGCCTTCGCCCAGCTCCGCGAGCCAGGGTAGAGACCAACACAGACGTCCAGGCCGCTGTCGCGCAGGTTCAGGGCGTGGGCATGCCCCTGGCTGCCGTAGCCGATGATCGCGATCCGCCGTCCCGCCAGAAGCGAGAGGTCGGCGTCGCTGTCGTAGTACAACCGTGCCACTCCGTCCTCCCTAGGCTCCGATCGCGCGCAAGAGGCGTCGCTGGCCGCCCTCCGCCGCGGCGCTCACGCGCACCATCGCCACCCGACCGGTGCGCACGATCTCGCGGATACCGTAAGGCTCCAGCAGCGTGATCAGGGAATCGACTTTGCTTTCTTCGCCAACCGTCTCGATCACCATGGCATCCGGGCCCACATCGACGATCTGGCTCTTGTAGATGTCGGCCAGGGCGACCAGTTCGTGTCGGCGCTCGGGTGGGCATTCCACCATAATCATCGCTAGCTCATGCTGGACGGTCGTTTCGGAGGTGACGTCCATCACCTTGACCACATCCACCAGCTTCTGGATCTGGCGGATGATCTGGTCCATCACCACGTTCTCGCCGTCCACGCCGATCGTCATCCGGCTCATGCCGGGGGTCTCACAGTGGCCGACGGCCAGGCTTTCGATGTTGATCAAGCGGCGGCGGAACAAGCTGGCGATCCGGGTCAGGACGCCGGGTCGGTTCCGCACGAGCAGGATGATGGTGTGTTTCGGTGCCGCCATTCGGTCCTCTCTTTCGTGGCGCACGTCCTGGCGCCGGAAGGTATGCTCTGACCGTCGCTGGAACCCTGACGCGGCGACACCGGCACGTCAGGCAGGCAAGAAAAATGCCCGTCCTCAAGGGACGGGCAACGTTACCCGCGGTACCACCCTCGTTGATGCCTCGGGGACCCGATCAAAAACGCTCCGCGTCCGAAGGGACGGGAGCGTTCCCGTGGTACCACCCTACTTGATGCCAAGGCATCCACTCGCTGCGCGCTATCGGGCGCACCCGGCCCCCACTACGCCACGCAACTTCGCGCGGTTGGCGGAGGCAGCTCCGGGGCGAGTTCCGAACCGGCGGCAGGTCGGCCTTGCACCCTCACCCGACTCGCTGGCTGCCGGAGCGGTTCGTACTACTCCCCGTCTTCGCCGGGGTACTCAGTTGCAAAAGAGACAATAACGTGCCGACGTCCGGCTGTCAAGGTCGCACCAGTCAGGTGCAGGGAGTCAGCATCGGCACTGCCTGGCGTGCCTGGCGGGGGTCGAACCCACGGCCTCTACCTCCGCAGGGTAGCGCTCTATCCACTGAGCTACAGGCACTCGTCTCGTCGGTAGTATAGCCGAGGACGGGGCTCACACTCAATCCCGCCCTAGTAGACAATCCGCGTTGTCGCCACCCAGAACACCCCCTGGATGAGCAAGGCAGTGGTCAGCACCACGTAGGCAGCGAGTCGCTCGCGCTGGTAGAGGACGCTCGCGAGCACCAGGTTGGCGAGCAACAGCCCAAGCGCGATCCCCGGCAGCCGGAAGACGTCCCGCCGCGGCCCGATGAAATCAACCTCGCCAAGGACATTGAAGTGGAGCGGGAGCAAGTCCGGCAAGGTGGGGTAGTAGGCAAAGACGTAGCCGAAGAGGGCCACGTTTCCCAGCAGCGCCAGCGCCGTCACGGCGAGCGCAATGCCATCATGGAGGAGGGCAAGCCGCAGCGGCCCGCTATAGCGGATCGTCTCCAGCTGCAGCCGCAGGCTCCGGACCGTCAGCGGGCCAGAGGAGGCCGCGCTGGGCATTGGCGGCAGGCGAGCGGTGAGCGCTTCCTGGAAGGAGGGGAGATCAGCCGGGGCGATCGCATAAGTCGCCGTGGGGGTCTGGACGTAAAGCAGGTCTGCAGGCCGCCGGTAGCAGGCGTAGACCAGCACCGGTCCCAGTCCGTTGACCACTGCCCGCCCGACCAGGTACCCCGGCCAGCGGATGCCATTCGCCCGCGCGGGCGGCGGCCACGCCGTACCAGGCATCACACCGGTGATGCGCTCCAGCGGAATGACCTGGTGGGCGAACCCCCAGCGGATGGTCAGCGCACGTTCGCTCAGCTCGTAGCGGAGGAAGAGCGCCGCCAGCGCCCAATAGGCGAAGAGCGCTGCCACCCCCAGCGCGAGCACGAATGCCAGCAGCAACCAGAACCATTCCAGGGACGGCTCGGTCTGACTGAGCCGGAACACCACCCAGGGGAGGGGAAGAAGCAAGGCCAGGGGAACGAGCAGCCCAACTGCCGCCACTCGCGCCCGCCCAGCCGGCCAGGCAACCTGGAGCGTTGGGGGAGGAGCCGCTATCTCACCAGCTGGAATGCGCGCCTCCGCTGGTTCGCTCCGCTACTACCCGACTGGGGCGGGACGAACAGGAGTGCACCACTCGAGATACTTCTTGTTCACCCCACGCACGACGTCGAAGTAGAGGGCGCTGATCTGGCGGGTCAATGGCCCGATCTGCCCATTCCCGACTGGTCGCCGGTCGACTTCGATTACGGGGGTGACGTGCGCGGCTGTTCCCGTGAGGAAGATCTCGTCAGCAACGTAGAGTTCGCTCCGGTCGATCGTGCGTTCAATCGTGCGGATCCCTAGTTCCTCTTCTGCCAAGCGCATCACCGAATGGCGTGTGATCCCTTCGAGGATGTTCTCGTTGACTCCCGGCGTATAGAGCTGACCATTCCGGACGAGAAAGATGTTCTCTCCGCTTCCCTCAGAGACATGACCATCCTGGTTGAGCAGGATCGCCTCGTCGTAGCCATTCAGATGGGCCTCTGTCCGGGCAAGTGCGCTATTGACATACCCACCGGTGATCTTGGCCCGAGCCGGAATGGAGTTGTCGTCGATCCGGCGCCAGCTAGAGACGCAGACGCGGATCCCCGCCTCGACATCGAGGTAGTTACCAAAGGGCGAGACAAACAGCAAGAACGAGTCCGCAAGATCGTGCAGACGCACGCCGAGGACCGGGGAACCTTTGAAGGCAACCGGCCGCAAGTAGACATCCTCGCAGCAGTTACACCGCTGGACCAGCTCAACCGTCAGCTGGCAGAGTTCGTCCAGCGAGTACGGCAGGCGGATGTTCAGCATCTTGGCGCTCTTGAGCAAGCGCTCGTAGTGGTCACGCAGCCGAAAGAGGTAGAGGGTCTTTTCTTCGGCGTTCCAGTTGCCGCGAATTCCCTCGAAGCAGCCGGTCCCATAGTGGAACGCGTGGGTCGCAACCGAGATCTTCGCCTCCTCCAGCGGCACGATCTCGCCGTTGAGAAACGCATGCGGGACGAAGGTCGGCTTCGCTCCGTCTTGCGCTTGCTCTGCCCCCTGCAGGGCAACGGTGAGAGTGTCTGGCTGGCTCATGGTCCCGGCCTCCCCTGCACTCCAGTGCAACGCTTGAGCGGATTATAGGTGGCGGGCTAGCCCGGCTCAAGCGCGGCGTTCGGCCAGCAAGCGTACCACACGGTCCAGCACGCGCTCGGCTACCTCGCGCTTGCTCAGCAGCGGCAGCTCCTCAGCCCCGCTCGCATCCAGCAGGGTCACCCGGTTCGTCTCGACGCCAAAGCCGGCATCGCGGGCGGAGACGTCGTTCGCAACGATCAGGTCAAGCCCCTTGGCGCGCAGTTTGGCACCTGCATTGGCCAGCAGGTCGCTTGTCTCGGCCGCAAAGCCGACCCGCACGAACGGCCCGCGGACGCTCGCCAGGATGTCCGGGTTCTCGACCAGTTCAAGTGTCAGCGGAGCAGCACCTTTCTTCAGTTTCTCGGTCGCTGGATGGGCGACCCGATAGTCGGCGACGGCGGCTGCCATGAGGAGGGCGTCTGCATCCCGACAGGCAGCTTGTACCGCCTCCAGCATTTGCTGGGCTGTCTCTACCCGCACGACCTGCACTGCCACGGGAGGGGGGAGTTCAGCACTCGAGACCAACGTCACCCGAGCACCCCGGTCGCGCGCGGCTTCAGCCAGAGCATAGCCCTGCTTGCCCGAGGACCGGTTCGAGATGAAGCGGACGGGGTCGATCGGCTCGCGGGTGCCACCCGCTGTGACGACCAGGTGACGGCCAGCAAGGTCCCCCGTGCGGCCGAGCGTCGCAGCGAGGTAGCCGAGGATCTCAGCCGGCTCGGCCAGCCGCCCAACCCCACTTGCTCCCGAGGCGAGGTGCCCAACCCCCGGCTCGATGACCACGGCCCCGCGCTCGCGCAAGGTCGCCAGGTGCTGCTGAGTGGTCGGGTGCTGGTACATGTGGGATTCCATCGCGGGCGCAACCAGCAGGGGTGCTCGCGTCGAGAGGGCGATACACCCTAGCAGGTCATCGGCCAGGCCGAGCGCGAGCCGGGCGATGGTGTGGGCGGTGGCCGGTGCCACGAGCAGAGCATCGGCCGCAGCCGCCAGCTCAACGTGGAGCACTCCCCCACCGGGGTCGGGCGTCCAGAGATCGCTTGCGACCAGGCGGTGGGTGATGGCGGCAAAGGAGAGCGGCTGGACGAAGCGCAACGCTTCGGCGGTCAGGATCGTATCGACTAGGGCACCGGCTTTGTAGAGGTCGCTGGCTAGCTGGACCGCCTTATAAGCAGCGATCGAGCCAGTGACCGCCAGGATGATCCGTTTCCCGCGCAGACTGCTCATGCGGCTGGTCGGTTCAACTGGTAGAGGTAGTAGAGGCCGTGGAGGGTCAGCTCGTGGTCGACGACCGTGATGGTCGAGGACTCCGGGGCGATGATCTCGGCGAGCCCGCCCGTCGCAATGACCGTTGCCTGGCCGCCCAGCTCGCGCTTGATCCGCTCGACCAGGCCGTCGACCAGGCCAGCATAGCCGTAGATGATGCCCGCTTGCATCGCTGCTACCGTGTTCCGGCCGATCACGCTCTTCGGGCGGACTAGGTCGATGCGGGGGAGTTTGGCCGCGTGGGCAAAGAGCGCCTCCGTCGCGATGACGATCCCCGGTGCGATCGCTCCTCCCACGTAGTCACCGTCCGCGGAGACGGCGTCGAACGTCGTTGCCGTGCCAAAATCGACCACGATAGCGGGTCCACCGTAGCGCTTGACCGCCCCGACGGCGTTGGCAATCCGGTCGGCACCGACCTCCCGGGGCTGCTCGTAGACGATCTTGATCCCGGTCCGGATGCCGGCTTCGACCACCACGGGCCGCTGACCGAAGCATTGCTCACAGACGTGGACCATCGTCCGCTGGAGGGGTGGGACCACACTCGCCAGGATGATGTCGCTCACCTCTTCCAGCTTGACCCCGCTTGGCGGCAGCATCACGCGGAGCAAGGCGGTGTATTCATCGGGCGTCTTGTGAACATCGGTCGCGATCCGCCAGGTTGCCCGGAGGCGGTCGCCAGCGTACGCCCCCAGGGTGATATTGGTGTTCCCGACGTCGATGACGAGCAGCATGCTCAGCCCCGCAGGGGGAGGTCGTCGAGAACGCTATCAGCCGCTGATCCGGGCTGTCAAGGGTGGAGGTCAGGCAGCAACGGGGTTTTTCCGTGGGCGGCCGCGCTTGGCTGGCGGCAGCGGCTCGAACTTCGGTGGTGGTGGTGGAGCGATGCCCAAGATCTGCTCTTCTTCGGCAACGCTCAGGATGCGCGAGCACTGCAGGCAGGAGGTGATCTGCTCGACCGGATTCCGGATCAGGTCACCTCCGCACTTGGGACATTTTTTGAAGTAGACCGTGATCATTGCCCCCCTCCGCGCTCGCCACGCTGCGAGACCGGATTGCGCGGGCCAGCCATTCTCCCGCTGTGGGGTATACGGAACATCCCGTGATGACGGATTTCCCCCGCCGCGCCTTCTCTGGCAGAATCTTCCCGCAATGCGCATCACCCGCCACGACCTCCAGCGCTGGGCGCTCATCCTTGGCATCGGCGTGCCGCTCACATTCGCCTGGGTGTATCTCCTGGCACGCTGCGCCCACGGCCCGCTCCCCTTAGGCTAGGGTAGGCTGGCAGCGCTCAGTAGAACACCGTGCGGGTCCGGTGGTAGGGCCGATCGTTGGGGAGAGCACCCTGCGCCAGCCACCAGAGCCGCTGGTCGAGGGCGACTGCCGTCAGGGGAGCACCCCGGGCAGCGAGGGCAGCGCAGAGCTGCTCGCACGCCACCACGGTGGCGGCGCGGATCTCCACTTCCTCCGGTGAGCCAGCCGCCAGTTCTCGCCGCTGGTCGATGCGGGTGGCTAATTCCGGAGCGTAGACGAGCACTCCTGCCGCACGAAGCACTCGAGGTAACTGGTAGTCCGCGAAAACGGTCAGTTCCGCTTCATCCGGCCAGGGGGGCACGACCCCCGCAGCCGCGAGGTCAGCCGCGAGCAGCTGGGCCCGCTTGTAGAAGCGCACTTCCTTCCCGGCGTAGGACGCGCGGTCGTCGAAGGAGGGGAAGTCGGCAACCACCCCGCGGACGAAGGCCACGGCTGAGCCACCGGCTGCCGCCACGAGGGTAGCCGCTTGCCTACCGTAGCGCGTGCAGAGCACCCGCCCGACTTCGCGGGCATGGGCCAGCCGCTCCTCCAGAAGTGAGATTTCGCTTGAGCCAGCGAGCACGGCTGCCAGAGTGGCATGGTCGAGTTCTGCCAGAGCGGCTGCGTCGAGGAGGGGAACCCCCTGCTGGACCGCCCGCGTGAGGGCCGCGGCTAACGCCCAGTAGCCATCGAGCCGCTCTCCGCGGAACTCGATGCTCCACTTCGGCTCGCCCCAGAACGAGAAGTTCAGGGCATCCAGGAGCAAGAGGTACTGGGCAAGGACAGGAGGTGGTCCTTCCAGATGGTAGCGGTGGTCCCAGGTCGGCTGGGGTGCTGGCTCCCGCGCCAGTCGTTCGGCGAGGGCAGCCAGTGCCCGCTCGTCGATCGCCACCCAGCGGGCACGAGCCATCACCCAGGCGGTACTCTCGCGGACGCCGAGTGTCATCCCCGCCCCCGCCGAGCAGCGACCGATTCGACGATCCCGATCGCGGTCATCAGGGCTATCAGGGAGGTGCCACCGGCGGAGATAAAGGGTAAGGGCACGCCGGTAGCCGGGAGCAGGCGCGTGTTCACCCCGATGTTGATGGTCGTTTGGACCAGGATCATGATGCAGATCCCAACCACCAGGAGCCGCCCGAAGCTATCGCGAGCGCGCTCGGCTGCCTGGATGGCGCGGAGGAGCAGGAGGGCGAACAGCCCGAGGAGCAGCAGTCCACCGAAGAAGCCGAGCTCCTCGCCCAGGACACTGAAGATAAAGTCGGTCGTCTGGACACGCAGGTAGTTCAGCTGGGTCTGGCTCCCACCCATCAGCCCTTTCCCGAACAGCCCGCCCGAACCGATCGAGATCTCGGCCTGGATGATGTTGTAGGAGCGACCAAGGGGGTCACGCGAGGGGTCAAGGAACTCTTCGATGCGGGCACGCTGGTAATCGTGAAGGCCGAACTCGTAGATCACCGGTAGGAGCAGGAGCGCGATGAGGCCGACCCCCGCAAAGTAGCGCAGCGGGACCCCGCTCATCAGGGCCATTCCCAGCCAGATTGCGAGGAGCACCAGCATCGTTCCCACATCCGGCTGGAAGAAGACCAGCACGATCGGCGGCAGCGCCAGGGCGAGCGAAAGCAACAGGGTACGGAGCAGGTGCGGGCTTCCCTCGCGGTCAGCAAAGAACTTGGCGAGGGTGATGATCAAGGCGACCTTGGCGAGTTCCGAGGGCTGGAATTGGAGGAAGGGGAGCGCGATCCAGCGCTTGGCACCGTAGCTCACCTGCCCGGTCAGGTCGACGAGCAGGAGCGCGAGCAGCGTCAGGCCATAGACCAGGTGGGCCACGCGGCCCAACAACCGGTAGTCGAGCAGGAGCATCAGGAGGAGCGCGAGCGCCCCGACGAGGGCATAGATAGCCTGCCGGAAAGCGGGGTGGTCAACCAGCGGCCCACGGGCCCACTCGCCGGTGGCCGAGGCACTGTAGATCAGGGTGATACCAAGCAGGATCAACCCGCCTACCGCTGCCACGATCAGTGGGTCCATACTTCGCCAGACGCGAACGTCCATCGCTCAGCTAGCGCGGCTGCTGGCCGCGCGAGAAGTAGTAGCGCAGGATGCGGCCGACTGCTGGCGCTGCCGTCTGGGGGCCACCTCCTCGCTCGTGGAAGACGAGGACGGCGATCTCCGGGTTCTCGGTCGGGCCGAAGGCATAGCACCACCCGTGCTGGAACTGATAGGCGCCCGTGCGCGGGTCGCGCTGACCGAATTCAGCGGTGCCCGTCTTGGCGGCAATGTTCATCCCTGGCACTCCGGCCTCGCGCGCGGTGCCCTGCTCCCAGGTTACCCCCAGCACCATGCCGCGGCTGACATCGTTCAGATGGGACACCTCGACTGGTACCCGCCAGCGGACTTCTTTGTTGAACCGTTTGATGACGTTGTTATTGGCATCCCGAATCTCTTTGACGATCAGAGGGCGGAGCATCTCGCCACCGTTGGCAAAAGCGGTAATCACCATCAGCATCTGGAGCGGCGTAACCGCCCAGAACCCCTGGCCGATGCCCATGTTGTAGGTATCGCCTTTGTACCAGTCCTCGCCGATGACGCGACGCTTCCATTCCGGCGTGGGAACAATCCCGCCGACTTCGCTGGGCAGATCGATCCCGGTCGGCTGGCCGAGGCCAAAGGCACGGGCGTAGGCTGCGAGCCGCTCGACTCCGAGCCCGGGGAAGTCCTCATACCCCCCTGCCAACTGGTAGAAGTAGACGTCGCCCGAGCGCGCCATCGCCTGGTAAAAGTCCAGCCAGCCGTGGGCTGCCCAGTCCCGGAAGATGTAGATTACCCGCGGGTCAACCTCGGAGCGGACTTCCAGGTAGCCTTTCGAGAAGATCTTGGTCTCGGGGGTGGCAATCCGCTCCTGGAGAGCGGCTGCACCGGTGATCAGCTTGAAGATCGAGCCAGGGGGGAAGTTATCGCTGATGCCATGATTGACCAGTGGTCGCGAGGGGCTGGTCAGCAGCTCGTTCCACTCCCGCTCCGAGACATTGCCGGAGAACAGATTATTGTCGTAGCCGGGCAGGGAG
>JAILZB010000005.1 GCA_023512725.1 Chloroflexota bacterium | reverse complement strand
CCCATCGCCGGTGGTTAGCAACACCATGCTGGTCCTCCTGGCGCTGAAGAGCCCAGTCCAGCAGGATCAGACGAGCGATGCTGCTCAACCACGTGGTCATCAGCTCCCTCCTCTCCGGCCCTCATCCGCGTTGGGGAAGAGCCACGCAGGGATTCCTTCAACATGCCCATGTTGAAGGACAGCAACCGCGGAGACATGCCGTGCAACCGTGCTACCAGCCTGCTGTGCGCATCACTAGCGGCAAAAAAGCACCATACTGGAACGGAGCGCTCTGGAGCGCAAAGTTGACGTCCATCCGCGGCGGCGGGACGACGATCGGCGCCGTCGCGACCTCCTGGTAGCCGGGCGCGGTGACGAGCACTTTGTACACGCCAGGCGGCACCTCCCAGCCGTAGTGGCCCTGGGCGTCGGTCGTCTGCGGGTTGACCGGCGGATAGAGCAACTGAGTCGGCGCTGGCGCAAACCTGCCGGTCGTTGGATCCTCGGCCAGCAACGTCGCCGTCGCACCTGCCACGGGTTGCCCGGTCGTCCGATCGGTCACGATACCGCTGGGATCGACGAGCGTCGACGCCGCGAAGGTCGCCACCCGGTCCGCCCCACCCGGGCAGGGCCAGGACGCTTTGGTCTGGTCAGCGAGCGGCGACACGGAGTTCTGGCCGGCGGGCGGCGGCACTGACCAGATCTGGATGATCGCCTTGGCCGCCTCCAGATGCCGGGCGAGGAAGTCCGGGAGCTGCCCCGAGTAGATCCCCCACCCGTACACGCTGTTCAATCCGGAAAGATAGAGATGGAGCTGGTAAAAGAGCTGTTTTGGACTTTGATCGCTCGGGATCGTGAACTTATTCGGATCGCCCGCCGGCAAATCTCTCGTCTCGAACGCCATGAAGAGGGCCAGGTTCTCGGCGATCTCGACCCCGCGCTCGTTCGGGAAGAACGTTATGACATCGTCCGGGATCGTCGCCTCCGGATGGTTGGTGTTCAACATCAAATGATTCCAGTCCTGCAGCGCCGGATAGATGTTGACGACCCAGTTGATCTCCTTGTCCAGCCAGGAGAGCGCGTCCCACGCCGTCGTGACCCATCGGTAGGGCGTGTACCACTTCTCAAAGAGGTCGACCAGCGCCGGGCCGCCGATCCGTTTCAAGATTTCCTTCACGAGCGCCTTGATGATCTGGTTGCGCCCCTTCTTGCAGACGAACTCCAGTACGCCCCCGCCAGGCGTATCGGCGGCCGCCGCGGTCAGCGCCGTGGGGCTCATTCCTACCCCGCTCGATCGGAGCGCCGCCTGGACCAGGATCGGCGACGGGCCCTCCTTGATCGGCACCGTGGCCGTATAGGTCGCCCGGATCCCCGTCGTCGTCGTGACCACGCTCGCGAGCTCGGCCGTCACGGTCGTAGTGAAGCCATCCGGGTACGTCAGCGTGAAGTCGGCGCCCCAGAACGGCTCCTTCGTCGGGTCGAAGCTGATCCGGAATTCACGGTCCCCCGGCAGAATGATCGGGATTGGCCGGTCGGGTGTGCGATCGTCCGGGATCTCGACGTCGGCAGTCCGCGCCAATGTGGTGAGCGATGGCACCCGGATATCAATGCCGCTCACCGTACCAGCCGTCGCGGTGACCGGAGTGGCTTGACGGGCCGAGAGCACGCCGGCGGCACCGGACCGATACCAGAGGGAGACGTTCACGGCGTGGAACTGCCCGAACCCTTCCACCGGGACCGACGCCCCAACCCAGTAGACCATCCCCGGGCTGAGGCCCTGGATCGTATAGGTCCCGTCGGCCGCCGTCGGCGCGCGATAGCGAACGCCGCCATCGCCCTGGGCGAAGACCTCTCCCTGCGCGATCGGCTGCCCCTGGGGATCGAGCAGCCGCCCCGCGATCGCCGACGTCGGCGACCAGAAGATGACGAGCGGATGCTCCGGCAGTGTCTCGCCATCGGTCTCGTCTGTCACCGTGAGCACCGCCATCCCCGGCGTCGTCGACGCGATCGTCGCAGTGTAGTACCCCCTGAATCTCTCGTGTTCCAGCGGCGTCGAGATCGTGTCGACCACCGTGCTCCCGTTGTTACGGCTGGATGTGATCACGACCCGCTTGCCGGAGACTGGCCCCCCGGTCGCATCGCGCAAGGTCACCCAGACCGTCACGGTGTGCTGGCCATCCGCCCGCGCGAGTGGGGGGCAGGATGGCCAGCAGGAGCTGAGGCTCGGCGGCTGATCATACCCCTGCACCGAGACATAAGACTGGCTGAGCGCAGCCGGCCCGATGAACTGGACACACGGAGCCCAACCGTACCTCGTGCTTAGACGGACACTCCCTGCCCTGACGTCCAGGCAGGCGGTGCCTGGCGTCGTGCTGCGGAGCGTCACCCGATAGAACCCGTTCCCGAGCTCCGTCACCGGCGAGACCTGATCACCCGCCGCCTGGCGGCTCGTCGCCATCGTCACCACCTGGCCGGTGACCGGACTGCTCTGGGAATCCTGAAGGTTGACGGTGACCGTGATGACGTCCCGGCCGTTTGCCTGCGCCTCCGCAGCCGACAGCGTGACACTCGACCACAGAGCATTAACCGGGCCGACGAACGTCCCGGCCTGCAACCAGGTCTCCCTCAGCCACCAGTACGGGGAGACGTACCAGATCGCCTTCCGGCATCCACCGTTCGCCGTTGCCGTCGCCGTGTAGGTCCCGTCGCCATGATCGATCACGGCCGAGAGCGTCGGCGTGCCCATTTGGCCATCCTCTTGGATGCACTGGGACACCTCAAACTGCGGCGCCTGGCCGGCCAGCCCCTTACCGTTCCCATCCCGGAGCGTGAGCGTGATCGTCAGCGGTGTCCGCCCGTCGCCCGGCACCCGGGCCGGCGTTGCGACAAGCGACGAGTGCGCCGGGTCCGGCCCGAACGTGATCGCGAGCGCCGCCGTGAGCGTGATCCCGTCGGTCTGATCGACTGCCGTGATCGTCGCCACCCCACCCGTCTGGCTCGCAACCGAGCCGATGTACCGCCCGTCACCCTGATCGGTCGGCTGGACGATCGAATCGGGCGTTCCGCTGCTCGTGTTCCGACTCGAGCCGAGCACCACCGTTCGCCCCGGCACTGGCTTCCCATTGATGTCGCGGAGCTCGACAACCACCGGGACGCTGGCGCTGTCGGCCGGCACCACGATCGAAGTCCCGGCTTCGCACGCAATCCAGCCGACGCAGCCAGGCAGGTGCGCCCGGACCGTCGACAGCTGCGCCGAGACGACCGCGTTGAAGACCGCCGTCGTCTGGAACGTCAGACTCCCCACGCTGGCCGTCAGAGTCGCCTGACCCGCCGTCCGCGACGTCACGCGCGCCGTGTACGATCCATCCCCCTGGTCGACGACCGGGCCGATCAGATCGACCACCGAACCACCGCTGTTCCGGCTCGAGCTCACCGTGACCGACTGCCCCGGCACCGGGTCGCCCTGACGGTCGGCAAGCCGGACCGTCACCGTGATCGGCGTCAGCCCGTCGGCCGGCGCACCGGCCGGCACCGCGACGACGCCCGACACCGACGGATCGACCGGGCCGGCGAAGGTCGCCCGGACAACGCCGGGGATCAGGAAGTGATCGGTCGTATCCTCGGCTATGACGAACGCCACCCCCGGCGTTGACGAGCTGAGCTGCGCCGTGTAGACGCCGTTGCCACGGTCCGTCACGGCCGAGATGACGTCGACCGTCTGCGTCACCGTGTTCCGGCTCGACCGAAACACCACCACTTTGCCGACGAGCGGCGTGCCGGCGCTATCCTGCAGCCTCGCCAGCAGGAGGATCGCCGACTGGCCGTTTGCGAGCGCTGCGGTGCCCTGCGGCGCCGTCACCGCCGACCGGTCGGCCGACGGTGGGCCGGGCGTGGGCGTTGGGGTCGGCGTAGGGGCCGGGGTCGGCGTCATGCCAGCGCCGACGACCGTAATCTCCGCTTCCGCTGAGTAGCCCGTGCCGGCGCTGGCATACACCAGGACTCTCGAGCCGATGGTGAGCGTGGTCGGCAGCGTCCAATTGAGCGTGAACTGGCCAGACGCATCCGTCTGCGGTGGTGTCGCTGTGACCGGTTGGGAAGGCCCCCAGGACTCGCCGCCGACGACGGCATACCAATTGAGGTACTTCACCGACGTGTTCGGCCGGAAGCCCGTGCCACTCAGCCGGACCGTTTGGCCGGGGCTGGCCGACGCCGGGTCGCGGTGAGCGTTGCATTCGAGACCTCAACACAGCACGCGCCGAAGCCATCGCCGTTGGCACCTGCGACGTAGATATCGTAGACGCCGATCGCTTGGGTGAGCGGCACCGTCCAATTGACCTGGAACCGGCCGCGCGCATCGGTGGTGACAGCGTACGGCGGTGCAATCACGCCGTCGATGACCTCACGCTTCGCCGTCGCGTCCCAGTGCCCGTACGTGAAGGTCGTCAGGGCCTCGTTGGGGAAGAAGCCAGATCCCTGGAATGTGATCGTCTGCCCCGGATGCGGATAGCGGTTCGACCACCAGACGACCGCTGTCGCGACATTCGTCGTCTGACTGACCGTCGTACCACGGATCGTCCCGGTCACGTGGGCGATGCCACCAGGGGGGACGCCAGGGAGGCGCAGCGTCACCTGGGCTTTACCATTGGCATCGGTCGTCACGCTGCTTGCCGCAAGCGTGCCGAAGTCCGTCGTAACGTCGATCACGACACCCGGCGCGGGTTGGGGTGGGAACGCACAATCGTTGACGAAGAAAAAGACCGTCGCTGAGAAGGTGCCGTCGGCCTGCTCGTCCACCGTGTAACCGGTAGACATGCAGTAACTTGATGCCGCGGCGACGGGCTGGCGGAAGACGCCTCCCCCGCTCACGGCCGCGCAGACGAGGGCGAGCGCGCCAAGGAATCCCACAGCCCATACGATCAACGCTGGAAAACCTACCACCCGAGCTGACAGCAGAGAGGTCAGCTTCCTGAAGCTCATCACTCGTGGTTTCATCTCTGCCCCCCTCCGGCCGCACCATGGAGCAGGCGGCAACGCCTTACTGGATTGTTCCAGCGCAGGCAGGCCACGCAGTATGCATTATAATGTAATTACTAGGCATGTCAAGCGTCTTTTTGCGCCAAGCTTTCTAATTCTTGCTCTGGCAGCCCTGGCGGGAGGCAGAACTCACCGTGGCACGGGCAGCTCGCTGCAGGTGTTCACTCCAGCGCCCGACCCACCCGAGTCACCAGGATGGCAGTAGCCATAGCCTGCTCTTCCGGAGCAGCCGTCCGGCGCCCGCAGCGTCTCTGGTGCTCCCCAGATCACGGTAGCGTGGTGCACCATGACGAGTGGCCGGTGGTGTTGCGAGGAGGATGACCTGTCCAGCGCTAGTGTGCCACCTGGGGGGCACGCGAGAGCTACGCACCGGCGACGGGGCTCTCGCCCGCCGGACATACCTCTGCACTCGCCCGTGCGGAGTTCTGATAAACCGCCCTCCAGCTGGTCACCCTCTCCTCGCCGCTTGCCTGAGGCACCTCTTCCGCGAGCAAGGGGGGAATCTCTTCTCTGGTGGCAGGCGGCTCGGGGGTTAGCCCAGCCCCTGGCTCACCGGCAGTGACGCCACCACCATCCCTCCCCTGACCCGAGCACCGCTACGCCGGGGATAGACTGCGTGTTGGCGAGAGAGCAGGGCAAATCTCGTCTAGCGACGTTGGTCTGGCTCACCTCCTACGCCAGCACCGTGACCGCTGCCTGGTCGGCCAGCGGCCCCTTGCCGCGACCATGACGATCGGCTGATCGGACCGGGAAAGGAGAAGATACCGGTCAGTACACGTAGCTGATGTATCCGAGGTTCGTCTGACTTCTCACGGCCCGGAGTCGGCCGTGGCGGATCTGGACCTCGGGGGAGACTTCTCGGGAGCGAGCATCGAGGCAGCGTGGCAGCAGGCTGCCCAGTGCGCTTTCACTCGCGACTGAACCACCCCTTTCGGGGCAGTCCCATGCGGTGATGCGGAACCCGCTCGGAGAGCACGTACTGCGAAGTTCACTCAGCGGAGCGGGCCTCGGCAACAAGCGCCGCTGGTACCACGTGAGTAAGCCGTTTGCCGGTGACGGGGTCGTCCGAACCGCCGACGACGATCCCCACGAGGCTGCCATTCTGGTCAAGAAGGGCCCCTCCGGAATCGCCACCCCCCGCAGTGGAATCGACCATCAGCGTGGGATAGGCTCGCATCCCGTAGGGCTGGTAGAGAGGGACCGGCATTCCCAGCCGGGCGAGGGTGGCAGTGCGCGCCGCCGGGGGGTCGGGCAGCCCAGGCCGGTAGCCGATGACGTAAGTCGTTGTCCCGGGTGGGGGTGGAGTGAGAGCGAGCGACCGCGGTGGCACGGGGAGGTCACGCTCGGTGGCAAGGAGAGCGATATCCGCTTCGGGGTGCGCAGCGGCTAGTCGAGCCGAGAGCACGCCCGAACCTGGGAATTCCAGCCGGAACTCCATCCCAGGCGCTGCCACGTGAAAGGCAGTTACCACCAGCCGCTGGCCGATAGCCACCCCTGACCCCCAGACTGTGCCATCGAGGGGCCGGCCTGCCCGGTCGCGGGTGACCACCACGCGCGGCACCGCTGCCCGCCAGGCCGGGTCGACCGCAACCAGCGCCCCCATGGGTGGGGGAGGCTGGGGAGTGGGGGTCAGGGGGAGCGAAGTAGGGGTCAGTGGAAGCGGAGTGGGGGTAACGGTAGGTGGAAGCGGGGTTGCGCTCGGAGGCGGCGCGGCAGTGGGAGGAGCAGGGGTGGCGCTCGGCGGACGTGGGGATGGCGTGCTGGAAGGGCGTGGCGGTGGTGTCGCGGGCGGCGGTGCGGGCGTGACCAGCAGCGGTGCTGCACCTTGGGTCGGCGCTGCCACGAGGGCAACCGTGGGTGAGGGAGAGGGGGTGACGGCGCGGGTGCTCGCCTCCACCGCCTCCCGTCGGGGCAGCAGGGCGCCTGCCGCGGCACCACCGAGGAAGCCGCAGAGGAGGATACCGGTGAACAGCAGGCACGCTGCCAGGCGTCGCTCGCGCGCCCGCGCCGCGCGCCGGGCCCGCCGGCGGTCTTCCAACCACCTCTGGTCGAACGCGTGCAGGGTCGCCCTCCCGCCTGCTTCCTTCCATGGTACTCGCTCAGTCGAACGAGCGCCACCCGGGCTTGCCTGCTGCGGAACACTCGACGGCGCGCTGCCATCGGGGTATAGTGAGCAATAAAGCTCTCCAATTGGAGAGCAACGGGCAGAAAGTCCATCTCAATGGAAGGAGGCCAATGGAGCAGGAACCGAAGCGTCACCCCTTTGTCCCACCGCCGACCGGTCTGGAGGGCCGCGAGCAAGAGCTGGGCTGGGCTGTCCGCGCGCTTGTCCGCACCCTTTCCGACCGGACACCCTACCCCCACGAGTTCAACGACGCCCTGGTCAAGTCCACCCTCACCCACCTGGAGTTCTGTCGCCAGCATGGCCTCGTCAAGGAGATGCAACAGCACCAGGTGAAAACGCTCGAGCCGGTGCTGCGGCGGGTGAAGATGGTGATGGAGAAGGCAGGCGACCCCGAGCTGGCCCTGGTCGGGATGTTCGACCGCACGGCCTGCCATTACCAGCTGGTCAAGTTCACTGAGGTCGAGCCCGGCGTCCGCCGGTTTCCGTGTCCCTTCCGCCTTGTTCTTGAGCAGGGGCGACGTATCGGGCAGTACCACATGGAGCTGACGGATGTCCACGAGCAGTGGTGCGTTGCTACCTGGCAGGGCTACGCAGACTATCTCGGGGTGAAGCTGGAGATCTCTCCCTGCGATGGCGGCATGGTCGAGGTACGGCTCGCGCAGCCGGCGCTGGCGAGCGCCACGGCCGCGGAAACGGCCGCCGCGCCGGCGAGCGGGAGCTAAGGACGGAGCAGGGCAGCTCGTCGGCTGCCCCATCGCTCTTGCCTACCGGGCGCGGGCGTAGCGCTCGCTCACTGCCGCCCAGTTGACCACATTCCACCAGGCGTTGAGGTAATCGGCGCGGCGCCACTGGTAGAGCAGATAGTAGGCATGCTCCCAGACGTCGATGCCGAGGATCGGCACGCGCCCTTCCATGGCCGGCGTGTCCTGGTTCGGGGTGCTCTCGATCCGGAGGCCTCCACCCGGCTCCACGGTGACCCAGGCCCAGCCACTGCCGAAGCGCCCGAGCCCTGCCTGGTTGACCAGGTTCTTGAACTCGGCGAAGCTCCCGAAGTGGTGGCGGATTGCATTCGCCAGGTCGCCCTCGGGCTCCCCACCACCACGCGGCCCCATGATCTGCCAGAACATCGAATGGTTCCAGTGGCCGCCACCGTTGTTCCGCACAGCCGTGCGGATATCCTCGGGCACGGCGTTGAGGTCGCGCAGCAGCTCCTCCAGGCTCTTGCCCGCCAGCTCGGGGTGCTTTTCAATCGCAGCGTTCAGGTTGTTCACATAGGTGCCATGGTGGCGGTCGTGGTGGATCTCCATCGTGCGCGCGTCGATGTAGGGCTCGAGCGCGTTGAAGTCGTAGGGCAAGGGTGGGAGTTCGAAGGGCATGATGTTCCTCCGGGTCCAGGCTCGGCCAGCGGCCGGCGCACCGATTATGCTACATCGCCGATGGGTCGTGCGCCTGCTCGCCCGACGACCCGCTCGCTGGCACGGAGGCTGCGGATGCCGGACTGGACGCCCCAGATACGCACGGAGTGCTTCATCCTGGCCGATGGTGCCCAGGAAGCGAATGGTAAGCTGTATATCCTCGGCGGTGGCTGGGATACGCTCTTGAGCCGCACCTACCCCTTTACCCATCCCCAGCTCAGTCTGGCCGTCAAGCTGAGCGTTCCCTGGAGCGAGAGCGCACGCCCCCATGAGGTCCTGGTCGACCTGGTAGACGAGGATGGCCGCTCGATCCTGACCGAACCCCCACGGCTGCAGCTGACGCTCACGCGCCCGCTCAACGCCGGGCCGGGCGATGAGATCGCCTTGCCCTTCACGCTCACCCTGGCCCAGCTCACCATCCCCCGGCCAGCCCGCTACAGTGTACTGCTGCACGTGGACGGGCGGGTCGTCGCGCGGACGGCCTTCCGGGCTAGCCAGCCGGTGCTTCAGGAGTAGGCGAGGCGAAAGTCTCGCTCACCTGCCCGCACTGCGACCGGCAACCGGTTCTCGGGCGGAGCGAGCGGACAGACCCAGCGCTCGTGGTAGCAGCAGGACGGGTTGTAAGCGTAGTTGAAGTCCAGGACCAGCCCGGCGGCATCGCCACCCAGGTCGGCGTATTTGACCGTGTCCAGGAGGTAGCGCCCCCCGCCGTAGGTCTCGCTGCCGCTCGTGGCATCGGCGAACGGGAGAAAGAGCCCTCCCCCGTAGCCTCGGAGCCAGTACACCTCGAGCCCACAGGGCACCCCCGCGAGCACAAACTCCAGCCGGCCAACCCGTACCAGATGTACCACCCCATCTTCCCCAGCCGGCACTGTCCGTTCTGCCGGCGGCGCGGAGCGGACCGGCACCACCAGACGATAGGCAGGGTCATAGGGAAAGTAGCTCAGGCCGCGAAAGTGCGCGCGCTGCTCCGGCGCCAGGGGCGACTGCGGGTGCTGGGCGAAGAGCCGGTCGCGCCCCGCCCGAAAACGCGCCGCGGCCGCCGGGTCGGCGCCGCTGGCGCGCACGTCAGCATAGAGGCCAGCAACCTGCCGCCGCCAATCAACGAGCGTGAACGGATCGTCCATACCGCACTCCCAGTATACTGGCCAGGATGAGTACCCCCGCCCGACCACCCGGCGCGCAGGGTGATGCGCTCGCAACGCTCGTCCGTCAGCGGCTGCGCGCGCTGCGGCTCTCCGCGCGCCGAGCGTCGCTGCGCGCTCAGCTGAGCCATAATACCCTGCGGGTGATCCTGGCCGGCGCTCGGCCCACGCCTGAGACCTGCGACCGGCTCGACCCCGTGCTCGACCTCTTTCCGGGAACCTTGCGCTTGCTTGCGGGCTGGCCGCTGCCGTCAGCCTGCTATCAGTATTCGGAGCAATGGGCCCGCACGCTGCTTGAGATCGCTCCCCCGGAAACGCGCCAGCAGGTGGTCGCGTACCTTCTAGCCCAGCGGTCGCGCTCCCTGCCCGCAGCGGAGCCCCCCGCGTGAGAGTGGAGCTGGCGCTGCGGGCGACCCTCCCATCTGCTCTCGCCACGCTCGCCGCCCTGGGCGAAGCTGCTGGGTTCGACGCCATCAGCGTGAATGAGACCGCCCGCGACTCGATCGTGGCAGCAACCCTCGCCGCCCAGGCGACCCGTCGGCCCGAGATTGCCACCTCGGTGACCCTCGCCTTTCCCCGCAGCCCGACGATCACCGCCATGGCCGCCTGGGATCTGCAGGAGCTTTCCGGCGGGAGATTTATCCTCGGCCTCGGCTCGCAGGTGCGTGGCCACCTGGAACGCCGCTTTGGCGTGGCCTGGGCACCGCCGCTGCCACGGATGCGTGAGTACGTGCGCGCCCTGCGGGCACTCTGGTGCGCCTTTGCCGGCACAGCGCCGCTGGCTTTCTCCGGCCGCTTCTACCGCTTGAGCTTACTCCCCGCTGAGTTCAACCCGGGGCCCCAGCCGTACCCGCCACCCCCGATCCACCTGGCGGCCGTCAACCGCGCGATGTGTCGCCTCGCTGGCGAAGTGGCGGATGGCCTGCGCACTCACCCCCTGATGACCCCACGCTACCTCGATACGGTCGTTCTCCCCGCCATCCGCCAAGGCCGCGCGCAGGGCGGACGGGATACGCCCTTCGAGCTGGTCGCCGCCTCCTTTCAGGCGCTCGGGGAGAACACCACCGACCGTGCCCGGGCGCGCGAGGAAGCGCGCCGCATGGTCGCCTTCTACGCCACGACGCCAGCGTACCGGCCGGTGCTCGCCCTCCACGGCCTGGCCGATCTCGGCGATCGGCTGGACCAGCTCGCCCGCGCTGGGAAGTGGGAACAGCTTGCCGCGGCGGTGGATGACGACGTCCTGGACCTCTTCACCCTCTCGGGGCGGCTGGAAGACCTGCCACGTCTGCTCGCTGAGCGCTTTGCCGGCCGGGCGACGCGGGTCTCGCTCTTTGCTCCGCCCCGCGCGCTGCTGCAGGACCCCGCCCGCCTGCGGGCGGTCGTCCACGAACTCCAGCAGGTGCCCCCGCTCCCCGTGGCTGCCCTAGCGGTGCCACCAGCGGGGCAGGGGCAGAGCGTGCGGCCAGGTGGGAGCACGTAGCCGGCGCACCGCGATCTCGACCACCAGCAGGAGCAGCGCCACGCCCATCAGCCAGGGCCAGAGCGGCTGCCAGCCCAGGCCAGCGGGACGTCCGGTCTCGGCGAAGGCTGCCGCCGGGTCAGCGATCTGGCGGCCACCGGTCACCGCGGCCAGCCGGTTGAGCAGGCGGTCGTTCGGGCTGAGCGTCCGTGCCTCCGGGTCGGTCACCGCCACAAAGCCGCTCGTCTCCTGACGCGTCGGCTGGCCCGCCCGCGCCACCCGCACCCGCACCTCGTAGGCGCCACCTTCTTCGACCAAGAAGTCGGCCCGGTAGCGGCCTGGCGCCTGCTGGCGGAGTGGATAGGCCCGGGCGCGTCCCGATGGGGCCACCACGGCTGCCTCCGCCTCGGCCAGGTCGATCGGAGCGCCCTCGTCCGTGAGCGCATCGACGACAAGCGCCACCTCGCGCGCCTGCACCTCGGCACGGACGCCAATCCCAAGTTCAAAGGGCATCCCCATGGCGTAGCGTACTACCTGTCCCCAGAACTGGACCTGGCCGGACCAACGCCCGAATGCTCCCGCCCAGTCTTCCTGGAGGCCAGAGGTCCACGCCACCGTGCGTCCGTTGCCGTACTGCCAGTGGGCCAGCAAGGGGTCGCCCGAAGGTGAGACGAGCACCGTCTCAGCAGCATCGCGCGGCGTGGTGACGGCATAGGCAGCCAGGGTGGGGAGCTCGGCCGGCACGAAGGAGCGGAGCACCGGGCTCGGCGCGACGTATTGGGGCGGGATGGTGCCGCGCACTGTCGTCGCACCAAGCGCGATCGACGTCTCTTTCGCCACAATCCGCGGGATGTCGCGCACCCGCTCGGTGAAGTAGTAACGGCCACCCCCCTCGCGAGCAAGACGGCTCATCAGGGTGGTGTCAGCATCCGCGCCGATCGCGACTGCCGAGAAGGTGATGTTCGCCGCGCGTGCCTCCCGCAGCAGGCGCTCATAATCCCCACCCGGAGACTGGCCATCCGAGAGCAAGAGCACGTGCTTGTAGCGGGCGCCCGTTCCACGTATCCCTTCGATCGCGCGTTCCAGGGCTGGGAAGATCTCGGTGCCACCATCTGCTTGCACGCCCGCAATCCGGGCCTGGATCGCCGGGACCCCACGGTTGTCCGCGACCCGCTGCGGCTGGACCAACCATCGGCTGTTCGAGTCAAAGACGACGATGGCGATGATGTCGTCGTCGCGCAGCATGTCGACGGCCAGCATTGCGGCTTCCTTCGCCATCTGCATCTTGGAGACGCCATCGCTCCGCAAGTCCATACTGCCCGACTTGTCGATCACCAGGGCCAGGCCGAAGGTCCCCTCCTCCGGCTTGGGCGGGACATCGGCGTGAACGGGCAGCAGCTCCCCCAGCAGCTGGGAACTGTAGTCGCCCAGGGCGTAGCTGTTCGGCCCACCGACGAAGACCAGGCCTTTCCCGAGGTCGCGGACAAACGCCTGCATCGCCTTCTGCTGGTCGAGGGTAAAGGAGGTGGCAGCAGTGTTCACGAGCACGATGGCATCGAAAGCGCGCAGGGAGGCGACGTTCGAAGGAGCGCTGGGGCTCGGGCGGACTTCCGTCCGCAAGCCGGCCTGCTGGAGCAGCGCACTCAGGCTCGCAGCTTCACCAGCGCGGTCCTCATAGAGTAGCACGCTGCCGCGTGGCTTGACCGCAAAGAAGCCGGCTGTCGGTAGCGCTTGCACGGCCCCCTGGCTGAGGCGGGCCTCCACACGGTGGAAGCCGAGCCCTTCGGCAGTGAGTGGAATGGCATACTGAGCAACGCCCGCCCGCAAGCGTACCGCCTGGTCGGCGACCGTCCGCCCATCGACCGCCACCACCAGCCGCCCGTCGCCCGCCGTCGCCGCCTCGACCTGGACAACGAGGTCGAAGCTGTCTCCTTCGCGGAGGAGCGGCGGCGCCTCAACGTGGCGGACGACCAGTCCAGTTGGTGGTGGAGTCGGCTTGACGACGTCAACCACAATCCCAGCCGCGGCAATGCGGTCGAGCTCCGCTTCCGCCCTCCCGCGGTTCTCCCAGCCGTCCGAGAGCACCACAATCCGGCGCTGGCCATCGGGGGGGAGCAACGCCTGACCGAGGCGCAAGGCGGCAGCGAGGTCCGTTCGGTCATCAGGTGGAAGCGCGGCGGCGCGGAAGTCTCGCGCCTTTCCCAGCGGCTGCAAGACGACTGGCTCTCCCCCGAAGGCAACCACTGCCGCCCGGTCGTCTGATCCCATCCGGGCGAGCGCCTGGCGCACCCAGGTTGAGGCGGCCAGCTGGAAGCCCGCCGTCGAGGCTGAGCTATCGATCAGAAAGACGGTCGCCTTCTCCCCCCCAGGCGCCAGCCGGCGAGGGTCGGCGAGGGCAAGCACGATGAGGCCCAGCACGAGCAGGCGGAGGGTTAGGATCAGCCAGCGTCGCCCGGCGGAGGAGTAGGCGAGCCGCTGGCGCCCCAGCCAGAGCACGGGCACGAGCAGCCCCAGCAGGAGGAGCGCCCAGGGCGAGCCGAGCTGGAATGGTCCGAGCGTCACGTGGCCCTCCGACGGGTAAAGAACCACCACTCGACGAGCAGCACCACCAGCACCCCACCGGTCAACCAGGGCCAGAACTCGATGCCAACCGGCCGGTCCTCCGGGGCGGGCAGCGAAAAGGGCGGGAACGACTGGCTGAACTGGGGCGTCCGCGGGGTAAGGTCCGACTCGACCTCATTGGTCAGGTTGAGCGCGAAGAGGGGGAGCGGGTCGGCCCCCGGCCGGCGGAGCTGGTAGAGGCCCGCGCGGTCGGTGGCAGCAGCGAACGGCCCCAGCGGATGGCTGCGTCCATCCGGCCCGACCAGTTCGCCGCTCAGCCCGGCCGGCAGTCGCACCGTCGTCCCCACCGGGCTTGCGCCCTCCGGCCCGCCGATCAGCCACTCCACAGCATTGGCAACCAGCGCTGGAAACGCAACCAGCTTGGGCAGGGTGGAGGCACTCGGGTCGAAGCCGAAGATGACCACCCGCCGCCCCTCGCGCTCCCCCTCAAGCACGAGGGGGCCGTCCGGTCCGGTGACCACCGGAGCAGCCCAGGAGGGCATCGCGAGCTGAGCTACCCGCCCGAACTCCACCGCTGCGAAGTCGACGCCCGTCACGAGCGCGCTCTCCGGGTCGACGCCGAGGGCGAAGGCGGGGCGGCCGATCCGCGCTGGCGCCAGCCAGGAACCGGCCGGTGGGTTGACGATCAGCACTGGCACCGCCGGCAGGGCAGGTGGCAAGAAGCCATCGAAGACGACCAGCGCCGCTCCCCCCGGCTCACGGTACTGGGCAGGGGCAGCCTCGCGCACGGTCAACTGGGGGATCGCCCGGAGCGCCCGCCGCATCACCTCTGGCGCGGCCGAGACCAGGAGTGCCTCGCGCTCGCCCGGGAGCGGCACCAGCGCCTGGGCACGGTCATCCCCTGCCAGCAGGTCGCTCCCTCCCAGCTGGACGGCGAGGACCCGCGTTCCGGCTGGTGCCTCGACCGTGAGGTCGAGCGTGCCGCGCTCGCGCAGGCGCGCAATTTGCTCATCGACAACGATGCCATCTGCTACCACACGCACCCGCCGCTCGACCGGCGTGGCCGCAAAGTTCGCGAGCCGGACGAACGCCGTCGTCCGCGTGCCGCCAGCGAGGGGGGGACGGATGCCCAGCTGGACGATCGCCTGGTTCTCACTCCGTTCTCCCACCGGCACGAAGCGGATGGTCGCGGGGATGGCTGGGAGCGGATCCGGAAAGGCGCCGTCGCTGAGGAGGACGACGTCAGCCGGCACGTGAGGGCGGGCGGCTGCCAGCGCGCCCGCGACCAGCCAGGCCGTCCGCAGGTCGCTCGCGCCATCCGATGGCTCGACCGCCTCGACCGCAGCCTGGGCGGTGGCGACTTCCCGGGTCGTCGCAACCACCCTCGCCTGGGGGCCTGCCCGCACCACCGCGAAGGCGCTTCCTGCCGGTGCGCTCGCAATCAGCTCGCGGGCCCGCTGCTTGGCAACTGCCAGCCGCGAGGGAGAGACATCCGTGGCGTTCATGGAGGCGGAGGCATCGAGGACGAGCACCAGCTGACGGGCGGGCGGGGTGGCCGTCTCCCAGAACGGGCGCCCCAGGGCAAGCGCCCCCAGCAGGATGGCGAGCAACTGAAGGAGGAGGAGCACAGTGAGCGGTGGCCGGCGCAAGCGCGTGCGCATTTCCAGATCGCGCACCATGTTGCGCCAGAGCAGCACGCTGCTCACCGGTGCGCGCCGCCGCTGGGCCCGGATCAGATAGATCAGGATGACGACGGGGATGAGGACGAGAAAGCCCAGGAGGGCGGGTGCCAGGAAGGTCATAGCAGGATCCGCCGCTCGCGCAGCTCAGTCACGACCAGCCGCTCGATCGGCGTCGCTGTGCTCACCCGGTGATAGGCGATGCCGAGGTCGGTACAGATGCGCTCGATCTCCGCTCCCCAGGTGGCCAGGCGGCGACGATAGGCCTCGACCACCCCCTCCGTCAACGTGACTTCCACGATTTCGCCCGTCTCGTGGTCGACCAGCTCGACGTCACCAGCGGCCTCGGGGTCCAGCTCCTGAGGCGCAAGCACCTGAAGGACGACGGCCTCCAGGCGGGCAGCACGCACTCGCTCGAGGCCAGCGCGAAAGCCAGCGGGGGAAAGCAGGTCCGAGATGAGGATGACGAGCCCGGCCGGCTGACCGGCTTCGGCATAGCGCCGGAGGGCCGCGTTGAGGTCGGTGGTGCCCGCAGCGCTGGTGGCGTCGAGCAAGGCAAGCAGACGATGGATGCGATCTTTGCCCCGCAGCGGCCCGAGGCGGCTTCCCACCGCGTAGGTCAGGGTAGCGGCAGTGACCCGGTCGAGCCGGCTGAGGGCGAGGTAGCCGAGCGCCGCGACGAGCCGCTTGGCGTAGGCAAGCTTGTTCGGCTGACCAAAGTCCATCGAGCGGCTGGTATCGAGCAGGAGATGGATTCCGACATCCTCCCGCGCCTCCGAGAGGCGCACGAACAAGGCTCCGGTGCGGCCGTAGACGTTCCAGTCGATCCGGCGGAAGTCATCGCCCGGTGCGTAGGCCCGGTAGTCGGCAAACTCGGCCGAGTTCGAGCGCGTCAGGCCGCGGTGCTCGCCGTTCAGGCCCGGGCGGGTGACCCGGCGGACGAGCATCGCCAGCTGCTCGAGGGCGCGCAGGAACGCTTCATCACCGAGCAGCGTCCGTTGCTCGGCGGCCGGTGGAGGTCGGAGCGCGGCAAAGGCGGTGGTCACCGGTTCGTCGGAGTAAAGTAGGAGCGCACGGCCGGACGGCGCTCAGGCGCGACGCGGGTGAAGTCGGCCGGGCTTTCGACCGGGTCGGTCGGTTGGGCAGCCCCCACCCCCGTAGCCGGGCGGACCGGCAGCAGCTGGCTGCCCCGCTGCTCCCCCTGCCCGGTGGAGGGACGGAGCTGGCCAGCAGAATCCGGCGATTCGAGTTCGAGGGGCCGCCCGCCAACACCGAGCCGGTCGCTCCCGCGGTTCTCCTGCTGGGGGAGCTCGCCGGAGCGCTGGTTACCGCTCCCGGGCGGTTGACCTTGCTGCCCGGGCTGGGCTTCCTGGCCGCCGCTCCCCGGGCGGTTCTGGCCCGGCTGGGTGCCGGGCTGGGAGCCGCTTGCGTTCATGCCCGGTTGCTGACCCCCAGCCGCGGGTTGCCCGGTGCGCGCTGGCTGGTCTTGCTCCTCATCTCCCTGGTTCCCCCCCAGGCCAAGCTCCTGACGCGCCTGGTCGAGGCGGCTCTGCGCGCGCCCGAGCTCGTTCTGGGGCACCACCTCCCGGCCGGCCATCGCGATCTGGTCGCCCAGGTTCCGCATTGCCCGCTCGGTCTCGCGGTAGTCCCCCCGAGTGAGGGCCTGAGCCGCCCGCCGCTCGGCTTCGCGGAGGCCAGCGTTCTGCTGGGTCTGCTGGGCCGCCCGCTCGAGCGCCTGGGCCAGCTCACGCCGCGCCTGAGGCGAGAGCCGGTCCGATTCCCGGGCCAGCTGGTTCAACTGGTCGGCAGCACCACTGTAGTCGCCCCGGTCGATCGCCCCCGCCACTTCCTGGCCGACAGCGGTCTGGCGGAGCTGATCGGCGAGCTGCTGGAGGTTCTGCTGCTCGCGGGTACTGGCCTCCAGGCGCGCATTCAGCCGCGCCTCCGCCTGGGTAAGCAACCGCGCTGCCTCAGTCGGGTCGATCTGGCGGGCCTGCGCTCGCCGCCGCGTCTCCTCAATGGTGGCGAGGATATCCCCCACGTTATTCTCGGCAAGGTCCGTCGGGCTCACCTCAGCCGCGCGCTCGCTCGCCACTTGCTCCGTGGTCCACCCCCACCCTGAAAGGTCGGGCAGGGTCACCCAGGCGAGGGCAGCCAGCCCACTCACCAGCACTGCCAGCAGCACGTCGCGCCAACGCACCAGCGGGCGTACTGCCGCGGCCGGGCGGTAGCGGCCGGCAACTGCGGCGGCATCCGCCAGTTGCAACGCCGCCAAATTGCTTGCCACGCCAGCCTGGGTGAGTTCCAGCGCGGTGCTCAGCCGCTCGCGGAGGTCGAGGGCACGGTCGGCGGCGCGGGCAGCGGCTTGCTCACTCGGGCGACTCCGCACCGCCGCGACCACCACTCCCGCTGCTGCCATCCCCGCAAGGAGCAGCACGGCATCGGCCGCGCCGACGGCACCCAGGGCAGCGAGCAGCCGGGCGAGCAGCAGGAGGCCCGCTACCGTTGCTACCCCTCGCAGGAGAAGCGTCAGCGCCCGCTGCCCCCACAGGCGCGTCTGCAGCGCCCGGACGTAGCCCGGAAGCCTCGCGATCGCGAGCTGTTCAGCCGGGGAGGCAGATGCCTGGGCCATCGTTCCTCCGGGGTGGGCGCCTCGGGCCACGGTCTTCCCGCAAAGTGTAGCCGACGCGCGGGCACGGGCGCGGCTTTTCCCCACCTTGTTCCCCTCGGCCCGCGCGAGGTGCTGTCTGCTCGCCTGGCCCTGAGCTATACTCCGCCCCGCAGCGCCGGACTCGGCACCCGGTGCCGTCCTCCCGCCGGGAGCCGCAAGCGCGGAGACAGCGTGCGGCGGTACGTTCAGCTCTCATACGACCTGCTTGCGACCGCTCTGCTTTTCCTGCTGACGGTGGTCTTCTTCCACCGCGCGATCTTCTTCGGTGAACTCTACGTTGAGCGGGATACCCGCGTGTTCTACTTCCCGCTCCAGGCGTGGTATGCCAGCCGGCTGAAGCAGTTTGAGCTGCCGCTCTGGACCCCGGATATCTTCGGCGGCTTCCCGGTGTTCGCCGATGGCGAGACGGGGATGTTCTATCCGCCCGTCGCCTTGCTAGCGTTCTTCCTTCCCCCCGGCCAGGCCTTTCTCTGGAACGTGGTGCTCCATCTCTTTTTCGCGGGCATCTTTACCTACCGTCTCTGCCGCGCCCTGACCTTGAGCCGGATGGCGAGCACGCTGGGCGGGGTCGTCTTCATGTTCTCCGGCTTTCTAGTCGCCCAGCTGCATCACCAGAACCTGCTGGACTCGATCGTCTGGCTGCCGTTGATCCTCTGCTTCATCGAACGCGCAGCGCGGACGAGCGGCGGCCGACGGCACTTCAACCTTGCCTTCGCGGGCGCCGCCTTCGGCCTGCAAGCCCTGGCGGTCCATGTCCAGGGGCCGCTGATGAGTGGGATGGTGGTTGCCGGCTATGCCACCTTCCGCTGGTTCCTCTGCCCCCTGGCTGGCTCGCCGCCACGCCGGCTGCTCGCCCACAGCGATTGGCAACAAGGCTGGCTACGCCGGCTCACCCTGGAAGAGCTCGACCGCTTGTGGGTGGCCGCGCGCGTGGTGCTGGGGCGCCTCTTCCTCTGGGCCTGGTGCGGCCTGCTGGTCGGTGGGGTGGGCGTGGCTCTGGCGGCGGTGCAGCTCCTGCCGCTTGCTGAGCTCGGCACCTTCTCACGGCGGGCCGGCGGCGTCGACTATGCCTTCGCCACTCTCCACTCCCAGACCCCGTTCAACCTGGTCAGCCTCATCTTCCCCTACTTTTTCCGCAGCCCGGACGGCTACTACTGGGGGCTCTGGTCGTTCTGGGAGACGCGGCTCTACGTCGGCCTGGTGCCGCTGGTGCTGGCCGTGGTCGGACTGGTCGCCTGCCGAAACCGGTTTGTCTACGCCTTCGCCTTGCTCGGGGTCCTTGCCCTCTGGCTGAGCCTGGCTGCCAACGCCCCGTTCTTCAACCTCCACGCCCTCCTCTCGCAACTTCCCGGCTTCAACCAGGTGCGAGCACCCGGTCGCTGGGGGCTGGTCGTCTCGCTGGCGCTCGCCGTCCTCGCAGCGTACGGGAGTGCCTTCCTCGAGACCCACCTCCGCAGTGGCTGGAGCTTCCGCCTGGCCGGTCCGGGGCCGCTCTTCGCCCGCGTCACGCTACCGCGTGGGCCGTGGCGGGCACCGCTCTACGCTGCCCTGACCCTGGTCTTCCTGCTCGCGCTTGAGCTGTATCTGCAGGTTGAAGAGCTTGCAGCCGCGGTCGCGGCGCGCTCGCCAGCGGTTGCCCGCTGGGTCGAGGAGTACCTCGCGGCGCCGCGGATGCGCCGGCTCCCGGAAGAAGCGCTGACGGCCGAGCGGGTCTGGAGTGGGCTCACCGCTGCCCTCAACCCGAACGGCTTCTGGATGAACTACTCCTTTAGCCTGCTCTTCGTGGGGATACTGGTGCTCTTTCTCTGGCTGGCGCTGCGGCCGCTCCGCCGGCTCTGGCAGACCGTGCTCCTGGGGCTGAGTGCGCTCGACCTGATCTTCGTGGGCTGGCAGTTCCACCCCACCGCCTCCCTCAGCTCGCTCGAGGCGGCTACACCCCCGGTTCGCTTCCTCCAGAACGCCCTGGCGCAAACCCCCGGGCGGATCTACAGCCGACCGGGCGCCATCACGGCCCCGAATAGCCTAGTGGCCTTCGACCTGCCGGACCTCGCTGGGTACAGTTCGCTTAGCTTTACCCGGCACGAGGAGTACGTGGGGGCACTCGAAAGCGGGGCTCCCCACCTCTTCGATGCCTTCAATGTTCGCTACGTGGTCGCCCCCAACCGCTTCGTGCCCACCCCTTCTTTCGAAGCGACACCCTTCGACCCCGCTCGTCCTCTCATCTCCACCGTCTCGACTGCCAACGGCTCGGCCAGCATCGCCTTCAGCATCGAGCCTGTGCTGGCGACCGACATCCGCGTGGTCTCGCGCTTGCGCAACTCCGCCACCCTGCCTCAGGGCACGCCCGTCATCGAGCTCCGGCTGACCGATGATCGTGGCGCCGTCCAGACACTCCGGCTACTGGCGGGCGTCCATACCAGCGAGAACGCCTACGACCGTCCAGATGTCCGCCCCAGCGTCCGCCACCCCAAGGCCCCAGTCGCCTTCGAGTACAAAACGCTCGCCGGGGAGGTCGAGGACTACGCATACTACGCCAACCTGCCGCTCGGCGGGCGGAAGCGGATCACCCGGGTCGAGGCACGCAACATCAGTCCCCTGGGCGACCTGCAGGTGCTCGGGATCACCCTTGTCGATGAGCCGACCCGAAGCTTGCGTCACCTGCTGGGAGAGACCTCCGAGCGCTGGCGCCGAGTCTATGAAGACGCTGATGTCGTGATCTACGAGAACCGCTACGCCCTCCCACGGGCCTATCTTGTCCCGAACGCCATCGTCCGCGCTTCCGGCAAGTCGAGCATCGAGGTGATGAATTTCCTGGCCGAGGGGGCCTTCGACCCGCGCCGTGAGGTCGTGTTCGAGGCAGTCGATGCCCCACCCCGGCTGCCTACCACCGTGCGTCCTTCGCCTCCTGGCGAGGTGCGCCTGGAGGCCGAGGAGGACATGCGGATGCGGCTGCGCGTGGTCACGCCGGAGGAGCAGTTCCTGGTGCTGGCGGATACCTACTACCCGGGCTGGAAAGCCACGGTCGACGGCCAGCCTACTCCTATCTATCGGGCCAACTACCTGATGCGCGCTGTGGTCGTGCCGGCGGGTGAGCACGTTGTCGAGTTCCGCTTCGAGCCGGCCTCGTTCTGGCTGGGCTTCCGGGTCACGCTCGCGACGGCGCTCGGCCTGATCGTCACTTGGGCCCTCTGGCGGCTTGGGGTGCTGGCGCAGCTCCTCGCCCAGCTTGCCCGTCGCTGGCATTACCGGGGTGGCCACTGGCGCACCCTACCTCTCCCCGGGCGGCGACCACCGGTTAGCCTCCCTCTCCCTGCTCCCCAGCCAGTTGCCCCGCTCGGCTCGCTGCATCCAATCAGGGAGCGCTCGCAGGCTGGCACGCTGGCTCAGGGCTGAGCGCTCCGCAGCACCTCGAGCGCCTGCTGGTAGGGAGCGATCGCCTCCCGGTAGGCTGCGGGCGCATCGCTATCGAGCGCACTGTTCAGGCGGCGGCTCGCCTCCCGGACCAACCCCGCCGCCTGGGCAAGGGGGGCCCGCGGCGCCTCACCCTGAGGGCAGGGAGCAGGGCGCTCGAAGAGGGTGGTGTTCCGCAGCAGGTCGTCGCGGCGCGTGCTCAGCCGCAGCGCGATCGTCTCGTCGGGACGTGCCTGCGCTGCCATCGCCCAGAGGTCATCGAGCTGTCGGGCCAGGAGCTGGCCGATCTCCCGGACGGCACGCTGGGTATCCCGCAGGTAATCCGCGCAGAGGTCAACGGGGGGAAGAGGCGAGGGCGCCGGTGTGGGCGAGCGCGCGAACCCGGCGGGCGGAAGGCACCCAGCCACGAGGAACCCGAGGAGCAGCGGCCACAGGCGCATCACCACAAGTGTATCCTGACAGAGACGAGGCGCCACTGGCGGCGGGAACCAGTCGGCGCAGGGGAGCGTCCAGATGAACGCGATGGGAAGAGACGGGCATCGCTGGCGGATGCTGCTCGGGGGCCTGCTGCTGCTTGCCCTGGCGAGCTGCCGCTCCGCGCCCTCCTTCAGCGGCGAGGCGATCGTCTTCGTGGTCGGGCCGCTCTCGGGGGAGCAGGCGGAAGGCGGGCAGTCGGTGGCTGGTGGTGCCCGGCTCCGGGCGGAAGAGGTGAACCGTGCGGGAGGCGTGCTGGGGGGCAGGCGAGTAGTCGTGCGAGCCCTCAACGATCAGGCGGACGAGGCGCTGGCAGTGGAGGCCGCCCAAGAAGTCGCCCGGGGCGTCCGGGACGGCGCGACCGTGCTCGGGGTGGTGGGCCACTACAACAGCGGCACCACGGCAGCGGCGCTTCCGCTCTATCGCGACCTTGGCCTGGTCGTCGTCACTCCGAGCGCAAGCAACCCCCAGCTCAGCCGAGCGGGCATCAAGACGTTCTTCCGCGTTTGCGCCACCGATGCCACTCAGGGGCCGATGGCCGCCCGCTTTCTGGTCGACCAGGGGTGGCGTCGGATCGCGCTGGTCCACACGACCAACGCTTACGGCCTCGGCCTCGCGGACGAGTTCTTTGCCGGGCTTCAGCAGGCGAGCGGTCAGGTAGTACTGGCGCTACCGCTCCCACCGGGTGAGCGAAGCTTTGCCCAGCACCTGCCCGCGCTGCGTGCTGCCAACCCGGATGCGATCTTCTTCGCGGGCGACTACCCCGACGGCATCACGTTCGTCCGCGAACTCCGCCAGGCTGGCCTCCCGACTCCGCTCCTCGCCTCCGACGGCAACTTCGTCGACCAGTTCATCGATGAGCTGGGGGCGCTCGCTGAGGGGGTGCTGATCTCGACCATCACCCCCGACCCGCGCGTGGTCGCGCCGAAAGAGTGGTTTGCCGCCTTCCAGCAACTGGAGCAGCGCAATCCCGGGATCGATGCCACCACCGGCTACAGCGCCATGGATGTGCTGCTCGCGGGCGTCCAGCGGGCGAATAGTGCAAGCGGCGCGGCCATCGCGGAGGCGATCCGCTCGCTGGAATTCACCTCCCTCGTCGGCCGGATCGCCTACGACAGCAACGGCGACCTGCGTGAGCAGCGGGTGTTCTTTTATCGGGTCGAGGGGGGGCGCTTTCGCCAGCTCGCGAGCTAACGCTCACTGACCAGCCGAGTACGGTAGCGGAGGAGGTCAGGGAAGCAGGCTGCCGAGCCTGCGATCGCAACCGTACCCGCCAGGGTGGCAGCGGTGAAGGCAACACTCGGGCCGGTGAGGCTTGCCAGCCAGCCAATGGCCAGGACCCCCAGGGGCTGAATGCCAATCGCGACCGTGAGAGCACCGAGAGCCTTGGCCCGGCCCTCCACCCCCGCCGCCTCGATCAGGAGGGCGCTCTGAAAGGTCCCGAAGTAGGACATCAGGACGCCGGCCAGCAGGATCAAGAGCAGCGCCAGCGGGTACGAGTGGACCAGCGAGAAGGCGCAGAAGCCGATCGCCGCGCCCAGCGAACCGAGAAAGAACACGAGGCCGCCCCGGCGCGGTGCCAGCAGGAAGATCAGAGCATTGCCGAGCAGCGACCCGCCACCCCAGGCGCTGGTCAGGCGACCGAGTTCCACCGGCCCAACCTGCAAGACTTCGCGGGCTACCAGCGGTAGCAACTGGATCACGGGCAGGGAGAGACCGTTCATCACGAGGGAGATCACGATCACCCCCGCGACCACCGGCCGGCTGAGCACGGCCCGATACCCCGGCTCCATCCCGCGAGTGATGGCTGGCGTGGCCGCACTGGTGGGGCGCCGCAGGGCGAGCAACAGCGGGACCGCACTCAGGAAGGCGCCCGCCGCAAGAAGATACGCCCCCTGGGGCCCGGTCCGCGGGATGAGCTCCCCTGCGAGGGCCGAAAAGAGCACGTTACTGCCGACAAAGACGAAGTTGTCGAGCGCAAGGGCATTGGTCAGGCTCGCTCGGCCAGCGGTCGTTTCCGCGACCAGGCTCCGCTGGGAAGGGAAGGAAAGCTCCCAGAGAGTGTTCGTGCCCAACGTGGTGAGCACCAGCTGCCAGGGGTGCAGGGTGCCGAGCGCGGCCGCCACCACCAGCCACCCGCTGATGGCAGCACCAGCCAGGACGGCTCCCAGCAGCACCGTCCGCGGGTGAACCCGCGCTGCGAGCACGCCACCCGCGATCCCCAGCACGAGCAACGGCAGCATCCGGCACGCACCGACCAAGGCGAGAAAGACTGGCGAGTCGGTGAGGGTGAGCGCGAGCCAGCCGGTGGTCACCGTATCGACCCAGCGGGCTGCGTACCAGGCCGCGCTGACGAGCCAGAGGAGGCGAAACTCGCGGATCCGCAGGACACTGACCAGCCGCTCGACCGGCCGCGTTGCACTGACAACCGCCACGGGAATGGAGGTTAACGGATCCCGGCGTGGGCTGCTGGGGGTGCCCCGCAGCGGAGGACGGGTACGCGCTCACAAGAGGCCGCCAGCGCACGCGCTGGCTCCGGGGAGTGCTCTGAGCTGCTGCTCGGTCGCCAGCGGACCAACCGCCAACCGGGCCTGGCGGCGCTGGCGGGCCACCCCCTCCGGAAAGCCAGGCAGCCAGCGAAGCTTCCTCATCGCCTGGTCGGCTCGCGGGGACGCCAGCACCCCACCGGTTGAGCACCCGCAGCGGCAACTGCCGGCCGGCACCGATTGCAGAACACGGCCGCGGCTGCTTCCCAAGCGGCTAGCGCCACGGTATCCCCCCACTTGGTACCACCCGGGCGCAGCCAGTCGCCCGCGGTGAGGTACGCCCACGGTGGTGAACCGCTCGGTCAGCCGCGCTTCACGTCCGTCGTCTCGCGGTGGCGGCCGACCACCGCCAGCCGCTCCTCGGCGAAGGCATTAGTGGTGGGGTGGAGCGGACTACCCAGCCAGTCGGTCGTCTCCTGCCAGGCAATAAAGACCACACCGTTCCGCCCGGCGAGCCAAGCGCGTCCACCAGCGCAGAAGGAGTTCCCTCCGGGCACCAGGAGCGGGCTTGGGGAGGGCCGAGCGGACGGATGAGCAAGAAGGGGGCAAAAAAGAACCGCCCCGGCTCAGCGGGGGCGGTGGTAGCGGAGCGGCAAGCTTCTCTAGGAGGTGGTCGGCGTCGCACGGCGGGACCAGCGTCGAATGATCTCCGGATGGGGCTCGTTCTTACACTCATGACACTTCTGACACTCGTGGTGTAAGAGCTTCTCACCATCGATCACAATCGGAGTGATCACCCAGTGGTGAGGTGGGCACGCGCCAGCCGAGCTGCTCAACCCTCGCTCCTTTCCGGCCAGAACCGGCCCGGTACTTTAACCTCTCGCGACGGGCGTCCGGCCCGCTCGCTCTCTGCAGCATGCACCCCCAACTGGTGGAGCAGTGCACAGCATCACCCCACAGTATACCAGATGCAGCACCAGTGTAACCACTCGCCACCTGCCAGCTGGACCGTTGCCGCGTGTGGTACCGTCTTCCTGCACCTTGCGTGCGGGAGCAGAGTGATGCGACGAACAGCAATTCTGGCTGGCGGGCTGCTCGGGGCGACGCTTCTGCTGGTCGGGGCGTGTGGCCTGGGGGTGCTGATCGGGGCTCGCGCCCAGGCTGCAGGCGGCCTGCCCTTCCAGCCCGGCACGGTGGCGCTGATCACGGTGGAAGGTTCGATTACGAGTGGAGCGGCTGACTTGGCTGGCGGCGCCTCGAGCACGCGGATCGTTGACTGGCTTGAGCGGGCGACGAAGGACCCCGCGGTCAAGGCAATCGTGTTGCGGGTGGACAGTCCCGGTGGCGGGGTGACCGCCTCCGACGAGATCCGGAACGCCGTCCTGAAAGCCAGAGCCCGCGGGAAGGTGATCGTCGTCTCGATGGGGTCGGTCGCCGCCTCCGGCGGCTACTACCTTGCTGCCCCAGCCGACCGGATCGTCGCTAACCCCACCTCGCTCACCGGCAGCATTGGCGTCATCACCGTGATCCCGAACCTCGCTGGTCTGCTGGAAAAGCTGGGGGTTGCACCCGAAACGTTCAAGAGTGGGCCGTTCAAGGACAGTTCCTCTGGCCTGCGCCCGCTGACCGCGGAGGATCGCCAGCTCTGGCAAGCTCTCGTCGATGAGCTGTACGAGCGCTTCGTGACGGTGGTGGCCGAGGGGCGTGGCCTCGACCCTGCGACCGTCCGCGCGCTCGCCGACGGGCGGGTGTTCAGCGGTCGCCAGGCGCTCGCCCTCAAGCTCGTTGACGAGCTAGGCGACCTGCCCGAGGCGATCGCTCTCGCCGGCCGCTTGAGCGGACTGGGCGACGATCCAGCGGTCGTCCGCTACCAAGAGCGTGGGCTGCTCGAGACGTTGCTGGCCTCCTGGCTGCGCCCACCCTGGCAGCAGGTCCTCATCGAGCTGGGGCTTGTGGACGAGCCGCTGCAGTACCGCTTTCTGCCCTGAGACGCGCTGCTTCCGCTATCATGGGCGGTAGCACTGGTTCGGAGGTGCTGGTGCGCCGTCTTGCCGTCCCGCCAACCCCGCTCTCCCACTGGCCGGTCGTCCGCACCGAGTACGGGACCCTGCGCCAGCCGCTGGTCGACCTGCCGGACGGTCCGAAGCTGATCGTGCTCACCTTTCCGTCCGGCTACCGTCATCGCTACGCCGACCGGGGCTTTGAATACCACTCCTGTCACGAGGAGATCGTGCTCCTCGAAGGCCACCTCGAGTTTGGCCCCTGGTACTCCTGCCGCGCTCTGGCTTACCTCAACCACCCGCCCTACTGGGTGCATCCGGCCGACCAGCGCACCGCTGTGGGAGCAACCATGCTGGTCCGGATCGAGGGGCCGGTCGACTTTGGCTTTGAACCGATCCCCCCCGACTGGGATGGCGTCGAGTACCTGAGCGCGGCGGCCCCGGTGCGCTCCCGCGCCCGCGGGGTCTCACGGGTCGAGCTGGACGACCTCCCCTGGGAACCGGTCACCCTCCCGGATGGGCAGCCAGTTGGAATCCAGGCGAAGCATCTCTGGGATGACCCCGACGATGGCTGGGTAACCTGGCTGATGCGGGCTCCGGCTGGCTGGCATACCAGGGGTGGTCGCATTCGCGCGGGTGGCGAGGAACTCTTCCTGCTCGAAGGCGACCTCACGATCGAGGGGGTAGGGGAGCTGAGCGGTCGAAGTTACTACTGCGACCCCGACCGCATCGTCACCGGGAAGGCGACGCGCAGCGGCTGCCTCGCCATTCGTTGGACCCGCGGTGGTGACTACCAGCTGCCCCCCATTCGCTTCTGATGACCCTCCAGTTCACCGGACCGCTCCTTTCAGTTGCCGCGTTCGCGCCCCACAGGACCCTGTTCGAAGGGGTGTTCGGCCTGGAGGCGGTGGGGGGCGGGCATCTCGAGGCGACGGCGGTAGCGGCGCTCTGGGGCGTGCGGGGCCACCGCGCTGAGACGCTGCTCCTGGAGACCCCTGGGACGGGCATCGGGGTGTTGCTCGTTCGCTTTGATCCCCCGGCACCACGTGCCATCCGGGAAGGCGCGCGGGGCATCGACCACGACGCCCTGAAGGTGATCGACTTCGTGACGAGTGACCTGGCGGCCGCCACGGCTGCCCTGGAGCAAGCGGGCTTTCCCTTCGTCGGGCCACCAGCCAGCTACCAGGTGCCGGGCGGCAACCGCTACCGTGAGGGCCACCTCCACGGGCCGGACGGGGTCATCTGCGCCGTGCTCGCACTGGAGGATGAGCCGCTCGAGCGCTACGTCCAGGCCACCAGCCGGCTGTTTAGCGAGATCCTCGGGGTCTCGGCACCGGTCGCCGAGGTGAGCGGGCCGCAGCGGTTCTACGAGGCGCTTGGGCTCCGCCTGGTGCTCGAGTACCAGCTAGAGGACGAGGGTTTCGGACGGATGATCGGGGCGCCGGGGCGGGTGGTCGTCCGCGGGCTCAACTATGGCCTCGCGCCCCGTGCCCCGATGATTGGCCTCATCCAGTATGGGCTCCCGCCCGGTATGGGGCAGTCCCTCGCGGAGCGGGCGGTGCTGCCGAACCGCGGCCTGGCCGCGCTCCGCTTTCGCGCCCCGACACTTCCGGACCTGGCAGCGCTTACCGCAGCCGGCGCGACAGTGCTGGCCCCGCCGGCTGTGGTGGAGCTGTCGCCGTGGGGAGTGGTCCGCTCCCTCACCGTGCGCGCGCCGCACGGTGTCATCCATCACTTCGTCGCTCCTGCCTGAGCATTCCCGCCAGCATGGGCAACGGCCTCTTCCTCCTCAACGGCACGGTCCGCGCCCTGGACGGTACGGTAGCGGAGGGGGTCGCCTGCCGGGAGGGGCGGGTGGTGGCGTTGGGCCGCTCAGAGGAGCTTCGCGCGCTGGTCCAGGCGGGGGACGAGGTGGTGGACCTTAGCGGGCGGCTGGTGCTTCCCGCCTTTAGCGATGCCCACTGCCATTTTGCGGCGTTTGCCCTCAGCCGCCGTGAGGTCGACCTCCGGGGTGTCACCTCGCTGGCGGAAGCTGTCCGCCGGGTTGGGGCAGTTGCCGCCCAGGGACGCGGCTGGATCACTGGCCGGGGCTGGCTGCACGACGCCTGGGGTGGCCAGCAACCGACCCGCCAGCTCCTTGACCAGCTGGTGCCCAACCGGCCGGTGGCGCTCTGGCGGAACGACCACCACGCCGTCTGGGTGAACAGCCTTGCCCTTGCGCTGGCTGGCATCACTGCCACTACCCCGGACCCGCCAGGAGGGGTCATCCTGCGCGAGGCGAACGGTGAGCCGAGCGGTGTGCTGCTCGAACGGGCGGCGGAACTCGTCCGCCGCCGCATTCCGACCCCGAGCGTGGCGGAGCTGGCCGATGCGATTGTCCAGGCAGCGCCTCTCGCCCACCGGGAAGGGATCGCCGCGGTCTACTGCCCGGAAGGGCTGGCTGCCTACCAGGCCTATCGCCTCCTCCACCAGCAAGGCCGGTTGCCACTCCGGGTCGGGATGTGCCTCGCCACCGATGACTTCGAAGCGGAGCGCGCGCTTCTCGCTGCCGAAGGCCAGGGCGACGCCTGGCTTCACTGGACCCACCTCAAGCTCTACGCCGATGGCGCGCTCGGACCACGCACGGCGTGGATGCTTGAGCCCTACGACGATGACCAGGCGAACACGGGGGTCGTCGTGACCCCGCCGGAGGAACTCGGGGCTTGGATCCGGCGGGCAGCTGCCCATGGGGTTGGGTGTGCCATCCATGCCATCGGGGATGCCGCCAACCGGGCCGTGCTCGACCAGCTCGCTGCCACCCGCGCCCATTGGGCGCCTGCTGGCCTCCGCCCTCGGATCGAGCATACCCAGTGCCTGCACCCGGCCGATATCCCCCGCTTTGCTGCCCTCGGGGTAGTCGCCTCGCTCCAACCGATCCACGCCCTCCAGGATATGCCCGTTGCAGTCCGTGCCTGGGGCAAGCGGGTGCTCACCGCCTATCCGCTCCGCTCGCTGCTCGAGAGCGGGGCTCGCCTCGCCTTCGGCTCGGATGCTCCCGTGGAGACCCTCTCCGTGCTGGCGGGGCTACGGGCGGCATGCTTGCCATCGGAGGAGGGAACGGTCGCCAGCGCCTGGCAGGCAGCCCAGACGGTTCCGCTCGCTGCCGCGGTCGCCGCCTACACCCGCGGGGCCGCCTGGGCGGAGGGACGCGAGCACGAGCGCGGCACCCTCACCCCGGGCGCCCTGGCCGACCTTGTCGTTCTGGACCGTGACCTTCTGGCCTTGCCCATCGAGGCGCTGCGCGAGGTCCAGGTCGTCGGCACGGTGATCGGAGGGCAGTGGGTGTACCGGAATTTCCCCGCCTGAGGTGCAGCGGATCCTGGGCCCAGCGGCGCGCGCTCCATGGTACAGTCTTGCCGAGAAGGTGAGGATGACGGTAGCACCACCCCGCCCTTCGGCACTTCGGGCCTGGGTGCTCGCCATTCGCTGGCGCACGCTCTCCGCAGCGGTCGCGCCAGTGCTGGTCGGGAGCGGCCTGGCCATCCACGATGGCACCTTCCACCTCCCCTCGGCCCTGGCAGCGCTGGCCGCTGCCCTCTGCATCCAGATCGGCACCAACCTCGCGAATGACCTCCATGACTTCCGGCGGGGAGCCGATGCCAGGCGGGTTGGACCAACGCGCGTGGTGGCAGCGGGGTTGCTCTCGCCGCAGGCTGTCCAGCGTGGCACCATCCTCTGCTTTGGCCTGGCACTCATCGTTGGCACGGCGCTGGCGCTGCGCGGGGGCTGGCCGATCGTTGCGATCGGCCTTGCCGCGATCGCAGCAGGCTACGCCTACACCGCCGGGCCGCTTCCCCTCGCCTACCACGGCCTGGGAGACCTTGCAACCTTCCTGTTCTTCGGCGTGATCGGCGTCTGCGGTATGTACTATCTGCACGCTCTCGCCTGGTCGCCCTGGGCGCTGCTCGCGAGCCTGCCGGTCGCAGCGCTGGTGACGAATATCCTGATCGTCAACAACCTGCGGGACCTGCCCGGCGACCGCGCGGTGGGCAAGCGGACCCTCGCCGTCCTCCTCGGACCCCGCGGGGCGCGGCTGGAGTTCCTGGCCCTGCTGGCGCTCGCCTACCTTGTCCCACCCCTCTTTGCGCTGAGTGGCCGCAGCAGCTGGTTCGTGCTTGCTCCCTGGCTGACGCTCCCGCTTGCCCTGCCGCTGACTGCTCGCGTCCTCCAGCACGACGAGGCCCGCGTGCTCAACCCTGCCCTCGTTCGCTCTTCCCAGCTCCTCTTCCTCTTCAGTCTGCTCTTCGCGCTGGGGCTGGCGCTCTAGCGGGTGGGCGAAGGGCCGGCCGGCCCGGGCCAGAGGTTCAGCTCCTGGGTCCAGGCCCGCGGTTCCTGGGTGAGCAGGTAGCGCACCGCGTGGGCGACATCCTCCGGCTCGAGGAAACGCTCGCCCGCGGCCCGGCTGGCCAGCTTCTGCTCGCGGGTGCGGGTGCCGAAGTCGGTCAGGACCGTTCCCAGGATGATCGTGCTAACTTTGATCCGGTCAGCCTCGACTTCGAGGGCAAGCGACTCGTTGAAGAGCACCAACCCCGCCTTGCTAGCCGCATACGCCGAGAGCCCGGCGTAGCCACGCTTGGCTGCTCCCGAGGCAATGCCGATGATCCAGCCGCCGCCTGCCGCCCGGAGGTGGGGCAAGGCTGCCTTCGCGCAGTGGAACGCCCCGATCAGGTTGGTGGCAACCGTCTCCTGCCAGCGCTCGATGCTTGTCTCGTCCACCGTAGCGCGACCGGAGACGCCAGCATTATTGACCAGGAGGTCCAGGCGGCCGAACCGCTCGACCAGTCGCTCGACCGCTGCCTGGACGGCCGGCCAGTCCCGCACGTCGGCCACGAGGGGCAGCGTGCGTCCACCCACCTGGGCGATCGTTTCGGCAGCGGCGGCCAGGCGCTCAGCGGTGCGGCCGAGCAGACCAACAGCCATGCCCTCCGCTGCGCACAGGCGCGCGACCGCGAACCCGACCCCGCTTCCCCCACCGGTAATGAGAGCGACTTTGCCAGCAAGCGGCTGTTCCATCCTCACTCCTCGTCGTGCCAGGAGGGTCTCCCCGCTGCGGTGCTGCCTCAGCGTACCATGAGCAAAGATCTCCCCGGCAAGGAGGCAGCATGGTCAAGCTTCGGCGGGGGTTTCTCGAGGTCGAGGACCTCCAACTGCACTACCGCGAACTGCCTGGCGCTGGGCCACCTCTGCTGGTGTTGGCACAGTGCCCGGCCTCATCGGCCGAATGGCTGATCACCCTCCCGCTGCTTGCGCGGTCACGCCGGGTGGTCGCCCTTGACCTGCCCGGCCTGGGAGACTCCGAGGAATTCCGCGAGCCCCCCCTGATGCCCGACTACGCCCGGGTTGTTGCCGGGGCGCTCGCTGCTCTAGGCGCTGGTCCGTTCGACCTCCTTGGCCACCACACTGGAGCGGCAGTGGCGCTCGCCGTTGCCGCCCAGGCGCCCGAGCAGGTGCGCCGCCTGGTTTTCGTTGGGCTACCGGTCTACCAACGGTGGCAGCAGCGCTACCGGATCCTCGGACGGGCAGCCCCAAACGACTTCGACACGACGGGCGAGGCCGTCCAACAGGGGTGGGCGCGGACCGCGACGCTCCTCCGCGAGGCTGGAGTGGCTGAGGCGCACCTGCCCGACTACACTCGGCTCGTCTGGACCGCGCGCTTGCAGGCTGGCCCGTACTGGTTCCGGCCGTACGTCGCCCTGGCCGTCTGGAACGAGGGGCGTGCACTCCTCGCACGCGTGCCCCACCCCACGCTCATTGTGGCGGTGACGGGCGATACCCTCGCCCTCGAAGCCGAATGGCAGGCTGAGCAGTTACCCGCCGGGCGCGTGGTCTCCCTCAGCCGAGGTGGAAGCTACCCCCACCTGGGGAACCCGACCGAGCTGGCCGAGGTGGTTGACCGTTTCCTCCGCGAGGGCAGCCTCCCGTAAGAGTGCCAGCCGCAATCTGCAAATTCCCCAAGCTGCATCCTTGTGCTGGACGCGTTTTTCGCCTACAGTCACTCCGGAGCTGAGCGACACGGCCACAACCGGGAGGCGAACGATGAGCGACCGCGGGTATCTCGGCACCACCCCGCTGGGCGCCGAGCGGGATGATGACGCCTATCTTGACTTTGTGGAGGGCGCGCGGGTCTTCACGCTAACGGGGCTGAGCGATGCCATGCGCAGGCGGGGCGAAGCTGCCATTGCTGAGGCTGAGCAGGCGCTCGGGCGCAAGCTCACGGCGATCGAGGAGATCAAAGCGGTGCTGGACCCGATCCCGGTGGTGGCGAGCCGGAACCGCTTCTCCCGCACGGTCCAGGAGATGATGTGGCAAGGGGTGATCGACACCTACCGCAAGCGCGAGCCGGAGCTGCTCCGCGAACTCGCGCTTGCCGACCGCCTGGGCCCGGGCAGTGTCGAGTACGACCCGAACTTTCCCTACCCCGACTACTTCAGCCGGGTGGACTTTCACATCCAGCCCGGCGGCTACTTTGCCGACCCGCTCGCTGGCTACATCTACCACTACGGCACGAAGGTGTTCTACACCGGCCGGAACAACAACGACGACATCCATCGTGAGCTGGTCGAGGCGACCCCTACCCCGGAGGACGGCCGGATCGAACGCATCCTCGACCTTGCCTGCGGCGTCGGCCAAGCCGCGACCTGGTTCAAGGAGCGCTTCCCCCAGGCGGAGGTGTGGGGCCTCGATCTCAGCGCACCGATGGTGCGCTACGCCCATAAGCGGGCGGTCGACCTGGGGCTGGAGGTCCACTTCACCCAGCGGCTGGCCGAGGACACGAAGTTCCCCGACAACTACTTCGACATCGTCTTCGTCTACCTCCTCTTCCACGAGGTTCCCTGGCCGGTCAGCCAGCAGATCGTGCGGGAAGTGCACCGGATCCTGCGCCCGGGCGGCGTGTTCGCCATCTTCGACTTCCCCAGCCGCCCTGGCCAGCAGCTGCCCCCACTCGCTGCCTACGCCCGCTCCTTCGACAGCCACGATAACAGCGAGCCCTACGCCACCGAGTTCGTCCAGGCGGACTTCCACGGGGAGTTGCGCCGCCACTTCCGCTACCTCAACGAGAACTGGCGGCCCGAGATCTGGATCCCGAATCGGGTGGCGATCAAGTAACAGCGGTCAGGGGTGGCCAGGTGACTGGTCAGCCGCCGCTCTCCTCACCCGAGTGGAACCTTCCCCCGCCGCTGGTCGCGCTCCGCCCCGCGTACGGGGCCCTGCTCGCGTCTCTTCTGTTCGCAGAGCTCCGGGACGCCCCACCCCGCCGCCAGGAAGAGCAGGGAGCCAGCGCCCAGAGCCGCCCAGGACGAGGCCTGCTCAGCCGACTTCGAGCGGCAGGGCGGGGTCAGCGGTCCACTCGCTGAGGGAGCCGTCATAGACCGCTACGTTCGGATGGCCAAGGAGAGTCAGGGCGAAGGCGTCGGCAGTCGCCGCAATTCCGCCCCCACAATAGGTGATCACCCGTGGCCGCTCCAGCGCACCGACCGCCTGAAAGAGCGCCCGGAGCTCCTCGGGTGGCCGCAGGCGACCGGTTGCGGGGTCGAACACAGTGGCAGCCGGCACATTGACACTGCCTGGGATCCGGCCGCGTCGGGCGTAGCCCCCGACCTCGCCCCGATGAACTTCTGGAGCCAGCGCGTTGATGGTGCAGATCGCGCTATCCCCGAGCGCGGCGCACACCTCCTCCTTGGTGGCGAGGAGGGCGGGGACGAAACGGGCGTGAAAGGTCGTTGCTGGCCACGCGGGTGGCTCGCGGGAGATAGGGTAACCTCCCGCCACCCACGCCTGGAACCCACCGTTCAGCACCGCGACGTGCTCGTGGCCGAAGACCCGGAACAGCCACCACAGCCGGGTCGCCCACATCCCCTGGGCCCGGTCGTAGCAGACCACCCGGTGCTCGTTGCCAACGCCCAGCTGCCCGACCACCCGCGCGAACTGCTCGGCGGGAGGGAGCATGAAGGGAAAGGGGCTGGTCGGGTCCGAGAGCGCCTCGATCAGGTCGGCAAAGGCCGCGCCCGGCAGGTGCCCCTGCTCGTATTCGGCACGGCCGCTGCGACGCACCAGCCGGTCCCCTTCGCGCTGGAGAAAGACGGTCGCCTCCAGGATGCGGAGGGCGGGGTCGTCGGCGTGGGCAGCGAGCCAGTCAGCTTCAACGAGGTACTCCGGTCGTGCCAGTTCCATCGCGGTCCTCCCGCCGCCAGTATAGGCCAGCCGTGCCACCGGCGTGGCGCCGGGATCGCGGATAATCGTCTTGGGATGGGGGCAGAACTGCTCGTGCCGCTGGTGGCGATCGTCGGCCCGACGGGAACGGGCAAGACGGCGCTCGCGATCGCGCTCGCCGAGCGGTTGGATGGCGAGATCATCAACGCCGATAGCCGCCAGGTCTACCGGGGGATGGATATCGGCACGGCCAAGCCGACCGCTGAGCAGCGCGCGCGCGTGCCCCATCATCTCTTCGACCTGGTCGAGCCAAACGAGCCGTTCACCCTGAGCGACTACCTCACCCTGGTCCGGCAGGAGATCCCTGCCATCGCCGCGCGCGGCCGCCTGCCGTTCCTTGTCGGGGGGAGCGGCCTCTATGTCCGCGCCGTGCTCGAGGGGCTGCGGCCACCACCCGTACCGCCGGACCCCCAGCTCCGCCAGCAGCTCAGTCAGCGGGCCGAGCGCGAAGGAACGGCAGCGCTCGTGGCGGAACTGACAGCCCGCGACCCGGTTGGCGCCGCTCGGATCGACCCGCGGAACCTCCGGCGACTGGTGCGCGCGCTCGAGGTCGTGCTCACGACCGGCCAGCCCTTCTCGGCGCTTGGCCAGCGGTGCCCGCCTCCCTACCGCACCCTGCGGATCGGCCTGACGCTAGAGCGAGCGGCCCTCTACCGACGGCTGGATGCCCGTACCGAGGCGATGCTAGCGGCAGGATGGGTGGAGGAGGTTCGGCGGCTACGCGAGCGGGGCTTCGGGCCAGAACTGCCCGCGCTCTCCGGCCATGGCTACCGAGAACTGTTGGCCTACCTCGACGGCCAGCTCTCGCTGGAGGCAGCCCGCCAGCGGATTGCTCAGCTGACGCACCGCTACGTACGCCAGCAGTATACTTGGTTCCGTCTCGATGACCCGGGGATCGTCTGGTTCGACGCCAGCCGGGCAGACCTGGTCGAGGCCGTTGCGGACAGGATCGTCCGTTGGAGGAGGGCGTGCACTTCACCAAGATGCACGGAACCGGAAACGACTTCGTCCTGGTCGACGCCTCCACTCTGAGCGCCGACTGGGCTACCCTTGCCCGCCTCGTCTGCGACCGCCACTTCGGGGTGGGGGCGGATGGAGTGATCTTGGCTCTCCCCTCCGCTCAGGCCGACCTCCGCATGCGGATCTTCAACCCCGACGGCTCAGAAGCCGAGATGTGTGGCAACGGCATCCGCTGCCTGGCCGCCTTCGCGCTCGCCCGCGGCCTGGTGCCCGCCCACCGGGAGCGGCTGGCCGTCGAGACGGGCGCGGGCGTGCGGGAGGTGGAACTGCAGCGTGAGAATGGACGACTGGTGGCGGTGAGCGTCGCGATGGGCGAACCGGACCTAGCACCGGAACGGGTGCCGGTGGATATTCGCCGGTTCAGGGGCGAGCGCGTGATCGACTACCCCCTCGAGGTCGGCGGGCGGGTCATCCCCATCACCGCCGTTTCGATGGGAAACCCCCACGCCGTTGCGCTCCTCGACGAGGACATCCGCTGCTATCCGCTGGAACAGGTCGGCCCGCTCGTCGAGTACCACTCCTTCTTCCCGAACCGGGTGAACTTCGAAGTTGCCCGCGTGCGCGACCGCCAGCACATTGACCTGCGCGTCTGGGAGCGGGGCGCTGGCCTCACGCTCGCCTGCGGCACTGGCGCCTGCGCTACCGTCGTGGCCGCCCGCCTCCACGAACTGGTGGACGAGGAGGTCGAGGTGCAGCTCCCGGGAGGCCCGCTGACGATCCGCTGGGAGGGGAAGCAGGTGCAGATGCGCGGGCCCGTGGCGTTCGTCTTCGAGGGGACGTGGCATGGCACGGTCCCTCCCGCACTCTATTCCACCCCATCAGCATGAAGGAAGCGCAATGCAGTTCGCTCAGCGTATCGAGAAGCTCCCGCCCTATCTCTTCGTTGAGGTCACGCGCACGATCAACCGGATGCGCGCTGAGGGGCGCGATGTCATCAGCCTCGGGATCGGCGACCCCGACATCCCCACTCCCGACCATATCATCGACCGGCTGGTCGAGGCGGCGCGGGTGCCAGCCAACCACCGCTACCCCGAGAGCGACGGGCTGCCCCAGCTTCGCCAGGCGATCGCGCAGTGGTACGAGGGCCGCTTCGGGGTGGCCCTCGACCCGAACCGCGAGGTGCTTCCACTGATCGGCTCCAAGGAAGGGATCGGGCACGTGGCGCTCTGCTTTATCGACCCTGGTGACCTCGCCCTTGTGCCCGACCCCGGCTACCCCGTCTACTCGGTCGGGACGATGTTCGCAGGCGGGGAGACCTACTGGCTGCCGATGTCGGAAGCAACCGGCTGGAAGCCCGACCTCGACGCCATCCCCGACGCGATCGCCCGCAAGGCCAAGGTGCTCTGGATCAACTACCCGAATAATCCCACCGGCGCCGTGGCCGAGCTGGACTTCTTCGAGCGCTGCGTCCACTTCGCGCGGAAGTACGACGTAGCGGTTCTCCACGACGCGCCCTACACCGAAGTGGCCTACGACGGCTACCGTCCGCACAGCTTCCTCGAGGTCCCCGGGGCGCGCGACATCGGGATCGAGTTCCACTCCCTCTCCAAGACGTACAACATGACTGGCTGGCGGATTGGCATGGCGGTCGGCAACGCCCGGATCATCGATGCCTTGCTCCGCGTCAAGTCGAATCTGGACAGCGGAATCCCCCAGGCGATCCAGGAGATGGCAATCACCGCGCTGACCGGGCCGCAAGATGCCGTCCGCCGCAACGTTGCAGTCCTCCAGTACCGGCGCGACCTTGTCTGCGAGGTGCTCAACCGGATTGGGCTGCGGGCACCAAAGCCGAAGGCGAGCCTGTACGTGTGGGCCGGGCTGCCACCCGGGGTACAATCTCTTGAGTTCTCGTCGCGGCTGGTCGAGGAGACGGCTGTCTTCGTCACGCCCGGGATCGGCTACGGCCCGAGCGGCGAAGGCTACGTCCGCATCTCCCTGACCACGCCGACCGAGCGGATCGAGGAGGCGATGCGCCGCCTGGCTGCCTGGAAGCCAGAGCTGGCCTTCGCCCCGTCTGCGTAGGAGGAAGCTATCGCACGCACGCAGCACCTCCATCCTGTCGCCCCAGCGCCGGAGCGCGCGATCCTCGCCGCCGTCCAGGTGGACAGTAGCCAGCGCTTTCGGGTCGAAGATTCGCTAGAAGAGTTGGGCCAGCTCGCCCAGACCGCCGGCGCGGAAGTGGTGGGAGCGATCATCCAGCGGCGCCAACGTCCGGATGCCGCCACCTACATTGGTGCGGGGAAGCTCGAGGAGCTGAAGGAGCTGCGCACGCAGACCGGGTATACCGTCGCGATCTTCGACGATGAACTCTCTCCCACCCAGCAGCGCAACCTGGAGCGGGCGCTGGGGGTCAAGGTGATCGACCGAACCGCCCTCATCCTCGATATCTTTGCCGCACGCGCCCGTACCCACGAAGGCCGCTTGCAAGTCGACCTCGCCCAGACGGAGTACCTGCTGCCGCGGCTGGCGGGGCAGTGGTCCCACCTGGAACGTCTCGGTGGCGGGATCGGCACCCGCGGCCCTGGCGAGACCCAGATCGAGACCGACCGGCGGCTGGCCCGCAACCGGATTGCCCACCTCAAGCGCGAGTTGGAAGAGGTGCGGCGGCACCGCCAGCTGCACCGCCAGCAACGGCAGCGGCAGGGGATGCCCATCGTGGCCATCGTTGGCTACACCAACGCTGGCAAGAGTACCCTGCTCAACGCCTTGACCGACGCGGGCGTGCTGGCGGAGAACAAACTCTTTGCCACCCTCGACCCGACCACCCGCCAGGTGCGGCTCCCACGTCAGCAGCTTGCCCTCTTCTCCGACACCGTCGGCTTTATCCAGAAGCTCCCCGCCACCCTGGTGGCAGCCTTCCGTGCCACCCTGGAGGAGCTCGAGAGCGCGGATGTGCTCCTTCACGTCGTCGACATTACCCATCCAAACGCGGAGGAGCAGAAGGAGACCGTCGACCAGGTCCTGCGTGAGCTCAAGCTCGAGCAGAAGCCGGTCGTCCTCGCCCTCAACAAGGTCGACCGGCTGCTTCCGGCTGGTACGGGGAAGGCGGCCCTGGCCCAGCTGGCGCGAGAGTTCGGCCAGCCGGGAGCCGTGCTGATCTCCGCCGAGCAGCGGTGGGGGCTGGCGCAGCTGCTCGATGCGGTCCAGGCTGCCCTCGTTGCCTCCTGGCGGCCGATCTCGGTGGTCATCCCCTACGGTCGGGAGGGGTTACTTGCCCAGATCCGGCAGCGGGGCCAGATTGAGTGCGAGGAGTACCTCGAGGCGGGCGTGCGCGTGGCAGCCCGGGTCCCGGATGACCTCGCGGGCATCCTAGACCACCCTGCCGCCTGAATGACAGCACGGGTTCCTGCGCGGGTGTCCTCGCACGGATGGAACTGATGGCAGTCGAAATCCGCCGGCTGTATGACGACACTGGCCAGGACCCCGCCTATCGGGTGCTGGTCGACCGTCTCTGGCCACGCGGGGTGCGGCGCGATTCGCTGCGCCTGGATGCCTGGCTCAAGGAGCTCGCACCCTCCGACGCCCTCCGGCAGTGGTACGGCCACGACCCCTCCCGGTGGGAAGCGTTCCGCGCGCGCTACCGCGCGGAACTCGAGCAGGAGCCAGCACGCAGCCTCCTGGAGGGGTTGGCCCGGCGGGCTGCCCGCGAGACCGTCCTACTGCTCTACAGTGCACGTGACCGCGACCACAACCAGGCCGTCGTCCTCAAGGAGCTGATCGACGAGCGGTTCGCGCGCCAGGAAGGCCGTCCCTCCGACCCACCGCTCCAGTAGAATGCCCCTGGCAATGCAACGGAGGAACGGAATGGATCGACGGGCGGTGTCCGTGGGCGGCAGAACGATTGCCGATGCGGTCAAGGCAGCCCAGCAAGCAGAGGATGCCGGGTTCGACGTGGTCTGGTTCAACGACAACACGGGGGTCGATGGCTTTATTGGCCTCACCGCTATGGCCCTCAACACCCGCCGGGTCGCCCTCGGGTCGGGGATTGCCCGGGCGTTCGTGCGAGCCTGCACCGTGACCGCGGTGGCCGCTGCCGACCTGGACGAGATTTCGCAGGGACGCTTTCTGCTCGGCCTGGCCGGCGGCACCCCGCGCCAGAACCAGGTCGAAAGCTCGGTCACCGTACCCCACCCGGTGCCACAGATGCGCGAGCTGATCGCCATCCTGCGCCGCTGCTGGGCCGCCCACACGCCGCAGGAGATCAAGTTCGAAGGGCAGTTCTACTCCATCCACCTGCGCCAGTTCCGTCGCGCCGTCGTTTACCAGCCCACGATCCCGATCTACATGGCCGCCGTGCGCGAGAAGATGCTCCAGCTGACGGGTGAGCTCTGCGAGGGCTTGGCTGGCCACCCGGTGAACTCGGTTCGCTTCATCAAGGAGTTCATCGAACCGAACATCGCGATCGGGCTCCGCCGGGCGGGCCGCAAGCGGGAGGACTTCACCCTCTCGAGCTGGATCCTGACCGCCATCTCGAACGACCGCGCCCAGGCCCGGCGAGAGGCCGCCGCCCAGATCGCCTTCTACCTGACCACCCGGAGCTACAGCCACATCCCCGACCTCCAGGGGTGGACCCGCCAGCGGATGGCGATCCAGGAAGCGTTCCACGTCAAGCGCGACCTGACGGCGATGGTCGACGCCGTCACCGATGACATGATCGATGCCATGAGCCTGGCGGGCACGCCGGACGAGGTGCGCAAGAAGTTCGAGGCCTATCAGGGTGTGGTCGACCTGCCAACCTTTCAGGTCCCGGGCATCCTGATGGACCAATCGCGCCGCGAGGAAGCCCAACGCTTGCTCTTCGAGGTGTTCGGCAAGCATTGAACGCCACTCTCCTCGAGCGGCTCGCTCGGCCAGCCGTGGCCAGCACCACGCGCGCGTGGCGGTGGCCCCGCCTGCTTGCCCTGGCTGCCACCTACCTCCTGGCGAGCGTAGCGCTCACCTGGCCCGTCGCGCTCGACCTCGCTGGGGCTGTGCCCAACTTCGGCGACCCCCTCGTCGTCGTCTGGTATCTCGCCTGGTACGCCCACGCCCTACCTGGCCCCCCGGAAGTGCTCCTCAACCCACCCATCTTCGCTCCCTTCCGCGAGGCGCTGCTTTTCCACGACCACCTCCTTGCCCAGGGGCTGCTCGCCTGGCCGCTCGTCCGCCTGACCGGAAACCCCGTCCTCGCCGCCAACCTCCTACTCCTGGCATCGTTCGTTCTGGCGGCCCTTGGCGGGTTCCTACTCTGTCAACGCTTCACCGGCTCACTCGCGGCTGGGGGGATCGTCGGCCTCGCGGTCGCCTTCAGCCCCTTCCGGCTGGCTCATCTCAGCCATCTCAACCTCCTCTGGCTGCACTGGCTTCCCTTCGCCCTCCTCTTCCTCGAACGCACCCTGGAGACCCGTCGCCGGCGCGACGCTGGGTTGCTGGCCCTCTTCAGTAACCTGCTCTTCTTCTCCTCCTACAATCTTGCCCCCCTCGGCGCCCTGACGCTGGTCCTCTGGACGGGCGTGCGCCTCGCGACCGAGCCGCGGCTATGGGGAGGAGCACGGCACTGGCGCCGGCTGGGGCTTCTGCTTGGCACCGTGGGCGCGGTCACGTTCGCCCTCCATCTGCCGCTCGGCCTCCGTTACCTGGCCGTCAGCGAGCGGCTCGGCTTTACCCGCACGCCCGATGAAATCCGCACCTACAGTGCCACTCCCGGCGACTATCTGGTCGTGCCGCCTCAGAACGCGCTCCTGGGTCGTCTGACGGCACCCCTGCGCTTCCCGGCCTGGTCGGAGCGGTCGCTGTTTCCCGGATTGGTCGTGATCGCCTTCGCGCTTCCTGGGGCGTTCCTTGCCCTCCGGCAGGGTGGTCGCGCGCGGAGCGTGGCGTTGGCGCTCCTCGTGGTCGCGCTGGTGATGGCCCTGGTCTCGCTCGGCCTGAACACCACCTCGCTCCCTGGGCTAGGCCTCTACACCCTCCTCCTCGACCAGCTACCGGCTCTCGCGGGGCTGCGGGTGCCAGCGCGGGCCGGGGGGATCGTCCAGCTGGCACTGGCCCTGCTCGCTGGCTTCGCCCTGGCCGCGCTCCTGGCACGGCTCCGTCGCCATTCCGTTCTGCTCGCGCAGGGCGCAGCACTCGCTCTGGCCGCGGGGGTCGGGATCGAGTCTTGGTCCTACCCGGCTGGCGATGCGGTGCCAGTCTGGTTGGGCGAGGCGGCCATCCGTCTCCCCACCGACGCATATCCTGCCCTCGGGCAGAACCCAACTGGAGTCACCCCGCCTGGCCAGGAGGTGGCCGCCTGGCTCGCCCGGACGCCGCTGCCCGGGGCAGTGGTCGAGCTGCCCCTCCTCCTCCACACCGAGCGCGCGTGGCTGGAGAGCGTGCGGATGCTGGCCGCCACTCATCACTGGCGGCCATTGGTCAACGGGAGTGGAGCGTACCGGCCGGCCCTCTTGGTTGAGCTCTCGCGCCAGCTCACTCGTTTCCCCGCAGCCGATACGCTCGCCGCCCTGACGGGATTGGGGGTCTCCCACGTCGTTGTCCACCTGGCCTCTTATCCTCCCGCTGAGCGGACCCAGCTCGAAGCCGTGCTCGCGAGCGCGCCACTCCGCGAGGTCGCCCGCTTCGACGATGACCGGATCTACGCCCTGGAGGCAGTAGCACTCGCGCCCGCGACAGCTGTCCGCCTGGAGGTGAGGGCAGAACAGCGCGGGAGCGCGGTCATCGGGACGATCACCCTGGAGAATAGCGCTCCTGCCCCCTTTGTCGTCCCCACGGGTGAGGTGTTCCGCGTCGCAGCCGGCCGGGCGAGTACTGCCGTCACACCCCCGCTGCTGATCCCGGCGCTCGGAAGCGCCCAGGTCGAGTTCCGCCTGCCCGGCGAGCATCCAACGGTGACGGTCCGCGGTCCACTCCTGGCGACACCCCGGATGGTGCCTGTTCGCAGGTCATGAACCTCGCGCTTCTGGTGCTCGCCCCGTTCGCGTTGCTTCTTCCCGGGCTGGCCGGGCTCGCCGCGCTTCGCCTGCCGCTTCGCGACGAGGAGCGCCCACTTGACCTCGGGGTCCTGCTAGTCGTAGCCACCCTCCTCTCGGTCGTGGTCAACGCCTGGCTCGCGCTCACCCTCGCGGCGTTCGGTCGATTCAGCGGGTGGTCGCTTGGTGGAGCCTGGCTGCTCCTCGGCCTGGCCGCTGCCTGGCAACTCCGACGGCGGCCCGCCTGGCCACGCCTCTCCCTCAGCCGCTGGAGCCTCGCTCTCGCCCTCCTGCTCGGCGGTGCTGCCTTCCTGTTCGCCCATCCAGCCGAGTACCTCTTTGGGATCTACGACCCTGGCGTTTACGTCAACGTGGCGAACGCGATCGGGCGCAACGGGAGCATCCTGGTGCCGGACCCGGAACTTCCTCGCCTGGCCCCC
>JAILZB010000049.1 GCA_023512725.1 Chloroflexota bacterium | reverse complement strand
GGAACTACCTACTTGTACGACGTCATCTTCCTCAAGTTATCCCTCGATCCTCGCGAAGCATTCAAGAACCTGGAGGCGCATCCCGACATCGATGAAGCGTATGCGGGTACCCACGCGCTCTATTTTCGACGGCGTATTACCGGGTCGTCACGAAGTCGCTTTGGCCGGATCGTGTCAAAGCCGGTGTACAAGCAGATGACTATCCGCAACTGGAACACGACACTCAAGCTCCTGACCCGCATGGACTCGCTACGAGTGAACGATGCGGGGTGACGGCTCTCCTTCACCCCCTGCGCTGCCGCCCGGCGCCGAGACCCAGGCCTACCACGAACTGCAGGCCTACACCCTGACCCATCCCGACCCGGCGTTCCTCCACCAGCACGTGGTCAATGCCTGGACCGCCCAGCACGCCAACGCCCAGACCAAACCGATAGGGTGATCACCCTTGCTCTCGTCGGCTTCTACCTCCATCTGGAGCGTGGCCTGACGGGGCGTGCCGTCCAGCAGCTGCACGGGCGGCTGGCACGGCGCAAGCGACGTTGGCCCACCTTCCAGCTTCCCGCTCAGCGTGGCTCGCTGACGGTGAGTGCGGTGATGGCGGCTCCTCCGGGCCCCCAAGCAGGACCAGGCAATTGCGGCGTGGTGTCGCTCGGTGTGGGACGCCTGGCGAGCGGCGCGCCCGACCATCATCGCTTTCCTGCAGGAAGATGGCCTCGGGTCACCTGTCGCCGAGCAGGGGGCCCGCCGCGAACGAAGACGTCCGCCAGCGCTTCACCCGCCCCGAGCAGCGTTCTCCAGCCGGCACTCCGCCCAGTAGGCAGCGTGTTTTGCCGAGCCATTCCTCTCCGCCGGTCCCCGCGGCGCGATTACCGTGAGCAAAGCGCACTGCCTGGAACAGCAACGCAGGCAGCAGCGTTCTCCCGAAGCAGTGGGCAGGCCGCTGCGCAGGCAGAGCAGCCTGCTCCGGGCCACGGCCCGGCTCAGCTTTCGCTCCGGCGGAGGCGGTACTGGAGCGCTTCGGCCACGTGCGCTGGCCCGATCGTCTCAGCGCCGGCGAGATCGGCGATCGTGCGAGCAAGCTTCAGCACCCGGTAGTAAGCCCGGCCCGAGAGCTGCAAGCGGCTGACCGCTGCCTTCAGCAGCGCCGCCCCGGTGCTGTCCACCGTGCAATACTGCCGGACTTCTGCCGGTCCCATCTCGCTATTCGTCACGATGGCGGTGCCCGCGAAGCGCTGGCGCTGGCGCTCGCGGGCAGCCATTACGCGCGCACGAATGGCCGCGGAAGGCTCGGCCGGCCGCTGGTCGGCCAGGCGTTCGTACTCCAGCCGGGGCACGTCGAGAGCGATATCGAACCGGTCGAGCAACGGGCCGCTCAGCCGCTTGGCGTAGCGTGCGATCAGCGCTGGCGAGCAGGTGCAGGGCCGTACCGGGTCGCCGAGGTAGCCGCAGGGGCAGGGGTTCTGGGCGGCGACCAGCATCACGTTCGCCGGGTACTCGACTGCCCCGTGCGCCCGACTGATCGTGATGACGTGGTCTTCGAGCGGTTGGCGCAGCGCCTCAAGGGCGTTACTGGGGAACTCTGGCAACTCGTCCAGGAAGAGCACGCCGCGGTGGGCCAGGCTCACCTCGCCCGGGCTGGGCCGCCGCCCGCCACCCACCAGGGCCGCGTAGCTCGTGGTGTGGTGGGGCGCTCGGAATGGTCGGCGCCGGATGAGCGGCCGGTCGGCGCGCAGCAGCCCGGCCACGGAGTAGACCTTGCTCACCTCCAGCGCTTCCTCGAAGGTGAGCGGGGGGAGGATCCCGGGGAGCGCCCGCGCGAGGAGCGTCTTGCCGGTGCCCGGAGGACCGGTCAGGAGCACATTGTGGCTGCCAGCGGCCGCCACTTCGAGGGCGCGCTTGGCATGCTCCTGCCCTTTGATCTCGGCGAAGTCCACCACTCCTTCATCAGCCTCCTCGCCCAGGCTGAATAGGTCGCGCGTGGGGACTGTCGCTAACTGCCGCTGGCCGGTGAGGTGCGCGATCAGGTCGCCCAGGTGGTCGGCGGCGAGCACGCGCACGCCTGCCACCAGAGCGGCCTCGGCCGCATTCACCGAGGGAACCACCACTTCGCCGATCCCGGCGCTGCGTGCCAGCAGCACCATCGGCAGCACCCCCTGGGTCGGACGGATCTCCCCTTCGAAGGAGAGTTCTCCCAGGTAGAGCCGGTCCTCGCGGTCAAGCGTCACCTGCTCGGTCGCCGCCAGGATTGCCACTGCAATCGGCAGGTCGTAGGCCGGCCCTTCTTTACGGAGGTCAGCGGGAGCGAGATTCACCGCGATCCGCTTGAGGGGGAAGGTCGCGCCACAGTTGCGGATCGCCGCCCGGACGCGCTCTTTAGATTCCTGGACCATCGTGTCCGGCAGGCCGACGAGGTGAAAAGCCGGCAGCCCGTTGGTGATATCGACCTCGACGGTGACGAGGGCAGCCTCCAGGCCAGTGACCGCTGCCGACTGCACCTTGGCGAACATTGCCGCCAGTGTAGCACGGGGCTCCCCCTCAGATCGCGCCGGCTGCCCGCAGGACGGCGATCCGCTCGGCATCGTAGCCGAGCAGCTCGCGCAGTAACGCCTCGCTCTCGGCTCCCGGCGGCTGGATGGCTCCCCCTGCCGGCTCGGGAACGCCTTCGATCTTCATCGGCCAGCCCATCGTTGCCACCCGCTCGCCCTCCACCGACACCTCCACGAGGAGCCGTCGCGCCCGTGTCTGCTCACTCTCCACCAGCTCAGCGACGCCCAGTACGAGCGCGCAGGGCACCCCAGCCTCCGAAAGCACGGCCACCACCTCCGCCGCTGGTCGGTCGCTCACCCAGGCGCGGAGTGCCGGCTCCATCACCTCCCCGAAGCGCCACCAGCGGCCACTGGCATCCGGCGCAGGCGCGTGGGCGAGCAAGTCCGGCCGCCCGATGGCACGCGCGAGGCGCTCCCAGAGCGAGGGGATCGAGGCCGCGATCACAACATCGCGGTCACGGGCCCGGAAGCGGCCGTAGGGGCCAGCATGCCCAAGCCAGTCGCGGCTCAGTTCGCGGCCGGTCAGGCTATAGGCGGCCACTGCGCGCTCGTTGATCGCGGCCAGCGCGTCGACCATCGCGACCTCGACGAAGCGGCCTTCGCCCGTCTGCTCGCGCAGGCGCAGGGCGAAGAGCATCGCGATCACCGCGTAGAGCCCGGGCACGAGGTCGCCGATGACGGCACCGACCTGGGCAGGCGGGCCACCAGGGTCGCCGCTCACAGCCATCAGGCCGCTCGCGGCCTGCGCCACGAGGTCGAGGGCAGGCCGGGTGGCAAACGGCGCTGGCGCGACGACGCCGCTCCCGTAGCCGCTGATCGCCACATGGATGAGCCGTGGGTTGGCCGCTCGCAGGACGGCTTCCCCCAGTCCCAGGCGCTCCAGGGTGCCGGGCACATAGTTCTCCCAGAGGGCATCGGCGCGCTGGACCAGATCGAGGAAGGTCGCCCGCCCCTCCGGCGACTGGAGATTAAGGGTGAGGAAGCGCTTGTTCCGCCCGAAACGGATGATGCCCGCTCCGACGGCGCCGTCCGGATGGAGCAGAAAGGGCGGCAGCTGCCGCGCCGGGTCGCCGGTACCTGGCCGCTCGATTTTGATGACGGTCGCGCCGGCATCGGCGAGCAGCATGGTGCCGTACGGGCCAGAGGCCATCTGGGTCAGGTCGAGGACGAGAAGACCGGCAAGCGGCTGCAGCGGAGCCATAGACCGTCCTTGGAGCGAAGCTTGTCCGCAGTCTATCAGGACGTCTCGTTGCTGCCTACCCGCGGAGCTGATCTCCACGCTCTCCCCAGGAAGAGGGGCCGGCTCCTTCGGACGAGACCGTTCTGCATCCTTGCTTTCCCTCTCACGAGCACCGCAGGGGGTCGATAGCCTCACCGCGCGCGGTGCCACCACCCCGCCCGCTATCATGGCCGGGGAGGAGCATGTGATCGAGCCGATCGACTGGCTAGGCCGCTGGCGAGCGCTCGTGGTCGGCCGGCAGGAGCAGGCCGAGCGCTGGCGCGGTAGCCCGGCACGCGAGGAGGACTGTTGGGCTTCCACTGTTGGGCGCTTCCGCGAGCTGACTGCCACCTTGCGCGAGGATGAGCCGTTCTGGGCAACGGTACGGTCCGTCGTCCGCCCCGACGATACCGTGCTCGATATCGGCGCGGGTGCTGGCCGCTACAGCCTGCCCCTCGCACCGCTCGTCCGTCGCATCGTGGCACTCGACCCCTCGCCAGCGATGTGCCAGGCCTTGGAAGAAGGGATCGCTGAGCGCAGGCTCACGAACGTCCAGGTGGTGCACGGACGCTGGCCTGACCGCGCCGCCCAGATCGAGCCGGCCGACGTCGTCATCTGCGCTCACGCCATGTACTGGAGCGCCGAGATCGGACCCTTCCTGCGCGCCCTGGCCGACCACACCCGCCGGCTGGCCCTCCTTACCCTGCGCGTCTACAGCGTCGACGCCTGGCTGGGCGACCTGGCGCGCCGCTTGCGGGGGGAACCCCGCATCCCCGAGCCCGTCGCCCTCGACCTCATCGGTGCCCTCAGCACGCTCGACCTCTGGCCAGACGTCCGGATCGTCCCCGGCTATCTGCGCTCCTACGCTTCGCTCGATGAGCTCGCTGCCCACGCTGCCACCCTGCTGGCCTTCCCGCCCGACGACGCCCCGCTCGATTTCCTCCGCGAGGCCGTACGTCCCTACGCCAGCGAGCGCGATGGCCGCTTCTGGCTCGATAGTCGCTGGCGTCTCACTGCGATCCTGAGCTGGCAGGCCACCTAGCGCTCCGCCAGCCCGGCCTGCCTTCAGAACCAGCCCCACCGAGCCGATAGCTCCAAGAAGAGGCAGCGTTTCTCCCGGAGAGGCAGCGCCACCATGCTCGAGACTGCGCTTTTCCCCTCTCTTGCGCCCATCAGCGACCTCGAATGGGCCCACTTCAAGCGGCGTATCCTGCACCTGACTGGCCTCGACCTGAGCCTCTACAAGCGCGAGCAGATGGAGCGGCGACTCAAGAGCCGCCTCCAGCGTTGCGGGGTCCGCACTCTCAGCGAGTACGCCGCCCTCCTCGCCAGCGACCCCCAGCACCTCCAGGATTTCCGCGATTTCATCACCATCAACGTGTCCGAGTTTTACCGGGATGCTCGCCCGTTCACCTACCTCCAGGAGCGGGTGCTGCCCTTGCTCCTCGCCACCAGTCCGCGCTTACGCGTCTGGAGTGCCGGGTGCTCGATCGGCGCCGAGCCCTACACCGTCACCATGCTTCTGGACCAGCTGGCACCGGGCGGGCGGCACCGCGTGCTCGCCACTGACCTGGACGCCACCGTGCTCGCCCGCGCCCGCACCGGCCGGGGCTACACTGCCAGCGAGGTGCGCAGCCTGCCGAGCGCACTGCGCCAGCGCTATCTCGTCCTCCGGGAGGATGGCTGGGAGGTGGTCGAGCCGATCCGGCGGATGGTCGAGTTCCGCCAGCACAACCTGCTCGCCGACCCCTTCGAAAGCGGATTCGACTTGATCCTCTGCCGCAACGTGGTAATCTACTTCACCGACGAAGCCAAGGATGGGCTCTACCGCAAGTTCGCCCAGGCGTTGCGGCCCGGTGGCGTGCTCTTCGTGGGCGGCACCGAAGTGGTCACCCGCGCTGTCGACTACGGCTTCGAACCGATCGCGACCTCCTTTTACCGGCGCGCAGCCTAGCTGCGAGCGCTGCTCCTGCCTGGCGCCCCACGGCAAGCGAGGTTGAACGGTGAAGGTCGAGTACATCAATCCGTTCGTGCGCGCTGCGACCGAAGTCCTCGAACGCGAGCTCAGCCTGGCCGTCGAGCAGGGGACCGTCTACCTCCACCGCTCGGCCTACACCAGTCAGGAAGTGACCGTCCTGATCGGGGTGACCGGCCAGGTGCGCGGCATCGTGCTGTACTGCCTCTCCCAACAGACCGCCTGCGCCATCGCCGCCGCCATCCTCGGTCAGGAGGTCCCCGAGTTCGACGAGCTCGCCCAGAGCGGCATCGCTGAGATCGGCAACGTGATCACCGGCACCGCCAGTGTCTACCTGGCCGAGGCGGGCTTCACTTCCACGATCACCCCCCCAACCCTCTTGGTCGGCCAGGGCATCATGGTCTCCACCGTCGACCTGCCGCGCCTGGTAATCCCCATCCTGACCGAGCTGGGGACGATCGAGATCCACGTCGCTCTCCAAGGCTAGGGCCACGGTTGACGGTCGCAGGGCCAGGAGCTACCCTCGCACCCAGGGGACGAGCGATGGACGACCCGATCGAGCGGGGCTACGTGACCGCGCCAAGCGGCCTAGTCCACTACCGCGCTGCCGGCAGGGGACCGGTGCTGCTGCTCCTCCACCAGACCGCCACCTCCGGCCGGAGCTGGGAGCCCCTCCTGCGGCGGCTGGCTCACCGCTTCCGCCTCATCGCCCTGGATACGCCGGGGTTCGGCCTCTCCGATCCCCCCCCGACACCCTACCAGATGCCGGAGTACGCTGCTGCCGTCGCCGCGGCACTGGCTGCCCTTGGTGTCACGCGCTGCCATGTCCTCGGCCACCACACCGGCGCCGCCATCGCCCTCCAGCTCGCCGTGGACTTCCCGGCGTTGGTCGAGCGGCTGGTGCTCCACGCTTGCCCCACCGGCTCCGAAGCGTTCCGCCAGGCCAAACTGGCCGAGGCTGTGCCCGTGCCCCTCCAGGAAGACGGCAGCCACATCGACTGGGTCCGCCAGCGGCTGCTCAGCTACACCACCCCCCTGCCACCGGACGAGCTCCACGCCCTGATCGTCGAATATCTGATCGCCCTGCCCCGCGCCTTTGAGGCCCACCGCGCCGTCTGGACGCAACGGGCCGAGCTGCTGGCGCCCCGCGTGCGCGCCCCCACCCTGCTCCTGACCGGTGAGGCCGACCTCTTCGCCGCCGACCAGGATGCCTTTGCCCAACGCTTCCCCACTGCGCGCTCCCGGATCGTCCCCGGCGGGCGTTTCCTCCAGCTGGAAGACCCCGACCGCTACACAGCGCTCATCGCCAGCTTCCTCGAAGAGCCCCTTCACGCCGGGTGACTGCTCCGCGGCTTGCCGGCCAGCTCAGGAGGGGTCCGCTGCTGCGACTGCCTGGGGCTCGCGGCGACGGAGGCGGAGCCGGCTGATCCGCACGCCGTCCAGCTCGATCACCTCGAAGCGGTAGGGGCCAACCTCGACCGCATCCCCGAGCGCTGGTGCTCGCCCGAGGGCACCGAAGACATAGCCACCGATCGTGTCGTACTCGCTATCGTCCAGGTCAAGACCAAAGCGCTCATTCACATCCCGGATCGTCGTGTGACCGTCGATCAGCGCCCCGTCAGCAGTCGGCACGATCGGCTCCTCGGTCTCGTCAACGTCGGACTCGTCACGGATCTCGCCGAAGATCTCTTCGATGATGTCTTCCATGGTGACCAGGCCGGCCGTCCCACCAAACTCGTCGAGCAGGATCGCCAGGTGGGTCTTGCGCTCACGCATCTTGTGCAGCAAGGCATCGATCGAGATCGTCTCTGGCACCAGTAGGACCTCACGCATCACCTGGCGAATGTCAAAGCGAGCTGCTACGCCCGGGTCGGGGTCGGGCAGGACCCGGAAGAGGTCTTTCAACAGCACCATCCCGATGATGTGGTCGATCGTGCCGTGATAGACCGGCACCCGGCTCACGTTCTCGGTCCGCGCCACCTCCAGCAGTTCCGAGAGGGTGACCGTATCCGGCACTGCCACGATCTCGGTGCGCGGCGTCATGATGCTATGGGCATGGCGCTCACTAAAGTCGAAGACCCGCCCGAGGAGCTTGGCCTCCTCTTCGTCCAGCACTCCCGCCTGCCGGCTACTCTGGATCAGGATCTCTAACTCCTCGACGCTATGGACCAGTTCGTGACCCCGGCTGGGGGTGAGGCCGATCAGGCGCACCACCCAGTTACCTGCCCCATTCAGCAGCGCGATCGCCGGGCGGAAGAGCTGATAGAACAGCGCCAGGGGCCGCGCCACCACCAGCGCCGTCTGCTCCGCGCGCTGGAGGGCGAGAGTCTTGGGGGCAAGCTCCCCGAGGACGATGTGGAGCGCCGTGATCGTCGCGAAGGCGAATGCAACCGCCAGGGAATGCGCGCCGACCGCTGGCAGGGGCGCAGGGAGAGCAGCAAACAGCGGCTCGATGAGTGCGGCGACCGTCGCCTCGCCGATCCAGCCAAGCCCCAGGCTGGCCATGGTAATCCCGAGCTGGGTGGTAGCGATCGCCCCATCGAGGTGCTGCAGGGTTGCCTGCACGACCCGAGCAGTTGGATGACCCGCCGCCACCAGTTGCTCGATCCGGGAGCGGCGGACCGCCACCAGCGCGAACTCCGAGGCCACAAAGAAGCCGTTCGCAAAAACAAGGGCCGCGACCGCGAGCAGCTGAACCGCCGTTTCCAATTGGACAAACCGCTTTCCGACGACGCCTGATTGTACCACGTCGGGCTACGCCTGCTTGCTGTGGAGCCAGCGAAGCGGCCGGGGGAAAGCGAGGAGGCGTTGCTGAACGTCAACTCAAGGTTTATACTTTCGGCGAACACCACCGGCCGAGCCCCGCCCGGCCACTACTCCGGGAGACCTCGCCGGCGGGTTCCCTCCCCTCCTCGCCGGTGGGTGCGCCCGGCCGATCTGGCCGGGCGTCTCTCTTTCTTCGCCTCACGGCCCGAAAAACCGCCCGGCGGGGAGGTGGACCGTGGTGCCCGTCACTCGTACCACACCGGTCGCCCGCTCTACCCAGCGTAGCCACGCGAGCACCGTCTGGGCCCGGCGTGCCACCGTATCCCCCCGGTAAGGCGAAAGCCGCTCGATCACCCGCCCGATCTGGGCGGCCGTCAGCGCTTTATCCGGCTGGAGGAACAGCTCGAGCAACAGCTCGTAGAAGAGCGGCAGGCGAAAGATCTGCCGGAAGAGCAGCTCGTTCCGGCCCTGGACGGGGAGGGCAACGTACTCCCGGCCAACCTCGGTCAAGCCGAGCTGGCCCTGCCGCGCCCAGACCAGTCCCAGCGCTTCCGCCGCCTGGCGGTAGTAGCGGCTCTGACGCTCGTTGAACTCGAAGGCCCGCGCCAGCGCGCTGGCCGTCGTCTGCCCTTCCGCCACCCGGAACGGCAGCTCGGCGACCTTGCGGAGGTCATCAGCCTGGGGGATGACGTTTGGCCCCAGCGTCGGTCCGTCGCCCAAGCGCAGCGGTGCGGGGTCGAGCACGCTGCTCGTCGCCGGGCGGATCACGAACGCCTGCGCCCGTACCAGCTCGATCGAGTGATAGTCCAGCGGGTCGGCAAAGCGGTATTCCCAGAAGGTCGACCGCCCACGTTCTGGCTGGTAGGTGAAGAAGATCGGCACGACCTGCTTCTCGGGAACGAGCGTGCTCCAGAAACGGAACGGGTAGTAGAGCTGGCGGAGGTGGAACGTGCGGGGTTGGCCGATCTTCCCCTCCACCACGACGATGTGACGCTCACCCTCGAAGCCGGCATCCACCTCCACCTGGACGTTGCTCGCCCGTAGGCGCTGGCCGCCCGCGAAGAACTCGAACTCGGGCGCCCGCTTGCGCCCGCGGATCGTCAGGTAGAGGTTGCCCACTCCGGCAAACTGCTCGATCAGCCCGGAGTTGAAGGCGAAGTCGATGTGCTGGGTCTCGCTCGCGCCCGCTTCCGCACTCGCCAGCGGGAAGGGCAAGCGGGAGATGAAAACACTCGGCGGCTCCGGCGGCGGCTCGAGGTCGTGGTAGCCATCACCGTGGAGCAAGATGTACTCCCCGTTGCTCAGCGGCAGGAGAAAGACCCCCGCCTCAACAAAGACGGAGGGAAGGTCCTCCCGCCGGTCGATCTTGGCCATCAGCCGCGGTTCTTCGCCCGTGATCGCCTTGATGTCCGCCGCCGAGATAACGTTGAGCGGCCAGCTCAGGTCGATCCCTTTCGCCTGGATCACCGCCCGCCATTTCTCTAATCGGGCGACGCTCTTCACTGGTAGTTCCGGATGACCAGCTCGGTAACGCCGGTCCGCCGCGCACTATCGGAGTTGATCCGCCGGTTGGCGGACACCACCCGGATGTCCAGCGGGATCCCCAGCTCGCGGTAGCGGGCGCGCACCACGGGGGTATCCGAGTTGCTAAGCAGGACCAGCACGCCACGCTGGGTCAGCCGCTTCACCTCTTCGGCAAGCTGCTCCTGGTCAGCCGGACCGAAGCCAGCGCTGGTGTAGCGGGTGAAGTTGGCACTGGCCGTGAGCGGCTGGTAGGGTGGGTCCAGGTAGACGAAGTCCCCTGGGCGCGCGGCTTGGAGGGTCTGCTGGTAGGGCGCCGCGACCAGCTCGGCTCGGGCAAGCAAGCGTGCTGCCGCCCGCAGGTTCTCGGCATCGTAGAGGCGGGGCGGTCGACGGTAGCGCCCGAAGGGGACGTTGAACGCCCCACGCCGGTTCACCCGGTAGAGGCCGTTGTAGCCGGTCTTGTTCAGAAAGATGAAGCGCGCGGCCCGCTCGGCCGCTGACAGGCTCGCCGGGGGGAGAGCGCGGACGGCGTAGTAGTGCTCGCGGTCGTAGCGATGGCGTTCCAGCGCTGCCATGACGGCCTCGACGTCCTCGCGGATGGCACGGTAGGTGTCGATCAGCTCGGCGTTGAGGTCACCCAGCACTGCCCGCTCGGGCTGGAGGGCGAAGTAGAGCGCGCCACCCCCGACAAACGGTTCGAGGTAGCAGCCGAAGCGGGGCGGGCAGAGCGGGAGGAGCTGGCCGAGCAGCTGGCTCTTGCCCCCTGCCCACTTGACGAAAGGCTGGACCACCCGGCGCCCCTGCTGACGCTCCGCGATGCTGGTCGCCACGACCATCCGCCGTCCTGGCCTCCTTCGCCTGGCTCCTTGCTCGATGGGATGGTAGCAGGCGAGCGCAGGGCGCGCGACGAGTTAGCCTGGCCCCGCACGGTCTTTTGTGGGGAGGCAGCCACCGCCAGGGCAGCGCTCTAGGGCAGCCAGCACCAGCAACAGGTAGCTACAGAGCGTAAGCGCCCCGAGCATAATCAAGATCCGATCAGGCGCCCTACGGGAACGCCGAGACCAGCCGCACAGCCCTCGAGCGAATTTTGCACGTGTCCTCCCAAGTAGCGAGATTTGGGTCCTGGCTCGCCCGCGGCGCTCTCCGCCTGGTCAGCAGTCGGCGGAGGAGCGCGAGCAGCCGCCAGAGTTGCCGCAGCAGTGTTTCCACTTTCAGGGACGCGAAGATGGGGCGCTCACCCCGCCGGATGAGGTTCAGGGCGACCTCAGCCACTTGGCCCAGCGCACGCTGCCCCAACGCGCCCCTGAACCCGGTCAGCCACCAGCCGAGGATAAGCAGGGCGCTCAGGCTCCTCAGGGCGGGCAGCAACCTGGGATCCTCGCCGCGGCGGCGCCACGAACGCTTCCTCTCTTCCTGTCAAGCCAGGTGAGCATCGGCTCAGCTTCACCCTGGCTGCGAGAGCGCGCTGCCGCGCTGCTTCCCCGCCGAAAGCTGCCTGCTCGCCGCCGCCGCCGCTCGTACCGGCCTACGAGGACCGCGGAGGACCGGCGAGCGCGCGGCACCGAATGACCTCCCGTCCCGGGGCATGCCGGCATCCCACCGCAGCGAACTCGCTCTTCAGCGGTCGAAGGCCGTGGGGTCCTCGGACCGCCCAGCCACCCGGTGGATAAGGGCACTCTGCTGCAGCCCCGCCTCGCCAGCAGCGTTCAGCGCCCGAGCCGCCCTAGCGGTCGATCCCAGGTGTGCGCGGGGGTTCTCCTGGTCGCGGGGGTTCCACCTCGCGCGCACGGGGCGTCGGCGTCAGCAGCCCTGGCGGCGGCGCGTGGACAGTGAGAAAGCCAGTGGTGCAGGGGATACCGTTCACCACGTAGCGGTAGGTGATCCCTTCTCCCCCGGTCGAAGGCACGAGCGTCCAGCTATAGTCGGTGCCCCCTGGTCCCGCTCCTTCATAGACCGGGTTGAAGGGCCCGCTGAGCGAGGGGGTGATCCCGCGCGCCGCATTCGAGACGTTCACCGTCACCCGCTGGCCGATGACCGCGGGATTCGGGAAGAAGCTCATCCGCTCCTGCCCCGTGCATGCCTGGGGCGGGGGTGGCGGCGGCACCGGCGTGCTCGTTGGCACCACCGGCTGGTTGACGCCAAGGGTGCCACTCGCGCACGGGGCGCCATTGATGGTGAAGGTGTAGCTGAACGACCCCGCCTCGCCCGGCACGACCATCCAGGTCCAGATGATTCCGCGCCCGCCCGGGCCGGCGCCCTGGAAGCTGGGATTGAACGGCCCCGCCAACCCGACATTGGTCGAGGGACGCGCCGAGGTGATCTGGATGCTCACTGCCTCCCCCACAGTGGGGTTTGGCGGCGTGAAGGTCAGCGCCTCATCGCCGTTGCAGGCGGTCGGCGTGGGAGTTGGCGCCGGCGCCCCGCCAACCGTCAGTACGCCACGCTGGCAGGGAATACTTCCCCGATAGAAGTCGTACTCGTACGAGCCGGGTTGGCCGGCAAAGACCGTCCAGGTCCAGACTGTTCCTCGCCCGCCAGCGCTACTCCCGAGAAATTGGGGGTTGTTCGGGCCCACCAGGTTCGCGTTCGTTGCCGGGAGCGCCGAAGTCACCTGGATGGTCACCTGCTGGCCGGGGACAGGGGTAGGCGGGAGGAAGGTGATCTGCTCGTCCCCGGCGCAGACCTGGGGGTTGGGGGTCGCCGTCGGCTGGGGACCGAGCGGGCCGGTCATCGCCGAGCGCGGCGCCTGCTGGGCTGAGAGCGGTGCGACCGCCCACGCTGGCCACAGCCCGAGCGTCTTTGCGACGTCGCCGCCATTGGCAACCGTCACCTGGCCCGCAGCTGCCCAGGGCATCGCCTGGAGCCACTGCTGGTAAACCGCCCGCTGGGCGCGCAGCACAGCCACGTTCCCGTAGGTCGCGATCGGAGCCATCGGCAGGCCGTTGATGTTCAGCCAGTTCGGGTTCGCGAGAAAAGCCGCACGCAGCGCCGGGTTCGCCTCCAGCACCGCCAGGTGGTTCTGAACGACCGCACTGAACGGCTGCCCGCTATCCTGCGGCCAGGGCGCGGGCGGTGGCACGCTGTACTGGGCCTGGAGCTGCGGGTCGAACCCTTGCTCGTGGAGGAGGTCAAAGATGTTCAGAAAGCTGATCCCACCAGCCGCCGGGTTCCATTGAAAGCCGGCCTTCTGGAAAATCTGGACCGTAAACCCCTGGTAGATAAACCGGTGGCTGACCGGATACCCCCACTCCGCTGGCCCCCCGCTCTGCTGGTAGAAGCTGAGAAAGGGGATGCCATCGGCATCGCTGACGACATAGCCCAGCCCACTGGCCCCAGCGGTGCCATCGGCCTGGGTGTAGAAGTACCCCCCGGGGACCGGGTAGTCGAGTGGGGCCTGTGCAAAGGCGTTCGGACGGAGCAGGAACGGTGCGAAGAGCCCTATGAGCGGGAGCGCCACAAGCCAACGACTCATCATCCCCTCCCACGTCCCACCCCCGGCGAGACGCAGCGTCTTTCGCTGCCCGCGCAGCGTTAGCGGATACCTTAGCAGATCGCGTCCCTCTGCGCGCGGCCAGGACGTGACCTCCCGCCGGGGGATACTCCCCGTCTCACGCGCCGGCCCTGCTCGCAGTTCCTCTCGCCAAGCGCGCCGCGAAGCGCCACAATCCTGCTGATGGACCGCCTCACGCCCCGCGCCCAGTTCGCTCTCTCAGCCCTGCTGCTGGCCGGCCTCCTTTTCGGTGCCATCGTCCTGGCTGGCCCCTGGAGCCCCCTCCGCTGGCTGAACGGGGACCTCGAGGCCTTCCGGAGCTGGGTGCTTGGGCTTGGTCCCCTCGGGCCGCTGGCGGTACTCCTGCTGAGTGTGGTCCAGATCGTGTTCGCGCCGATCCCCAACTCGGTCCTCGGGCTGGTCATTGCCTATGTCTATGGCTTCTGGGGTGGGCTTGCCCTGACAGCGATCGGCACACTGCTCGGCGCCGCCACGGCCCTGGCGCTTACCCGGCGCTTTGGTCGGCCGCTGGCAGAGCGCTTCGCTCCCCACGCGCCCCTGGCCCTCTTCGACCGGGCGACCGCTTCGCACTCGCCGCTGGTGTGGACCGCGGTCTTCCTCCTCCCGATCGGGGATGCGCTTTACTTTGCTGCTGGGCTGACGCGGGTGCCCCTACGCGTCCTGTTGCTCGGGGTTGCCCTCGGTCGGCTGCCCCACTGGGTGCTCCTGAACCTGTTTGGGGCAGCCGCAAGCGAGTATGGCCTCGCGGCCTGGCTGGTGGGCCTCGCTTTCGGCGCCGCCGTCTCCCTCGCCTTCACCCTGCGCACTGCCCTCGCGACGCGCCGTGCCTCGCGCCAGCAGCAACCGCTCTGAGCACCCCCGGCCGGGCAGTTGACGCTCCGGTCGAGAACGTGCTAAGGTTCCAGTGTGACGCTGGATACACGCTACGGCTGGGGCTGCGAGGGGTACTTTACGTTTCCCTCGGCCTCCGGCCGCCTGCCTGCCTAGGCAGGAGGTGAGCCGGGGGCCACGGAGCCCCGGTTCATCTCAGGGAAGACCGATCCGGACCGCGGGCTCCACCCCCGCGGTCCTTCTGTTCTCAGGCCGGCCCGCGAAACTTGGCCGAGGTGCGACGGCAATGCGGCAAATTGACGACGTTCGGATCGTTCGGCTCAAGCCCCTGATCCCACCAGCGATCCTGATCGAGGAGTTCCCGGTCACCCCGGAGGTGGCCGACTTTATCGCGGAGAGCCGTGAGGCCATTACTCGGATCCTGCGCGACGAGGACGACCGCCTCCTGGTCGTCGTCGGGCCCTGTTCGATCCACGACGTGACGGCCGCACGCGAGTATGCCGGGCGGCTGAAGGCGCTCGCGAGCGAGCTCTCCGATGAACTGTTACTCGTGATGCGGGTCTACTTCGAGAAGCCGCGCACCACGGTCGGGTGGAAAGGGCTGATCAACGACCCCCACCTGGATGAAAGCTTCAACATCAACCACGGCCTGCGCCTCGCCCGTGGGCTGCTGCTCGACCTCGCCCGGATGGGTGTTCCCGCTGGCACCGAATTCCTGGATACCATTACCCCCCAGTTCATCGCCGACCTGATCAGCTGGGGAGCAATCGGTGCGCGGACGACCGAGAGTCAGGTGCACCGTGAACTTGCTTCCGGGCTCTCGATGCCGATCGGCTTCAAGAATGGGACGGGGGGCAGCATCCAGATGGCGGTCGACGCCGTCCGGGCCGCTTCCTTCCCCCAGCAGTTCCTCGCGGTGACCAAACAGGGCGTGGCCGCGATCGCCGTGACCACCGGGAACGATTCCTGCCATATCATCCTGCGGGGCAGCAACCGTGGCCCGAACTACCATGCCGAAGATGTTGCGACGGCCGCCACCCTGCTCCAGCGAGCCAGCCTCCCCCCACGGATCATGATCGACTGCTCGCATGGGAACAGCGGGAAGGATGCTATGCGCCAGCCCGCGGTGGCGGCTGATGTCGCCCAGCAGGTGGCCAACGGGAGCCCGTACATCTTCGCGGTGATGCTCGAAAGCCACCTCGTGGGCGGCCGACAGGATGTGGTCCCGGGAAGGCCGCTCGTCTACGGCCAGAGCATTACCGATGCCTGCCTAGGCTGGGAGGATACGGTCCCGGTGCTCAAGGACCTCGCCCGGGCCGTCCGGGCGCGCCGCGCCCGCAAGGAGCATGCCCGCGCCGTTGCGCTGAGCGCACGCTAAGGCTTGTGCTGACGGAGCACTCTAGGAGCGGTGGGGCTCATCTTCGGCCGGCACCTCGACGGGCGTCGGCTCCGCTTCGGGCGTGCGCCCCGCGACCAAAAGCGGCAGCAGTAGCGCTAGACCCGCTGCCAACACCCAGACCCATGCTTGCTCGGCCATAGTACGCGCTCCGTTCTGGTGCCTTCTCCCCGTGGGGAGAGCGTCGCGGCAAGGTGTCTCGCCCCTGACGTGCGCTTCAACGATACCACGCGCAGGCGGCGCGGTCAAAAGACGGGCGGCAAGCCCAGCTGGAACACCCGGTTCGCCGTCTCGCGAAAGAACCAGCGCCGCGCCTCCGGACGGTACTGCTTCGCGCTGAGCTGCCGCTCGCTCTCCTCATACGTCAGTATCGGCAGGTCCGCCCCCCACATGCACTTGCCCCGGCCGTGGTAGTTGATAAACGTGTCCAGCTCTGGGCTCCAGAGCCGGGGGGCGAAGCCCGAGGCCGAGAGATAGACGTTGCGGTGCTTCCAGGCCATCGCGATCAGCTCACTCGTCCAGGGCCAGCCGGTATGAGCGCCCACCAGCTTGAGGGTGGGAAAGTAGAGCGCGATGTCATCCAGCAGGATCGGCCGGGCGTGGGCACTCGGCATCGTCTGGGCACAGTGGCACACCTGGATCACCACCGGCACCCCCAGTTCGTCGCACTTGGCATAGTAGGGGTAGAGGTCGCGGTGGTTGATCGGCAGGTCAAAGCCGTAGACCAGCAGATGCGCGCCTTTGAAGCCCAGCTCACGCACCGCCCATTCCAGCTCTCGCACCCCCGCCATCCGTCGGAACGGGTTGATCCCGTAATAGCCGAACAGGCGCCCCGGTGCCTGGCGTACGAGGTCTGCGACCTCTTCGGGGCGGATGTCCACCAGGTGTTCGCGCCGCTGGTAGGACCAGATCTGATAGGCGGGGATGCCCGCCATCAGCACATTCGCGCGGTCCATCAAGGCAAGGAATTCCGGTACCCTCCACCCGCGCACGTTCTCCTGGAGGCCGAAGCGGTCGATCTCCTCGGCCAGTTCGGGGGCATCACGAAAGATCCGCTGCATCAGCGGCGGGGTGAAGGGACTGCACCAGATGTCGACCGCGCCGCCCTCATCGATCATGCCCGTTCCTCCTGGCGTCTCCTGGCGTGGTGGCCGCGCCACCGTGGCCAGATGATACGCTACCGCCCCTCACTCGGGAGCGACTAGCAAAGTCCCTCGCATGCCCCGCTCGGCGTGGCCGGTGATAGTGCAGAAGATGTCGTAGCGGCGAGGGGGCAGGAAGAGTTCTACAAATCCTGTGGCACCGGGCGCCAGGTTCGGGGTCCGCGCCTCGACGGGCCCACCAAGCACCTTCAGGTTGTGGACCTTCTGGCCTTCGTTGCGGAGCACGATCCGCACGGTCCCCGGGGGCACGCGTAGCTCAGGAGGGCTAAAGGCGTAGTCCAGGCCCACGACCACCAGTTCGTGACAGCTCGGTGGATGGCAGGGAGTGGAAGGGAGGGAGGCGGCTTCCGGCTGGTCCCCATTGCCGCTACAGCCTGCGAGCAGCAAGCCAAGCACGAGCAGCAGGGCGCGCCTTACTCCCAGTTGATGATCCAGACGCACAGCCCGGCGAGGAGGATGGTGCTGACGATCAAGGCCGCCAACTGGGTCGGCAGCAGCCCCACGTCCTTCGCCGACCAAACGAGCATCGCTACCATCCCGATAGCGAGCACCACCCACATCACCAGGTTCGGATGACGGGTGTAGAAATCTCGGAGGAAGCTCACCGCCGTCGCTCCTCAGCCCCAGGCTCGGCGAGATCGTAGCAGAGCGCCCGCTCCGCCGGCCAGCACCCCGTTAGCCGAGCGGCCATTCCGCCAGCACCAGGTGGGTCGGCCCGCTAGGAGCCAGGATGCTCCGGTAGAGCACCACCCGATCGGCCGTGAACACCTGCCGGTCAGGGCGCACGTTCGGCGCGGTAGCGACCAACCGCTCGAGGAGGGCTGGTTCAGCGTGGGGGCGGACGCGCCCGAGCGTCAGGTGGGGGCGAAAGGGACGGGGGTCGGCCGCAAAGCCGAACTGGCGGAGCGCGCCTGCCACCCGCTCCCGCAGGAGGCGGAGGCCGCGCAGGTCGCCTTCCACCCCCAGCCAGATCACCTTCGGCGTCCGCCAGTTCGGAAAGGCCCCCACCCCCGCCGTCTCGAGCTGCAGGGAGGGCGCTCCCGCAACGGCATGCTCCAAGGCAGGCGGCAGGTCGACCAGCACCCAGCGCGGCACGTCACCCAGGAATTCCAGCGTCAGGTGCATCGCCTCTTCCCCTGCCCACTTGACAGCGCGGCCACTGTGACGAGCGATCGCCTGCTGGACGTTCGTCAGATGGGCCCGAATGGTGGCTGGGAGCGGAAGCGCTACGAACGCCCGCACCGGCCCCAGGTCAGCAGCGTTCTCCTTCATCGACCGTTCGCCAGCAATCGCGCGATATTCTCGCCCCCCACCGCTCGCCGTTCGGCCGGGCTGAGCGGCGCCGCCGCGAAGTGCGCCAGCGGGCGCCGGTAGCCAATCAGCGGGGCGTCGCTCGCAAACAGCACCCGCTCCAGCCCCACGAGGTCCACCAGATGGCGGTAGAGGGCGGGCTGGTAGAGCAGCGGTGCCGCCGCGGTGTCGTACCAGACGTTCGCCAGGGCTGCAGCGACCTCCGGCATCAGATGATAGAACGGCAAGCCGCCGCCCGCGTGAGCAAGGATAAAGCGAGTGGCCGGATGGCGGCTGGCCAGGCGAGTGAGCGCTGCCGGGTGGGCACTCCCCTTGCCGGGGTAGCCATGCCCGACCGGCTCACTGGCGTGGAGGAGCAGCACCAACCCCAAGGCCGCCGCCAGCTCTGCGATCGGGTCGAGCGCGGGGTCATCAGCACTCACCCCCTGACCATCGGGCATTAGCTCGCCGAGCCCCCGCGCCCCTGCCGCGGCCACCCGCTCGATCTCGCGCACGGCTGCCTCGCCTGCCGCGGGAGCGATCGCGGCAAAGACCGCCAAACGGTCCGGGTAGCGAGCGGCCTGGTCAAGGAGATAGTCGTTCTGCCGCTGGCAGAGCTCGAGTTGCCGCCAGCCCCAGCCAACCACCACCGCCCGGGAGACCTCAGCCTGGTCCATCGCCGCGATCAGGGCGGGGCCGGTCAGCAAGCGCCGGCGGGGGGCGGCGTAGAGCTGCTGAAAATAGGGGTCGTCGACCGCCTCCGGGGCCGCCACGACCGCGGGGGGGAAGATGTGGGTGTGGGCGTCGAAGATGGTTACTTGTTCATCCACGGATCGAGAGCGTCGCGCAGGCCATCGCCGACAAAGTTAAAGGCGAGGAGCGTCAGCGCCAGGGCCAGCGCGGGCCCGATCACCATATACGGCTGCGATTGGATCGACAAGACCCCTTCCGAGATGAGCGAGCCCCAACTCGGCATCGGCGGCTGGATCCCGAGGCCGATGAACGAGAGCCCCGCCTCGGTGATGATCGCGCGGGGGATGCCGAAGGTCGCCGCGACGATGACCGGCGCCAGCACGTTCGGCACGAGGTGGACCCGCAGGATCCGCCCGCTCCCCGCGCCGATTGTGCGCGCCGCCTCGATAAACTCCCGCTGCTTGAGCGAGAGTACCTGCCCCCGCACCAGACGCGAGACGGTCAGCCAATGGGTGAGGGCGAAGGCGATGAAGATCCCCAGCAGCCCTCCCGTGAGGGTGTCGAGCCCCGCAATCGGTGCGAGCAGGTCGCTCTTCGCCTGCCCGAGGTTCTGGCGCAGATAGGTCATCACGATGATGATCAGCAGCAGGTCGGGGAAGGCATAGAGCACATCGACGGTGCGCATGACGAGGGTATCCCACTTGCCCCCCAGATACCCTGCCAGCAACACGAGCGGCAGGCCGATAGAGATGATGATCACCTGTGCGACGATCCCTACGACCAGGGAGACCCGCGCGCCGTAGATCACCCGGCTGAGGTTATCGCGCCCAAGGGCATCGGTCCCCAGCCAGTGCTCCGCGGAAGGGGGCAAGCGGGTGGCATCGATCCGCGTCTTGTCGTAGGGATAGGGAGCCACGAGCGGAGCCGCAATGGCGATCAGTGCCATGAGCGCCAGCACCACCAGCCCGGCGACGGCAAGTTTGTTCCGGAGCAGGCGGCGCCAGGCATCGCTCCAGAAGGTGCGCGCCCGGCGCGGGGTCCCGCCCACCAGAAGGGACGGGCCCTGGGTGCAGGGCGAGCTGATCACCTTCGAGGACGCCGAGCAACGGCTGCCCCGGCTCGACTGGCTGGAGGGCTACCTGCAGGGGGATGCCCCTTATCCTTACGAGCGGGTGCTGGTATGGGCCCTTGGCGAGGAGGGCGAATGGGTGCCGGCCTGGGTCTACGTCTGGCCCCGGGTTCCCCCCGACGGCACCCTGGTGCCGGAAGGGCGCTGGGAACCAGGTGACGAGGTGGACCGGCTGAAGGAGATCGACTGCCCCGCGCTCGTGCTGGTGGGCGAGCAGGACACGGGCACGCCGCCCGAGATGGCGCGCGCGATCCACGAACACCTGCGCGGCTCCGAGCTCAGGGTGATCCCATCGGCCGCGCACCTCTCGAACGTCGAGCAGGCGCGCGTCTTCAACGAGGCGCTGCTCGACTTCCTCTCCCGCGCGGATCAGCGGGAACGCGCCGCCGCGCGCTCGCAGCGGTAGCCGTAGTAGCTGCCGGCCAGCATCACGCCGGAGCCGAAGAGGAAGACCGGCGCCGCCCCGAGCGCCGAGCCGAGGCCGCCGAAGGCGAGCGGCACGACGAGGTGCGTGAAGTGATTGAAGGTCATGCGCATGCCGGCCGCCTCGGCCGCGCGCCCGGCGGGCGCGAGGGCGTAGATGAGCGACATGGACATCGGCTGCCCGCAGCCGAGCCCCAGCCCCAGCAGGAAGGAGACGCCGGCGAGCGCCAGCGGGTCGGAGAAGACCGGAAAGAGCAGGTAGGCGAGACCGGCGAGCGCGATGGCGAAGGTGAGGATGCGGAATTCGTCCCACCTGCGCACGATGCGCGGCAGCGCCACGCGGATCGCGAGCACCGCGATCGCGAACGAGGCCGTCACCATCCCGATCACGGAAGCCGAAAGCCCGCTCGCCTTGCCGTAGATCGGGAAATAGAAGAGATAGAGGTCCCACGCCGTCGAGACGAGGGC
>JAILZB010000048.1 GCA_023512725.1 Chloroflexota bacterium | reverse complement strand
GGTTCACTCCGCGCGGTGGTCGTCATCCGTTCCCCCGCTCGCGCGGCTTAGCGCCCGAGGGCACGCCGCAAGCGGGCTCGGAAGTCCTCCCGCTTGGTGGCATCGGCGATGTCGGGGTCGAAGGAGAAGGGGACGAGGTTCTGTTCGCCAACCGCCGCCGCCAGCTTGGCCAGGTGGTTCTCCGCCCGGTCCGCCACGTCCGGCCGGTAGGCCGTCAGTCCACCCTTCGACCAGGCGAGCTGCCCCTCCTGGGAGAGGATGTAGTCCACCAGCAGCTTCGCCGAGTTCGGCGACTGCGCCTTCTTGGTGATCGCCATCCCCCGCGTGATCACTGGGGTCCCGTCGCTGATCAGGCTATAGCCCAGCACGGCCCCCGCTGCCGGGAAGCGCGGCAACACGCTGATCGCCGAGACGAAGTAGCCCACCAGGATCTCCCCCGCCAGCGTCCCGTCGACCATCCGCCCGGCCGAAGTCTCCAGCTTTGGCTTCGTCCGGCCGATCTGCTCGATCAGTTGGAGGGCACGCTCCTGCCCTTGCTTCTTCGCCCAGAACCAGTTGGCGGCAAAGCCGGTGGCATTCGTCTCTTCGTAGGTCGTGATCTTGCCGGGGGTGAACTTTCCCGGGTCTTGGCTGGCCATCGCCGCGAGTTCCGCGATCGACTTCGGCGGGTTGGGCAAGAGCGGCTTGTTCCAGATGATCACCATCGGGTCCGCCGAGACGGTGTACACCCCCGCTGCCAGCTTCGACCACGACGGGACCTTATCGTCTTCGGCCGACTTATAGACGAGCACCTCGCCCTTCTTGATGAACTCCTGCCAGGTGTCGGGCGAGGAGGTGATAATGATGTCCGCCGTGCGGACGTTGCCGGCGCTCTCGGTGTAATACCGGTCGAAAATCGTGGCGGAGTCGAGGTCGGAGGCATCCACCTCGATCCACGAGTAGCGCTGGCGGAACCCCTCGATCACCGGCGCCCAGTTCTGCTTCGACATAATCGAATAGATGAGCAGCTTGGGTTCCTTCTTCGAGGCCTCGATGATCTGTCCGTAGTCGCTCGGGTAGTAGGTCGGCAGCCCGGGCACCCCGGCTGGCGCTGGCGTTGCTGCCGCTCCGCTCACCGATGGCCCGCCCGTGGTCGGGCCACTTGGGGCGCAGGCAGCGACCAGCCCGGCTCCCCCGACCGCCAAAAGCCCAAGCAATCGACGCCGCGAGAGACGCTGACGGTACTGCTCCATGACCTCTCCTCTCTGTCGGCCCACCGTTGGGCAGGCGGGCTCAACTGTTGGCATCATACCCCATACAACGTAGCCTTTCACCCTTTCCCAGGCTCTCCCCCTCCGAGGGGCCTCCGCCATAATCCTGGTATCCTCCCTAGCCGCCGAGGGACCGATGGAACACGCCCGTGCCTCGCGCCCGCCCTATGACCACCTCATCCAGGCGATCGCCGAGTACACCGTGGTGCCACTCGCTTTCAGTGAGCAGGCCCACACCACTGCCGTCCTGGCCCTACTCGACACCATCGGCTGTGGCCTGCTCGCCCTGAGCGTGCCCGAATGCACCCGCCTGCTTGGGCCGATCGTCCCCGGCACGAGCGTTCCCGATGGGGTTCCGGTGCCCGGGACCTCATACGTTCTCGATCCCGTCACAGCTGCCTTTGACCTTGGCCTGATGAACCGCTGGTTGGACTACAACGACACCTGGCTCGCTGCTGAGTGGGGGCACCCCTCGGACAACTTCGCGGCCATCCTCGCTACCGCCGCCTTCGCCGCGCGCCGGGCAGAAGCCCGGGGGCAGCCCCCCTTGCGCGTCGCCGACGTGCTCGCAGCGGCTATCCGAGCCTATGAAATCCAGGGGGTGCTCGCCCTGGCCAATAGCTTCAACCGGGTCGGGCTGGACCACGTTCTGCTGGTGCGGGTAGCGAGCACGGCGTTGGCCACTGCCCTCCTCGGCGGCGACCGCGAGCAGGTGGCGGCCGCGGTTTCCAACGCATGGGTGGATGGCGGCAGCCTGCGGGTCTATCGCCACGCTCCTAATACCGGCTCCCGCAAGTCCTGGGCGGCGGGCGACGCGGCGAGCCGGGCGGTCTGGCTCGCGCTGCTCATCCGCGCGGGTGAGATGGGCTATCCCGGCGCCCTGACCACCCCCCAGTGGGGGTTCCAAGATGCCCTCTTCCGTGGTCAGCCTCTCGTGCTCGCGCGTCCCTTTGGCAGCTATGTGATGGAGCATGTCCTCTTCAAAGTGAGCTTCCCTGCCGAGTTCCATGCTCAGACTGCTGCCGAGGCTGCCTTCTCCCTTGCTCCCCTGGTGCAGGAGCGGCTGGAGGAGGTGGAGCGCATTGTCATCGAGACCCAGGAACCAGCGCTGCGCATCATTACCAAGCAGGGCCCCCTCACGAACCCTGCCGACCGTGACCACTGCCTCCAATACATCGTAGCGATCGCGCTCCTCTTCGGGACGATCACCGCCGATCACTATCAGGACGCCGTGGCTGCCGACCCGCGCATCGACCGCCTCCGCGAGCGCATGGTGGTCGTCGAGAACCCTGCTTACTCCGCCGCCTACCTCGACCCGGATCGCCGGGCTATCCCAAATGCCGTCCAGGTCTTCTTCCGGGACGGTACTTCCACCCCGCGCGTCGAGGTCGAGTACCCCCTCGGTCACCCGCGCCGGCGGGCTGAGGCCCTGCCGCTCCTCGAGCAGAAGTTCGCCCAGAGCGTTCGCCAGGCGCTGCCAGCCCCCCAGGCTGCCTACGTCCTCGACCGCTGCCGCGACCGTGCAGGCCTGCTCGCGCTTGCGGTACCGGAGTTCCTTGCTCTGTTCCAGTTGCCGCCCGGTCTCGCTCAGGGTGCGAACGCGCTCGCTAGCCCGACCACGTGACCCTCCGGGTCGGCGACGTAGGCCACCCACTGCTCATTCACCCGGAACGGTGCATTGACGACGCGCGCTCCGTGCCGGACCGCCTGCTCCACCGCTTCATGGACGTTCGCCACCCGGAAGACCGGCACGGCCGGTACCTCGGTGCGGTCTTTTGCCAGCGGCACCACCTCACCCCCGGCTGCGAGCTCCAGCGCACCGCAGAGCGGTAGGGCAAACTGCGCTACTCGCCCCTCGACGTGGCGGGTCACGGCGAGTCCGAGGCCGTCGCGGTAGAAGGCGACCTCTCGCTCCACATCCTTCACCCGGAAGATCAGCAGCGTCATCCCTTCGATCTTGCTCACGTGCTCATCCCTCCTCTCGCCTTCGGCATCGTAGCGCTCCCAGGGCGGGAAGTCCGCCCCCCTCACGCACCACCAGGCTGCTCGCGCACCGCGTCAAGCCTGGCCCGTCGCGTCCCACCGACCGCGTTGGATGACCACCCCGAGACGATGATAGTCCGCAAGCTGCTGGGCAAACGGGCGGTGGTGTTCGGTACGTGGCCCCGGGTGGTAGAGCGGCACGAGCAGACGCCCCTGCCAGGAAACCGCCTCCCCAACCCGCGCCAGGCTGGCGCCGTGCGGCGCGATCGCACCGAGCGCGCGCAGCGCAACCCCTCCCAGGGCGACCACCACCTCCGGGTCCACGAGCGCAAGCGTCCGGCGGAGGAAATCGCGGCAGTGGGCGAGTTCGCTTGCTGCCGGTGGGCGGTTGCGTCCCGCCCGGCAGGGGTTGCAGAGCACGGCGTTGGTGAGAAAAACCTCGCTTCGACTGAGCCCAGCGGCCGCGAGCAAGCGCTCGAACCGACGTCCCGTCGCATCGCCGCTCAGGGGAATGCCCGTCCGCTCCGCCCCTCGCCGACCCGGAGCCTCAGCCACGAACAGCACCCGCGCCCCCAGCGGGCCATTCGCCGCCGAAAGAACGCGGCGGCGCCCTGCCATCGCCGGGCAGCGCCGACAGGCAGCCACCTCAGCAACTAGCTGCTCGAACGCCACCTGTTGAAACGATTCCATGACGATCCGCGTTATGCAGATGACGTGATCAGCATGGTACTCAGAATATGCTAGGAAAGCGGTCTCAGTTGCATGCCCGCTCACCGGCCGATATTGTTCACGAGAGAGAAACCGTCTGAGGAGCGCTGGCCGGCACCCGCAGCCCAAGGAGCAGGTGAGAGGACAGGATGGCACTCACAACCGAGCAGACGCTCTACCATCTCCTCCGTCGTACCGGCTTCGGCCCCTCGCTCACCGAGTACCAGCGCGCCGCGGCTGAGGGGTTCTCCGCTACCCTGGACCGCCTGCTCAACGACGAAGGGATCAGCGAGACCCTCGACCCGACCGGCGGGCTCGGCCAGAGCTTCGACCCGACCAACCTCGATCACCTGCGCCAGGCCTGGCTCTACCGCATGGCCTTCAGCCAGAAGCAGCTCCGCGAGAAGATGACCTTCTTCTGGCATAACCACTTCGCGACTTCGATCGATACCGTCAACGACCCCGCCTTCATGACGCGCCAGGTGGACTTCTTGCGGGCAAATGCCCTTGGGAGCTTCGCCACCCTCCTCCAGGGGATCGCCAAAGACCCCGCGATGATGATCATGCTTGATACTCGTGTGAACTCCAAAGAAGCCCCCAACGAGAACTTCGCCCGTGAGGTGATGGAGCTGTACACCCTCGGCGAAGGGAATGGCTACACCGAGGACGACGTCAAGCAGGCCGCCAAGACCTTCACCGGCTGGCGCTTCCGTACCCAGGACGACCCCCAGGGCCGCTGGAAAAAGGGGGACTTCTACCTCGACTCCACCAAGCAGGATAAGACGAACAAGGTCATCTTCGGCCAGCCGCTCCCCTACAGCGTCGACCAGGGGGAAAAGTTCCTCGACCGACTGCTCGCCCACCCCAACACCGGCAAGTTCTTGGCCAGCAAGCTGTTCCGCTTCTTCATTGCCGATACCCCTGACGATGCGACTATCGCTGCCATCGCCGATACCTACTACCGGAGCGGCTATTCCATCCGTGCAATGCTCCAAACGCTCTTCACCTCGCCTGCCTTCACCAGCGAGGCCGCCTACCGTTCGCGGGTTAAGAACCCTCTCGAATTTCTCATCGGCCTGGTCAAGCAGCTCGGGCTCACCAGTATCCCCTTTCCCCTGATCGTCCAGTCTCTGCGCGCTCTCTCCCTCGACCTCTTCGACCCTCCCTCAGTCAAAGGCTGGCCGGATGGTCCCCAGTGGCTAGGAACCACTCTCCTGCTCACGCGGGCCAATCAGGTCAATACCATCCTCACTGCCACCCAGAACGGCAAGCCGACATATTTCGATGCCGTTGCCTTCTGCAACGCTACCGGTCAGTCGACCATCAGCGGCCTGGTCAGCGAGCTCTGCCGCCGCTTCGTCGATGGCGATGCCTCGCCCATCCTGACCAACGCCCTCGTCGGCTACGCGCTGGGAAGCCCGGACTACCAACCCCGGATCTTCCTCCCCCTTACCAGCAAAGGGGTGGACAGCGCCCTGACCACCCGTGGCAGCACCGAAGGTCCGCAGGTCAGCGGGAGCGCGCCACCACCCGTGACCACCTGGAACGGCCAGGGGGTGCGAATGCGGGGCCTGCTCTATCTCCTGCTCGCCTCGCCCAACTACCAGTTGAACTGAGAGGGGACAATGCAGCTGGCTACCCGCCGCGATTTTCTCAAGAAGGGGGCCTATCTCGTCTCCGTCGGCCTGACTGCCCCGGCCTTCCTCACCCGCACCGCCGATATCGTCGAGGCGGCGCCAGTCGCCCCGGTGGGTCGCCGCATCCTCGTCGTGATGCAGTTCTCCGGTGGCAACGATGGGCTGAATACCATCGTGCCGATCGGCTATCCGACGTACTATCAGATGCGCCCGCGGCTCGCCATCCCCGCCTCAGCCACCCTCCCGCTCTCGGCCACGCTCGGGTTTCACCCTAGCCTCGCGCCGATCAAGTCCCGCTTCGACCAGAACCAAGTCGCGGTCATCCAGAACGTCGGCTACCCCAACCCCAATCGTTCCCACTTTCGCTCGATGGACATCTGGCACACCGCTGAGCCATCCCGGCCGGCCAACCAGGGCTGGCTGGGCACCTACGTGGCGAACTGCTGTAGTGGCGTCGGCGCGCCCGCACCCCCGGCGGAAGTTGAGGCCTGGAGCATCGGCTCCACCCTCCCGCTCGCCCTCTGGGTGCAGCACGTCGTCGTGCCCACAATTACGTCGCTGACCAGCTTTAGCTTCCAGACCGATGGTGCTGCCCCGACCAGTAAACGCACCCTGCGGACAGATACCTTCAAAAAGATCCTGAGCCGGGTCACCACCAGCAGCCCACGCGCCTATGAGGAGCTGACCCGTACCATCGCGACCGATGCCGTCGAGACCTCGGAGGTGCTCTCTCGCATCGCTAGCTCCTATACGCCCCGCCAGAGCTTTCCGACTACCGGCTTCGGCCCGGGGCTGCGCACCGTCTGCCAGTTGATCAAGGCCGACCTCGGCACCCGGATCTTCTACGTCCAGTCCGGCGGCTTCGACACCCACTCCAACCAGGTCGCTGCAAGCGGTGGCACGCCTTCCCCCACGGAGGGGACCCACGCCACCCTGCTCAAGAATTTTGCCGACTCGGTCGAGGCGTTCCTCCGCGAACTCGACAGCCTCGGCCGGCTCCAGGACACCCTCATCCTCACCTTCTCCGAGTTCGGGCGTCGCCTCGCTGATAACCAGAGCTACGGCACCGACCACGGCGCTGCTGCCCCCCTCTTTGTCATCGGGGCCCCGGTCAAGGGCGGCCTCTACGGCAACGACCCCAACTTCAACGACCTCGACTCCAGCAAGGACATCAAGTTCCAGATCGATTTCCGCGCCGTGTATGCCACCATCATCCAGAACTGGCTGGGCGGCGACTCGAAACAGGTACTGGGCGGCGATTTCCCACCCGTTCCCTTCATCGTCTGATGCTGCGGCTGCTACTTGCTGCGGCTGTGCTCCTGCTGCCCAGGCCGGCAGCGGCCGCGCCGGTCGTGCCAGTGGAGATTGTCGCGGTGGCCACGAACCGCTGGGCCTACCGGCCCGCCGAGGTGCGTATCCGCCTTGGGCAGACGGTTAGCTGGACTAACCGCGACCCCGACGACGCCCACAACGTCGTGGTGGCGACGCTCGACTACGGCGGCCGCTACCTTGGCTTGAACGAAAGCGATTACCTCACCTTCGACCGCCCCGGGCGTTACCCGGTGACCTGCGAGCCCCACCCGGCGATGGGCATGCTCGTGGTCGTCGAAGCGCCAGTCTTCCTCCCCCTGGCGGCGAAAGGAGCGCGCACGCCCTGAGGCGCAGATCGTGCGTATTGCATACGAAGTATGCTATGCTTTGATCGTACGGCTGACCTGGCGCTGGCCTGCGAGGGGAGGACCATGACGAAACCGAGCGAACCGACGTCCGAAGTTGCCCTGACCCTCGGGGAGATGCTCGCTGGGCTCTTCCTCCTCCTGCTCAGCTTCGGGGGCGGCTTTCTGCTGGCGGTGCTGATCGTTCTCGCCCTGCCGTTCGTCCTCCTCGGGCTCGCCGTCGAGCAGCTGGTCGAGCACTGGCGACGCACTCATCCCACCGTTCCCGCACCCGAACTGTCGTCACCAGCCGCCCTGCTGGGGCGTTTCTAACCTTCGACCAGCGCGGGGCGGAGCGCGGACCCTACAATCCCCGCCGTGGAAGCTCCCGCCACGGAGACGCGCTCGCCCTCGCGCTTCGCCCGTCTTGCCGGCGCTGCTCTCACCGTCTCTGCGGGGAACGCAGTCGGTCGCCTGCTAGGCTTAGCGCGAGAGCAGACCATCGCCGCCCTCTTCGGCCGCTCTGCCGCCACCGATGCCTTCACCGCGGCCAGCCGCGTCCCGGTCACCACTTACGACCTCCTGGTTGGCGGCATGATCTCGGCAGCCTTCGTCCCGGTGCTCGCGGCCGAGGTGGAGCAGAGCGAGCGCGCGTTCTGGCAGCTCGCCGGCCAGCTCCTGACCCTCTTCACCCTCCTCCTCGCCCTTGTCAGCGTACTGGTTGTCCTGCTTGCTGACCCCCTCGTCAGCCTCCTCACGCCTGCCTTTGCGCCTGCCACGCGTGCCCTTACCCTCACCCTGCTCCAGATCATGGCCCCGAGCCTGTTCTTCCTCGGGCTCTCGGGGGTGGCAATCGGTATTCTGCAGGCGCGTCGCCACTTCGCGGCTCCGGCCTTCGGCGCTGCCCTCTTCAACCTCGCCTTTGTCGTCGCTGCCTGGCTGCTCCGCGAGCGGGGGGTCGAGGCCCTTGCGATCGGGCTGGTGGCGGGCTCGGCAGCCCAACTTGCACTCCAGCTCCTGGCCCTCCGGGGTGCACCGCTCCGGCCGCTGCTCTCGCTGCGCAACCCTGCTCTCCGCCGCATCGGCCAGCTCTACCTGCCGGTGCTCCTCGGCTTGGTGGTCTCCTCGGCGGGGGTGCTGATCGATACCAACCTGGCTTCCCGGCTCCCCGCCGGCGACCTGACCGCCATGCGCTACGCCACCACCCTCACCCAGTTCACCCTCGGCTTAGTTGCCACGGCCATCGGCGCAGCCTACCTTCCTGAGCTCGCTCGTCTGGCTCCCCACTCGCCTGCCTACCGGGCGGCCCTGGGCGAAGCGCTCCGGGCGGTGCTGACGCTCATCGTCCCGGCGGCGCTTGCCCTGGTCATCCTGCGGGAGCCGGTTCTCCGCCTCCTCTTCCAGCGTGGCGAGTTTGGGAGCGCCGATACCGCCCGCACCGCCCTCGCCTTCCTGACCTACGCCCCTGGCATCCCCGCCGCCGCCCTCGACCAGATCCTGATCTACGCTTTCTACGCCCGCCAGGATACCCTCCGCCCCGTCAGCGTGGGGGTGCTGGCAGTCGGGGTCTACCTGCTCACCGCCCTCATCCTCATCGACCCGTTCGGCATGGTTGGGCTCGCGCTTGCCAACTCGGCCCAGTGGACCAGTCACCTCCTCATGATGGCCGTCCTCACCTGGCTGGTCGTTCGGCCTCTGCCCTGGCGTTCGCTCGTGCTCCCGCTCGCGCGAGTCACCTGCGCTGTCCTCCCTGCCTCGGCCATCTGGTGGCTCAGCCTTCCGCTCCTGCCTACCCCGGCGCTCCTCCTGCTGCCGGCCCTCCTGGTGGTGGGGGTAGTGGGGGCAGCAGTGTACCTCGCAACCCTCTGGCTGCTCCGTGCTCCAGAAGTGATCGCGCTCTGGCAGCGTTTTCCCCGCCGGCGGACACCATCGCGCGCAGTTTCTTGATTGGTGGGAGCGTAGAGGGTAGACTTCCGGCGTGCCCCGCAGTCTACGCGGCATCACCACCGACGAATGAGCGCTCTCGGTCCCCGCGCGAGACGTTGGAGGAGCATCCGGTGAACCTGCGAATCCCTGGTCCTACTCCTTGCCCCGAGCCTGTCCTGCAGGCGATGACCCGCCAGATGGTCGACCACCGTGGGCCCGAGTTCAAAGAGATCCTGCTGCGGGTGACCGACCGCCTCAAGCACTTCTTTCAGACCCAGAACGACCTGCTGATCCTGACGGCGGCGGGGACAGGTGGCCTCGAAGCGGCCATCGTCAACTTCCTTTCGCCCGGCGACCGGGTGCTGGCCGTTTCGATCGGCGTCTTCGGCGACCGCTTCGCCAAGATCGCGGAGACCTATGGTGCTGACGTTCGCCGACTGCGCTTCCCCGATGGCACGGCCGCCGACCCCGAGCAGGTCGCCGCGGCGCTGGCCGAAGACCCGAACATCGTCGCGGTGACCGTTACCCACAACGAGACCTCGACCGGCGTGACGAATGATATCGCTGCCATCGCTCGCGTCGTCAAAGGGGCCGGCAAACTTCTCCTGGTGGATGCCGTTTCCAGCCTGAGCGCTATCGACCTGCCCGTTGATGCGTTGGAACTGGACGTGGTCGTCTCGGGCTCCCAAAAAGGTTGGATGGTCCCTCCCGGCCTGAGCTTCATCTCGGTCAGCCCCTTCGCCTGGGAAGCGAATGCCCGGGCGCGGATGCCCCGGTTCTACCTCGACCTCCTCGGGGCCAAGAAATCCCTCGACCGTGGGCAGACGCCCTGGACGCCCGCCGTCTCGGTCTTTTACGCCCTGGACGCTGCGCTCGAGCTGATGCTCGCCGAAGGCTTGCCTGCCATCGTCGAGCGCCATCGCCGGGTCGCTGAGCGGACCCGCCAGGGTGTCAAGGCGCTCGGCCTGAAGCTGCTCGCTGATGAGCGCTACGCCTCCAACACCGTGACTGCCGTCCTTGCCCCGGACGGGGTTGAGGTCCGGCCGTTGCGCGCGGCTCTGCGCGAGCGGGGGGTCGTCGTTGCTGGCGGCCAGGGTGCCCTGGAAGGCAAGATCTTCCGCATCGGCCATCTCGGCTACGTCAGCGAAGCGGATATCGACCAGACGTTGGCGGCACTGCGGGAGGTCCTGCCTCAGGTTGGCTTCCGCGCCCCTGCTGCCACCGCCTGAGCGTGGCCGGCAGCCCATCCTGCCCGCCCGGAGAACACCGTGCGCATCCTGGTAGCTGACCCGGTTGCTGAGGAGGGGGTCCAGTTCCTGCGGCGCGTCGCCGAGGTTGACGTGCTCACCAAGCTGCCGCCGGAGGAGTTGCTCCGGCGCATCCCGGAGTACGATGCCCTCGTCGTTCGCAGTGAGACCAAAGTTACTGCGCCCATCATCGAAGCGGGAAGTCGCCTGCGCGTGATCGGTCGCGCGGGCGTGGGCGTCGATAACATCGATGTCGAAGCCGCGACCCGCCGCGGGATCACGGTCGTCAACGCCCCGACGGGCAATACCGTTGCTGCCGCCGAGCATACGATCGCTCTTCTGCTTGCGCTCGCCCGGCACATCCCCCAGGCCCACATGGCGCTCAAGGCCGGGCGCTGGGAACGCGCCAAGTATGTTGGGGTCGAAGTTCGGAACAAGGTGCTCGGCATTATCGGCCTCGGCAAGATCGGCACCGAGGTCGCGCGCCGTGCCCTCGGCCTCCAGATGCGCGTCCTCGGCTACGACCCCTTCGTGAGCGAGGAGCACGTCCAGAAGCTCGGTGTCCAGGTTGCTGACCTCCAGACGGTCATCCGCGAGGCCGACTTCCTGACCGTCCACATCCCGCTTTCGAAAGAGACCCGCTCGCTCATCGGGGCGCGGGAGCTGGCGGCCATGAAGCCGACCGCGCGCGTGATCAACGTGGCGCGTGGTGGCATCATCGATGAAGAGGCGCTCTATCAGGCGGTCGAAACTGGTCAGATCGCGGGCGCCGCCGTCGACGTCTTCAGCCAGGAGCCTGCCACCGACAATATCCTGCTCAAGAGCGAGCGCATCATCGTCACGCCTCATCTTGGGGCATCCACCGAAGAAGCCCAGGTCCAGGTTGCCATTGATGTGGCCGAGCAGGTGATCGACGTCCTCCAGGGCCGGCCGGCGCGCTACGCCGTCAACCTGCCCATGGTTGCTCCTGAGACCTTCCGGGCCCTCGAGCCGTATCTGCCGCTCGCCGAGCGGCTAGCGAGGATGGCTGCCCAGTTGGCCCACGGCCAGGTCAGTGGGGTGACGATCACCTACCGCGGTGAGGTGGCTCATTACGACACTGCCCTCCTCAAGGCCGCAGTGATCAAAGGGCTGCTCCAAGCTGCCAGCGAAGAGAACGTCAATCTGGTCAACGCTGCTCTCATCGCGCGCGAGCGCGGGCTGCGCCTCACCGAGCAGAAGTCCACCGAAGCCGAGAACTACACCAGCCTCATCCGCATCACCATCGACCGCCAAGGCGAGCGAACGACTGTTGGCGGCACGGTCATCCGCGGGGAGCCGCGAGTGGTCCAGATCAACGAGTACGACCAGCTCGACATCGCCCCGGTCGGTACCCTGCTCCTCTGCCACAACACTGACCGTCCCGGCGTGATCGGCCGCGTCGGCACCTTGCTTGGTGAGCGCGATATCAACATCGCCTTCATGACCGTCGCGCGGGACCACCCCCGCGGGCGAGCCTTGATGATCGTGGGGGTGGATGAGTCCATCTCCGATGAGGTGCTTGCTCAGGTACGGGCACTGCCTGCCATCGACGATGCGGTCGTTGTGAGCTTGTGAGCGGCCAGCTTCCTCCCCCGGCTGACCTTCCACCTCCCCGCGGCGCAAGCGACACCGAGCCATCCCCTGCGCCCGAGGCAACCAGTCCGCTCACCCTGCCCGTGCGGGATGCTGGCCAGGAAGAGCCCACCGCTCCCGCGGCGGTGGTGTCGGGCGAGCGGGTCGCTCGCGACCCTGCCGCTCCCGAAGCGGCATTGCCTGAGGTGACCACCCTGCGTGAGCCGACGGTTCCTCTCCCCCCTCCTCCCGCGACGACAGAACCGCTGACCAACGAACCGGCTTGGTCGTTCTTCGAGGCAGCCCCTCCACCACCGCCACTGCCCGAGCCGCCTTACCTGCTCAATGACCGCTGGGTCGTCGATGAGACTGGCGAACTGCTCGAGGTCGCCCGTGATGGTCGCTTCAGCCGCTGGTGGAACAGCCTGGCCCAGTACGACCGCCGCTTTTACTTCGGTGCCCTCCTGCTCTTTCTGGCCAGTTCCTTTCTCTATTGCCTGGGTGCCACCGCGCTGGTGCTCACGCCCGCCCTCCAGCCGGCTGCTGTCGTCTTCGCGGCAACTGGCACCCCAACCTCCACCCCGACCCCATTTATCGTCGGGCTGACCCCCCAGCCAACCGAGCCACTCATGCCTACCCCCACCTTCGGGGTCCCGCCGTTCTTCCTTGTCACGGCGACCCCAACTCCGCGCCTCCTTCCCGAAGAGCCCGAGCCAACCGCGTCGCCGCTGCCACGCGCCACGAGCACCCCGCTGCTGCCCGTGCTCGCGACTGCCACGCCGCTCTCCGCTGGGAACGGGAGTGGCCTGACCCCAACCGTGCCTCCCGCCAACGCCACCTTCACTCCCGTCCCCACTCGGCCGGTCGCCTCGCCCTCACCTGCCACCGCACCCCCAGCCCTCGCCTTCGCTTCACCCACCCCCACGGTAACCGCTCCTGCCTTCCCCGCTGCCTCGCCCACCCTGCCTCGTGCCACACCCACCGGGGCGCTACCCAGCCGCTCTCCCACTGCTGGCATCCCTACCCCGACCACCACTACCATCGTGCCAGCACCGCCCCGTCCCTGAATGACGATGGAACGCCCGACGCTCACCCTCCGCGAGCTGGCTGCCTCTTCGGAGGTGCAGGCCCTCCTCACTGCTGCCGACCGCGCCTTAGCCGCTCTCGGCTACACCGAACACGGTCTGCGTCACGCTGCGCTCGTGGCTGCCGGTGCGCAAAATCTTCTCCTTCGCCTGGGCTACCCGCCTCGTCTTGCCGAGCTGGCCGCGATCGCGGGCTATCTCCACGACATCGGCAACCTCATCAATCGGCGCGACCACGGTCACAGCGGTGCCCTCCTCACGTTCGAACTGCTCCGGCGGTTTGGCCTCCCCCTCGACGAGATTGCCGAAGTGATGATCGCCATCGGGAACCACGAGGACGATAGCGTGCCGCTCAACATCCCTGGTGCGGCCGTCATCCTTGCCGACAAGTCCGATGTCCACCGCTCGCGCGTGCGCAATCAGGATCCGCGCACCTTCGATATCCACGACCGCGTCAACTACGCGGTCACCCGTGCCCTCGTCGATGCCGACCCGGCTAGCCGCACCATCACCATCGACCTCGTCATCGACACCACCCTGGTCTCGATTCTGGATTTCTTCGAGATCTTCCTTGGTCGAATGGTGCAATGCCGGGCTGCCGCTGCTTTCCTCCAATGCACCCTTCGCCTCGCCATCAACGGCGTGGTGATGGACGCCCACCCCCCGGAGACCCCGCTCGAGCCACTCCTGCCGCAATTCGAGTAGCGCTCTTCCGCCCGCCCTCGATTCCCGCTATCCTTGCCGGCACGACCAGGAGCCACCATGAACGATACCGCCCAGCGCCAGAAGGACTTCGCTCAGTTCGCCGCGGCCCGCGGGCGGCCTGCGCTCTTTCTGATCCTCCAGCAGCCCCTCGATGCCGATCACCTGCTCCTCGTCCGTGCTGCCCTGGCCGACCGTCACTTCCCCGAACTGGACCTGGTGGTCCACTGCCACGGAGGCAGCATCCACACTGCCTACCAGATCGTGGCCCTCCTCCGGCTTCACTGCTCCACGCTGATCGCCGTCGTCCCGCTGCGGGCCAAGAGCGCTGGCACCCTGCTGGCCATCGGTGCCGACCGGATCGTGATGGACGAGATTGCCGAACTCGGCCCGCTCGATACCCAGATCTACGAGGAGCGCCCGGGCGGCAAGGGCGAGTTCACCTCTGCCCTCAATCCCTTCAAAGCCCTCGAGCAGCTCCAGACCTATTCCCTCGAGACGCTCGACCTCGCGATGCGCCTGATCGTCCGCCGTTCCGGCCTCGATCTCGACACCTCCCTTCGCGCCGCCATCGAGTTTGTCCGGGCTACCACCGGACCGCTCCTCGCCCAGCTGGAAGCGGAGAAGCTCGGGGAATACAGCCGCGCCCTCTCGATCGGCGAGGAGTACGGCAAGCGGCTGCTCCGTCGTTCGGGCGAGTGGGATGAGGAGAAGGCAAGCACCCTCATCCAGCGGCTGGTCCACGACTACCCCACCCATGAGTACGTGATCGACTATGCTGAAGCGCTGGACCTTGGCCTGCCCGTTGAGCTGTTTGCATCCCACGAGCGCGCAGCCGTCCTGAACCTCTACCCTCACCTCGCCAGCCCGGATGACCTCATCGAGCTGGTCCAACCACCATCAGGTGGACGGTGACCAGCTGGCAAGCCGGGGAGGCGCCCGATCTTCCCCCACGTGTCCTGATCACTGCGGAGCGGCCCGCTACCCGCACCCTGCTGCGCACCCTCCAGGCTGCCCAGTGCCACCAGCGCTCAGTCTGGCTGGCGGCCCTCCAGCGCTTGCTCGGTCCCGCAGGCTGGCTTCATTCGCTCGCTGCCCGTGCGCCCCGAAGCGACCGTTCGCTATACTCCAGCCAGCACTCCGCGCGGGCGACCAGCCTGCCGTCTCGTAAGGACCACATCGATGCCTGGACTACCCAAAGACCGCGGTCGGAATTTGCTCGCCGCCAAGACCAAGCGGCGCCGCCGCTTGGCAATGCGTCCCTGGAAGACCCGCCGTCTCGCACGACAGCTGGGCAAGAAAAAGTAGGTGCGACGCGGCTACCTCGCCACTCCCTTTGGCCGCATTCACTTTCGCGCGGCCGGTGACCAAGGCGAGCCGCTGCTGCTCCTCCATCAAACGCCCTTCTCGAGCCTGGTCTACGTGCCGGCTATCCTCCCTGCCCTGGCCCAGCACTTTCAGGTCGTTGCGATCGATACATCGGGCTACGGGGAAAGCGACCCTCCGCCACCGGGAAGGTGGCAGGTTGCCGACTACGCTCGCGCCGTGCTGGCCGCCCTCGATGCCCTGGGCTGGCCCCAGGCCCATCTCGTTGGCCGCCTGACCGGCTGCTCGATCGCGGTCGAGGTGGCAGCGCTCGCACCCGCCCGCGTGCGCGGCCTCGTCCTTTCTGCCCTTCCCGACTACGACGAAGCGACCCGTCGCGAGCGCCTTGCCGCCCTCTCCCCCATCCGTTACCTGCCCGATGGCTCCCAGGCGAACGCCGTCTGGCGCTTCCTCCGCCAGGCGAACCCCACACTCCCGCTGGAAACCGTTCACCTGATGACGGTGGCGATGCTCCGTGCTGGCAGCGGCAACGAGGAGGCCCACCGCGCCGTCTTCTCCTACGACCCCAAGCCCCGCCTGCCGGCGATCACCGCCCCCACGCTTCTCCTGCTCGGGGAACACGACTACTTTCACGACCGCCTCGCCCTCATCCGCCCACTCATCCGCCAGCACGAGCTCCGCATTCTTCCCGGTGGCCGTCAGCTCATCTTCGAAAACCCTGCTGGCTTCGTCGCTGCGGTCCACGACTTCCTCACCCGCTTACCCCCGGCTGAGGGGCCGCTTCCCGAGCGCTGCTCAGCGTAGCCGGCAGTCGCTGGACGGGCTCGGTCACCCCGCTGTCCAGCGCGAGCTATCGCCACCGACCCCACTCTCCTCGGCGGGGGCCTGTCTGGGGGCCGGATGGCCCATCGGAAACAGGCAGTTTGGCCAGCTCTCCGGCGCCCCTCCCCCGCTATGGTCGGAGGGAAGCGAAACTCGCACCAGTCCCGCCAGCGTTTGGGCGGGAGGAGGAACGGATGACGACAGTCGCGGTCGTCTCCACTGACCTTACCCTGGCCGCGCGGGTAGCCTGCTGGATCGCGCGTGACTATCAGGTGCTCTATCACCCCAGCGCTGAGGCCGCAGTCCTCGTTCTGGTCAGCGATGGGCGCGAGCGGCAGGATCGCGCCTGGTTGCAGCTCATGCGCTGCCTGGCGCCCGACCGCTGGGTTATCGTCACTGGCGACCAGGACGAAGCACCGGCCTGGGTCCGGCGGGCCGAGCGCGACCAGCGGGTCGTGTCGCTCTTTCCGGCAGCACCGGCCGCGCTCCAGGTGACCGTCCGCTCGCTGCTCCAGCGTCGCCACCCGGCTGGAGTAGCGTCTGGCTGCCCGCACTAGGAGCGCCTGTTCCCCCCCCCCGCCTGGTGGCTACCTGGCTGCGTTGTCAGCCCACCGCTCGGCGAGGGCAAACAGCACTGAGGGGGGTGGCAAGGTAGTACCATGAGGAGAGGAGGAGCGCTACCCTGGGAGCACCTGGAATGAGGTCTTGGCCAGAACGCCTCGTCGTCCTGCTCGCACCGATCCTGTTCGTTGCGGCCCTGCTCACGTTCGAGCGGGTGGCGCTCAGCCCCTTCCTTCCTCCGCCGCTCGACCTCGTGGCGAGTGTGCTACTGGCTGCCCTCGGCATCGTCATCTTCACCCTCGTCATCCTGCGCCGACTGGACGCCGCCCAGGAGCGCGTGGTCCGCCAGAACCGCCAGCTGGCCGCCCTCGATGAGGCGAGCATTGTCATCGCCTCCGAACTCTCCCTCGATCGCGTCCTCCAGCGCATCACCGACATCGTGCGCGACCTCTCGGGGGCGCGCTACGCGGCGCTCGGGGTGCTCGGCCAGGATGGCTATCTGACTGACCTCATCAGCTCTGGCTTGACCCCCGAGGAGCGCGCCCGCATCGGCCAGCTCCCGCGCAACCACGGTATCCTCGGCACCATGCTCCGCGAGGGGCGGCCAGTGCGCGTCTCCGACGTCTCCCGCGAGCCCGCGCGCTCTGGCTTCCCGCCCAACCATCCCCGGATGAAAAAGCTGATGGGCGTGCCGATCGTGAGTGGGAACACCATCATCGGCAACCTCTACCTGGCCGACAAGCTCGATGACAGCGAGTTCACCGACGACGACGAGCGGCTGATCGTGCTCTTAGCGGCCCACGCGGCCGTCGCCATCGAGAACGCTCGCCTCCACGAGCAGGTCCAGAAGCTGGCGGCGTACGAGGAGCGTACCCGGATCGCCCGCGAACTCCACGATGGTACCATCCAGTCGATCTACGCCGTCACCCTCATCCTCGAAGATGCTGCTGACCTTCTGGCGAGCGACCCGGTGGCTGCCCGCGCACGCCTGGATGAGGCGATCGATGCCCTCAACGGCGTCATCACTGAACTCCGCGGCTATATCTCCGACCTCCGCTCCCGCCTCGCCCCCAGCAGCCTGACTGAGATGCTTGCTGACCTCATCGCCCTGCACCGGCGTAACACCCAGATGGATATCGAATTCTCCGCTGAAGGCCAGTTCGACGCTGATGCCGAGCTGAGCTGGCAGATCATCCAGCTGGCCCGCGAGGCCCTTGCCAATATCGCTCGCCACGCTGGGGCGAGCAAAGTCTGGATCCAGCTCGCGGATGACGGTGAGCACCTCACGCTGCGCGTGACCGACAATGGTCGTGGCTTCGACCCGACAGCCACCCGCTCCCAGGGCTACGGGCTGCGCAATATGCGCGAGCGTGTCGCTGCCCTCGGGGGGAGCGTTACCATCGAGAGTACCCCTGGCGAGGGCACCTCGCTCATCTTCTCCATTCCCATCCCCCAGGGGGCACATCCATGAACGAGCTACCACGCCGCATTCGGATTATGATCGTGGACGACCACGAAGTCGTCCGGCAGGGCCTCAAGACCCTGCTCGAGCGACGGGAACACTTCGCTGTCGTCGCCGAGGCGAGCAGCGTCGAGGAGGCGGTACGGGAGGCGCTGCGCACGGCACCCGATGTCATCATTATGGATGTGCGCCTACCGGATGGTACCGGCGTGGAAGCCTGCCGGGAGATCCGGGCCGAGCGGCCGGAAACGCGTGTCCTGATGCTCACCTCCTATGCCGATGACGAAGCAGTCTTCGCTTCCCTGATGGCTGGGGCCGCGGGATATCTCCTCAAGCAGATGCGCGCCCGCGAGCTGGTGCATGCTATCGAGACGGTAGCCAGCGGCGGCTCCCTGCTCGACCCAGCGGTTGCCGAGCGAGCCTTGCGTCGCCTACGTGCCGCCGCCGCAGGTGAGCGCTCCCCCGAAGAGCGACTGCTGGCCAGCCTGACCGAGCAGGAGCGCCGGATCCTGCCGCTTATCGCCGAAGGCAAGACCAACCGCGAGATTGCCGCCGAACTGTACCTCTCCGACAAGACGGTCAAGAACTACGTTTCCTCCATCCTGAGCAAGTTGGGGGTCACTCGTCGCTCCCAGGCGGCAGCCTTTGCGGCCCGCCAGCTTGCTCGCGACCGCCCTCCTCCGGGGCTGCCTCCCACCCCCTGAGCGCGCTTGCCCTCCGGCCGATCTGCTCGCTACTATCCCGCTGCTTCCGTCAGGAAGGAACGGGAGGGCAGAACGGTTCCACGCTTTCTTGGTCTGCGGCTGGTGCTCCTGCTCCTGGCCCTTGGGCTTTTCGGTACTCAGCTCATCCCCGCCGTCGCGACCGCCCGTGCCCTGGGCAGCTGGCCCCGCGACCCCGCGCTCGTCCTCTGGCTGCTGGTGGCGGTCGCTGCCGGGCTCGCAGCGTGGGACCCGCTTCGCCACCGCGCTGCCCTCTGGTTGGTGATGGCCTGGGCCGTCGCCATGCTGGTGTTCGAGGCGATCACCACCTGGGACCTCACCCCAGCGGTCGGCCTCTACGCCGCCGTGCTGCTAGCCCTTCTGGTCACCGCACCCGACCGTACCGCGCGCTCCCATTCTTCCTCGGAGGCTGTCGCATGGAAGGCCCCACGCTCATCCTCGCGCGCTGCTACACTGAGACGTCCTACGCGGCCCTCCCACCCGCGGCGCTCCACGAGGCCAAGCGGGCGATCCTCGACGGCCTCGCTGTCGGTCTCGGCGGCGCCGACCACCCCTCCGCCGACCTCCTCCTGAGCTACTGCCAGCAACTGGGAGGACAGCCGCACGCCCAGGTCTGGGGACGCCCGCAGCGCCTGCCCCTAGAGCTCGCCGCTCTCGTCAATGGTCAGCAGGAGCACGTGCTCGACTTCGATGACACCTTCCTGCCGCCCGAGACGGTGCTGCACGGAACGGTCCCCGTCCTGCCGGCAATCCTGGCGGTCGCGGAGCACCGCCACCAGAGTGGGCGTGAGCTGCTCCGGGCGTTCGTGCTCGGCTTCGATGCCGAGGCCCGGCTTGCTCTTGCCCTCGGTCGCGCCCACTACCTCGCGGGCTGGCATGTCACCGCCACCACCGGTCCAGTTGGGGGGGCCGTCGGCGTTGGCACGCTGATCGGCCTGACTGCTCCCCAGCTGGTGAACGCCATCGGGATCGCCATCACCCACAGCGGAGGCGTGACCGCCATGCTGGGCTCGATGTCGAAGGCTTATCACTGCGGCAAGGCGGCCGAAGCTGGTGTCCGTGCTGCCCTGCTGGCCGAACTCGGCTTTGATAGTGCGGCCGAGCCGCTCACCCATCCTCAGGGCTATCTGAACGTGGCCGCCAGCGACCGCGCGGCTGAGCGACTGACCGACCGACTGGGGGAGCGCTGGTTACTCCTCGAGAATGGCTACAAGCCCTATGCCAGTGGGGTTGTCACCCATTCCCTGATCGATGCCATGCTCGCCTTCCGGGCCGAGGGGCTCACCCCGGATGCGATCGCACGGATCGAAGCCAGCGTCAACCCCTTCGTCCTCCAGGTCACCGGCCAACAGGAGCCGCGCACCGGTCTTGAGGGGAAGTTCAGTGCCTACCACTGCGCGGCGGTCGCACTGATTGATGGAGCTGCCGGCAAGCGTCAGTTCACCGACCAGCGCGTTCAGGACCCGGCAGTAATCGCCCTCCGGCGCAAGGTCGTCCTCATCCCCGACGAGGCCCTGCGTAAGGACGAGTGCCGGGTGATCGTCACCCTGCACGATGGCAGCCGCCGGGAGCGTCACATCCCCCGCGCCTCTGGCAGCGCCGATAACCCCTTGAGCGATAGCGCCCTGACGGCCAAGTTCCGCGAGCTGGCCACACCCGTCCTCGGTGAGCGGGCCGAGCAGGTGCTCGAGCAGGTCTGGCAGCTAGAAACGCTCCCTGACGTGGCCGCGCTGGCTGCTCTACTCGCCACCCCTGCTGCAAGTCAGCCAGCCTAGCGCAATCTCCTCTGATCGGCGTATCGTTTCCAGAGCAACGGTGTTTAACCTGTAGAGACCGTTCGCAAGCGAGTAGAAAAGAGGCCATATGGCTGGAACTGTTCTTCCCATGTTCTCCCCGCGGGAGAAACCTGTCATCCCCAACCTAAACCTGAGCAACCGGCCGACCCGGCGGGTGATGCTGGTTCAACCGCGTTCGACAGGTGGCAACTTCGAGTACGTGGCGATCTTCCGCCAGGGCATGCTCTTTCTCTCCGGCGCCTTGCGTGACTACCAGGGTGCCTACCACTACGAGCGCACCATCTGGATGGAGGACCGCAGCGGCCCGATCGACCCCGCGAAGGACCTGGAAGGCTACGACATCCTCTGCCTCACCTGCCTGATCAACGAGACGCCCCGCGCCTATGAGATCGGCCGGCTGGCCAAGCAGTACCACCCGAAGATCAAGATCATCGGTGGCGGGCCGCAGATGGGCCCCTTGCCGGCAGAGGCGATCGAGCACGGCAAAGTCGACGTCGTCGTCCAACGCGAGGGGGAAGACGTCATCGGCATTCTCTGCGACCT
>JAILZB010000047.1 GCA_023512725.1 Chloroflexota bacterium | reverse complement strand
GGCATCGGTGTCGACGGTGGTCAGCTCTCCCAGGCGCATGATCGCCCCCTTGCCGTAGGCCTTTTCGATCTGGGAGACCGCGGCCGCAAGGGCACGCTGACGGTCGGCTGCTAGCTCTGGCGCGCGCATGGCCATGCTCCCCTCCTCGCGGGCGTTCCACCGGCACTGCGGGATGCTCGCTGCGGCAATTGTACCGTTTCGCGCTTGCCCCGCTGTCCCGAGCGGCCGGCCCTCCTGCGCCAGAACGCCTGCTGCTCCCCCAGCCATGAAGACGCCCCCTCCTGCGAGGGGGCGTCGGGGGTCGGCGGGTGGGGGCTTAGCGGACGCCGCTGCGGCCGGGTGGGGTAGCGGCGGGCGGGCGACCGACAGGATGGACGCTCAAAGCGAGGTCGGGCGTGGCCTGGTTCGTGATGACGGCCACCGGCTGCCCGTTCTGGAGCTGGCTCAGCGAGCCAGGAACTCGGGTGTTCCCATCGGTGCGGTACGTCTGGCTGCCACCGCCATTCTTCTCGATGGTGAAGCGATTGTTCGCTGCATCGACGCTGGTAACGGTGCCGAGGGTGAGAACGAGGGTCCGGGTCTGCCCCTGGTCATCGACATAGCTGAAGCTCCCCCCGCGCCAGCGGTCGAAGGGGATGTTCAGCCCTGGCAGGAACGGTGCGCCGAACCCGTGCCGACCGCGCGGTCCCATCCCCTTCGCTGGGACCGTGCCGAGGGTCACGCTGATCGTCTGGTTCTGGTTGTTGCGGTTGACAACCAGCTGTACCGTCGTGCCTGGCCCCAGCGGGTTGAGGATGTTCTGGACTTGCTGGATAGTCGTTACGTTCTGGCCGTTGATGCTCACCAGCCGGTCGTTCGCCTGGACTCCGGCCTGAGCAGCCGGGCTGCCGGGCAGCACCTGGCTGATGATCACCTGGCCGTTGATCTCCCGGAGGATGACCCCCAGCCAGCCGCGGGCCGACTGGGCTGGCGCTTGACTGCCCGGAGTGGGGGTTGGTGCCTGGGCCGCCACGCGGCTCACGCCGAACCAGAGCCCCACTCCCAGCATTCCGGCGATAGCAAGGCCGGCGAGGAGTGCGAATGGTCGCTTCATCGGATGTCCTCCCTGGGTGCGGTATCGCTGGTATTACCGCTGGGAGGGGGCGCGGGTTTCGCTGCCGTCAGCGAGACCGATGATCTGAACGCCGAGGGCGGTCAGACTGCCGTCGCTGCCTGGGCGCGCAGTGACCAGCACTCGCTCCCCCGGCTTGAGGTCGGCGACGGTGGCAGGCACCGCGCGCTGGATGGTGGTCTGCTCGCTCAGCGTAACCGTCGCTTGCCCTTGCGGGGTGGTCACCACGAGCTGGTTGTTCTCGATCCGGCTGACGGTGCCCACGACGGCGCGGCCGGGCGGCTCATTGGCGCTGGCGGCCGCATTCCCGCCGCCCTGCCCGCTCGGGTTCTGCCCGCCGGCTGGGTTTCCCGAAAGCCGCCGCTGCTGGGCCCCGGTCACTCCTCCGCTGGCGGGAGAAGCGGCGTCCTCGCTGCTCACGGCGGCCACGGGGGTCGGTGCCGAGCTACCGGCGCGGGTGGCGGCGTTCCCCGCGGCGAGCGCCGCGCCCATCCCTACTCCGACGACAGCAGCGCCCAGCAGTAACCAGCCAAATCCGATCCGCACCGTTCCTCCTTCTTGTGTGCTCAGGGGCGGTAATGGTCGTAGAAGAGGGTGTCGTAGAGCGCCTTGCCCAGCCAGCAGACGAGCAGGATAACAGCGAGTGGCAGCTGGAACGTGAGGAACAGGTCCGGCAGGGGAACGACCAGCACGAGCAGCGCCGCCAAGCTGGCCAGCGCTGCCCGTCGCGCCAGGCGCCCGAGCCGACCTTGCATCGCACGCGCCCCGTGGCGTGCCCCTGTGCCATCCTATTCGTACCGCAGCGCTTCGATCGGGTTCAAGGCGGCTGCGCGCGAAGCCGGGTAGATGCCAAAAAACAGCCCGACCGCCGCGGCGACCCCGAACGCGAGGAGCACCGAATCCAGGGTTACCAGCCCGTAGACCCGTTGCGGCCCGAGGTTGAGGTTCGAGATCGCATTGGCGATCGCCGCTCCCAGCACGATCCCCACGCACCCGCCGACCACCGAGACCACCACCGCCTCGACCAGAAATTGTGCGAGGATATCTCGCCGCTTGGCGCCTACCGCCTTGCGGATGCCGATCTCGCGGGTCCGCTCGGTCACCGAGACGAGCATGATGTTCATAATCCCGATCCCGCCGACGAAGAGCGAGATCCCGGCAATGCTGCCCAGGAAGACGGTCAGCACGTCGGTCACCTGGCGGGCGGTAGAGAGCATGTCTTCCTGGCTCATGATGTTGAAGTCGTCCTCGACCACGCGATGACGCTGGCGCAAGATCTCGGCGATCTGCTGGACGGTGGCGGGGATATTCTGCTGGTCGTCCACCTGGACGCTGATCACGTTGACCTGCTGCCCCCCGCGGGTCGTTCGGTTGGCGAAGAGGCGCGCGTACATGGTGGTCAGCGGCACGATCACCTGGTCGTCCTGGTTGCCGAACGGGGTCGCCCCCTTGGGTGCCAGCACGCCGATCACGCGGAAGTTCGTGCCCGTCCTCCCGCCCAGCGCGATCTTGACCGTCTGGTCGATCGGGTTATCGTCGCCAAACAGGTTGGTCGCAACGTTCACCCCCAGCACGACCACCGAGGAGCGCGCCTCGAGGTGTTGCTTGGTCAAGAACTCTCCGAGCGCGACCGGGGCGTTGCGCACCATTTCGTACTCCGGCGTGGTGCCCACCAGGCGGGTGCTCCAGTTGCGGCCTGGGGTGATGATCTGGGCACCGGTGGTGAACTCTGGTGCCACGCCAGTGACGAAGGGCAGAATGCCAGGCTCCGCCAGTGCCTGGGCATCCTCATAGGTGAGGGTAGCCGCTGTGCCCGCCCCAAGGGCAACCCGGCCATCGCGCACCGCCCCCGGGCGGATAAAGAGCAGATTGCTGCCCAGCCCTTCGATCTGGGCGGTGACGGTTGCCTGAACGCCCTTGCCGATCGACATCAAGGCGATAACCGCGGCCACCCCGATGATGATCCCCAGCATCGTCAGGGTCGCGCGGAGCTTGTTGGCGGCCAGGGCGCGGAAGGCGATGCGGACACTCTCAAGGAGGTTCATGCACGCTCTCCGGCCGCGGGTACTCGCTTTGCCAGCACGTCCCGGGCATCAATCGGCTGGTAGACCGGCTCATCCCGCTCGATCAGCCCATCGCGGATGGTCAGGATCCGGCGGGTGTGGCGGGCGATGTCCGGCTCATGGGTCACGAAGATCACGGTGATCCCCCGCTCGCGGTTGAGGGCTTGAAAGATCGCCATGATCTCCTCGCTCGTGCGCGTGTCCAGGTTCCCCGTCGGCTCATCAGCCAGGATGATGGCCGGCTCGGTCACCAGGGCCCGCGCGATCGCGACCCGCTGCTGCTGGCCACCTGAGAGCTCGGTGGGCTTATGGTCGCGGCGATCGCTCAGTCCCACGGCCTCCAGCGCCGCCAGGGCGCGCTGACGGCGGTTGCGCACCGAGCGGTAGAGCAGCGGCAACTCGACCTGCTCGATGGCGCGGGTGCGTGGCAGCAGATTGAACGTCTGGAAGACAAACCCGATCTTGGCGTTCCGGATCTCGGCCAGCTCGTCGTCGCTGAGGCTCCCCACCTCGACGCCGTCGAGCTGATAGCTTCCCGCCGTTGGCTGGTCGAGGCAGCCGAGGATGTTCATCAGGGTGGACTTGCCGGACCCCGATGGCCCCATGATCGCCACCAGCTCGCCCGGAACGATGTCGAAGCTGACTCCCCGCAGGGCGGGAACGGTATGCTCGCCGAGGCGGTAGGTCTTCGTGAGGTCCCGCACGCGGATCACCGGTTGGGGCGTCAGCGGGGACGAGGCAGTCGTCATCCGAGCTCACCCGTCTGGGGTGGCGCTGGGAACGGCTGGCGGAACGGGTTATCGCTCCCGAAGCGCGTGAGCAAGGCCGCGCCCAGGCCGAGACAGGCCGTTCCCCCGGCGACCAACCAGCCGACGACTGGCAGAGCGACGAGGGGAACGAGCAGCAGTGTTCCCAGCAGGTAGGGGAGGCCGAGATGGCGCGCGGACAGGCGTGCCCAGCTGAGCAGGCGGTTCCCAAGCCGGCTGGCGACGGCCACGAAGCCGAAGAGAAGGGCAACGCTCAAGGCAGCGGCCAGGGCCAGCGCCAGCGGAATGCCGGTGACGATGATCACCAGCAGCACCGTGAGCGCGAGCGCCCCCAGCACCGCGATTGCTCCGATCGCGGCCAGCCGCGCCAGCTCGACCGGGGTGGTGGTGAGAGCGGCGCTCGTAGTGGCCAGCCGGCCCGGGGCAAGGAGGAGCAGCGCAAAGCCGCTACCAACGGCAGCAGCGAGGGCCGCGAGGTAGAGCACGCCACCTTCAAGACCAGGACGAGAGATCCCGAGCGGGCGGACCACATAGGTCGTGGTCACTTCTGGGGGTGGGAGGGGACGGCCTGGCTCCTCGCGCGGGCCCCGTGGGAACTGCCAGCCTGCGCGCCCATCCGTCGTCACGACGATCCCGCGAACGGGTGGGCCGCCTCGGAAGTCCCTGCCGGGTGGCGTGGTCCGCGGGGGAGAGATAGCCGGCGGAGGTGGCTCGGCTGGTGCCGCCGCGCTGACGAGCAGCACGGTCAGCACGTCGCTTCCCAGTAGGCTCCGGCCAGGTTCCAAGGTCGAGCACAGAAACCCGAGCAGGTTGAGCACGGCCAGCACGCTGACGATCCCCATCACTCGCCACCAGCGAGGCGCGATCCCCCCACCTGTTCGGCCCGGCATTACACCCTCCGAACGTTCGTCAGGCGTGTCAGCAAAAAGGCCGAGGCTGCCACCGCGACGGATAGCCCCGCAATGGCCACACTATCGAACTGGGTGGCGGTCAGCAAGGGGTCGATCCAAGTGGTGGCGGCCACGAGGTCGGGCTCGGCGACGAGCGAAGCTTCGGCCAGGCTCGGTGCTGGCCCCACCGTCAGGACGAGCCCGCTGAAGAAGACGGCCGCCGCCAGGAGCCCAGCCGCCAGCCTGGCGGGCAAGCGCTGCCGCTCGACCCGGTGGACCTGGCGCATGACGGCGGGCACGAACGCTGGTGGAGGGGTATCCCACGCCAGAGTATGCAGCTGTTCGCCCAGCCAGCGGAGCTGCTCCAGGTACTCGCGGCAGTCGCGACAGGCAAGCAGCTGCGCTTCAACGAGCTGACGCTCGCTCGGGCTGGCGATGCCATCCACGAGCGCTGCCAGTGGCGCGGGGTCGTGCCCACAGGCGAGCAGGGGGGTCACCGGGCACCTCGCACGGGGGCGAGCTGCTGCTGGAGCCGCTCGCGTGCACGGAACAGCCAGGTCTTCACCGTTCCGAGCGGCACTCCCAGCGCTTCCGCGATCTCCTCGTAGGGAAGGTCGTGGAGGTGACGAAGGACAATAACCGCCCGGTAGTTGGGGGGGAGCTGGTCAACGGCGTGGAGCAGCTGCGCACGCAACTCCTGCTGCTCGGCCTGCCGCTCGGGCGAGACCTCGCCGGAACGGAGCTGATCGTGGAGAGGAAGGGCCGGCTGAGTCGCCTTCCCCTTCCGGTAGTTCAGGCAAAGGTTGACCGCGATCTTATAGAGCCAGGGCGAGAAGCGCGCGCCGAGACGGAACGTCTTCAGCCCCCGGTAGGCGCGCAGAAAGGTCTCTTGGGCCAGGTCAGCCGCGTCATCCGGGCTGCCGGTGAGGCGCAGGCAAAGGGAATAGATCCGCGTCTGGTAGCGTTCCACCAGCACAGCGTAGGCCTCAGGGTCGTCTAAAGCGCGACCAACCCAGTACTCATCCGAGCCGGTTGCGTGCACAGGCCTCCCTTTCGCTAGTAGCAATACTACTGCGAGCATCCCGGAGTTTCACGGCGGCCAGCGTTCGGGCGACTGGCTCTTGACAATTCGACCAGCGTGCTGGACAATGCACCCCATCGAGGAAAGCAACCAGCCGCGTCCAGGAACGCATCGTGGAGGTGTCAGAGTGGGGCGGCTGGCTCTCAAGAGACTGGCGACCTCCGGTGAGGTGCGAGGTGACCTCCTGGTCACGACGATTTCCCGAGGGCGACCCAGGCCGGCGAACGGAGCGTCGGATGCGCCTCAACCGGAGCGAGCTACGGTTCGTTCCCACCCCTCCGACCAGCGCATCCTCGCCAGTGCCGTTGCGTCGCCCGCGGGCGGGCTGGTTAGGGGTACTCGCGGCTGCCCTTGCCCTGGCCAGTCTGATCATCGCCTGGATCGCCCTTTCCGGCCCGCAGGGCATTGACCTCTCCCCCCTGTCCACCGGCACCGATGCCGAGGGGAAAGATGTCCGCCTCCTCCTGGCCTTGAGCGTTATGCTGCTGGGCGCAGCGCCCGTCGTGCTGCTGGTCGCCCTGGAAGATGGACGAGACCGTTCCTGGCGCCTGACCGGCCGAACGACAGGTCGCTTCCAGGTGGTTGCCCCGCCTCCCTCCCCGACCCCGTCGCAGTGGCGCTTGAAGCTCTCCCAGCTGATCGGCTATCGCCCTGCTGCGCCCGCTGCTGCTCCGGCAACGATGACTTGGGCAACCCGCACCGGCCAGTGGCGACGGGTGCCTGCCACCGGTCGCTGGACGGCGGCTGCCCTCCAGCCGATCTCGCCCCAGGCGCGGCAGTTCGGCTACCAGCGCGCCTACCCCCGCCGCTTCGCTTCCACGACCGGTTCCTGGCGCCTCGCCACCGGGCCGACCAGTGGGAGCTGGCAGGCTGCTCCACCAGGCACCCACCCACCCGGAAGCGCCCGCTCCGGTAACCGCTAGCCGGCGAGCCGCAGCCGTGCTGCCGTGAGGGTGTTCCGTAAGAGCATCACGGTCGTCATCGGGCCAGTACCGCCCGGGACGGGCGTCAGATACCCTGCCACCTCGCGCGCACTCTCGGCCTCGACATCGCCGACGATCCCGTTCGGGGTGCTATTCACCCCAAAGTCGAGCACCACCGCTCCAGGCTTGATCATCGCCCCCGTGACCAGCCCGGCTCGCCCGGCCGCCACGGCGAGAATATCAGCGCGGCGAGTCACGCTCCCGAGGTCGCGCGTCCGCGTGTGGCAGATGGTCACTGTCGCGTGGGCAGCCAACAAGAGCAAGGCCAGCGGCTTGCCGACGATGGCACTGCGGCCGACCACGACTGCCTCCGCTCCCGCGAGGGGGATGGCATAGGCCTCCAACAGCGCCATCCCCCCGGCCGGGGTATTGGGCAGCAGAGCCGGCTGGCCAAGCAGCAGGCGCCCGGCCTGGGTCGGCGTCACCCCGTCCACGTCCTTCTCGGGGTTGATGGCGCTCACAATCTGGTCTGTCGGCAGCCCGGGCGGGAGGGGCAGCTGCAGGAGGATGCCATCGACCTCTGGCGCCGCGTTGAGAGCGGTGATCTGCCCGATCACCTCAGCGGCCGTGCTCGTCGCCGGCAAGGGGAACGCTGCTGCCTCGAGACCAGCCTCCCCGCAGCTGCGGGTGATCCGGCGCACGTAGACCTGAGAAGCAGGGTCCTCCCCCACGAGCACGATCGCCAGCCTGGCGCGCCGTCCCTGCTCCTGAGCAAAGCGCGCGGCGTCCGCCTTGACCTCCTCCAGCAGTTTGGCTGCAGTGGCGCGCCCGTCCAGCAGGACTGCTGCCATGCTACCTCCGCTCCGCCATCGCCTTCTCGACCGCCGCGAGCAGTTCCGGCGCACCTGCGAGCGCGCTGGCGATGCGGGCCCGCGCTGCGAGCACGAACGGCTCATCGGCGATGGCGCGGAGGTTGACCTCGGCATTCAGCCGGGCGCCCTGGAGCGCTGCCAGCGCGAGGTGAGCGGCAACCGCAGCATCCGAGACCAGGTTCGCGTTCCCCCGCTGGGCAGCCGGAACGCTCAGCTCCAGCACCTGACGACTGACCTCCAGCAGACGCAGCGGGGGGGCACTCGCGGCCTTCAGCGCCTCCTGGATAGCCGCGGTGCGCGCCGCGCGCTCGGTCTCGCTGCCACGGGGAAGCTTGTAGGCGGCTGAGACCTGAGCGAAGGCCGTGGCATCCTCGTCGATCAGGGCGGTTGCCTGGGCCCGCAGCTCATCGGCCCGCCGGGCGAGGGCCTGCATCTCCGCCTCGACCGCCTCGTAGGCGCGGCGGCCGATGGTCAAGTTCGCCGTCATGGCCACCAGGGCAGCGGCGAGCGCGGCGGTCAAGGCTGCTGCACCGCCGCCGCCGGGAGTAGGCGCGTCACTGGCAAGCGCGTCGAGAAACTGCCCAATGGACTGCTGAGCGTGCACGAGACCTCCCATCGGCAGGCCATCTTAGCATGGAGGCAATGGTATACTCGCCTCGATCCCGAGCAGGAGCGACCGCCCGTGCTTACCTGTGGCATCGACCTGGTGGCGATCGATCGGATCCAGCAGACCCTCGATCGCTTCGGTGACCGCTTCACCCAGCGGGTGTTCACGCCAGCTGAGCTCGCAAGCTGCGCCGGCCGGCCAGCCTCCCTTGCTGCCCGCTTCGCGGCCAAAGAAGCGGTCGCAAAGGCGCTCGGCACCGGGATTGGCGCCATCCGCTGGCGGGAGATCGAGGTGGTGGTGGACCCTGCGGGGCGGCCGCTGCTGCGGCTGGAGGGTGCTGCGGCCGCGCGGGCACGTGCCCTTGGCCTGCGGGAGCTCGCGCTTAGCCTGAGCCACGAGCGTACCCATGCCGTCGCGGTCGTGGTGGGGGCGTAGGGTGGTTATCGTCACCGCCGAGGAGATGCGCGCGGCAGAACAGTGGTGTGAGGCCCACGGCATCACGACGGAGGTCCTGATGGACCGGGCTGGCCGCGCGGTGGCCGAGGCAGTGCTCGCGCTGCTGGCCGAGCGACCTGGGCCAGTGGTCGTGGTAGTAGGGCCTGGCAACAACGGTGGCGATGGCCTGGTGGCGGCTGAGCGGCTGGCCCGCGCTGGGGTGCCGGTGACGGTTGCCCACGTGCCGCGCAAGCTCGACCCTGACCATCCCCTGCGGGCAGCTCGCGAAGCCCCCCTGCGCCTGATCGGCCTGGGGTTGCCGGGAGGGCCGGATGAACTCCGCCTAGCGCTGCGCGATGCTGTCGTCGTGGTCGATGCGCTGCTGGGCACCGGCGTCTCCCGGCCGCTGAGTGGCCTCGTCGCAGATGCCGCGCGCTGCCTCGCCGGGCGCCCGCGTGAGTCCCGACTGGTGGCAGTCGACCTTCCCTCGGGCCTCCAGAGCGAGAGCGGCGCGGTCGACCCCCTCACCCCCCGTGCCGACCTCACCCTCACCCTCGGTGCCCCCAAGGTCGGCTGTTATCTCCCGCCGGGGCAGCGCTACATCGGTGAGCTCCGCGTCGCGGATATCGGTATCCCGCGGGAGGCCTTTGCGGGCGTGCGGCGGCAGGCGCTCACCGCCGAGCACGCTGCTGCTCTCCTCCCCGATCGACCAGTCGATGGTCACAAGGGGACGTTCGGCAAGGTGCTCGTGGTTGGCGGTTCGGAGCGCTACCTCGGCGCGCCACTCTTGACGGCGGCAGCAGTCCTCCGCGTGGGGGCGGGGCTGGTCGTCCTGGCGACTGCCCGCCCGGCCTATGAGCGCCTGGCAGGCCGGCTGCTGGAAGCGACCTATCTCCCACTGCCGACCACTGGCGAGGGGACGCTCGCGGATACCGCGGGCCAGGTCATGCTGCGGGCCATCGAGGAAGAAGGGGTCGATGCCGTCGTTCTCGGCCCTGGGCTTGGCCGTTCTCCGGCGGTCAGCCGCCTGCTGAGCGAGCTGCTCCCGCGCCTCACCCTCCCCACCCTCATCGACGCTGATGGGCTGAACGTGCTGGCGGAGCTTGAGCAGTGGCCAGCCTTGCTGCCCGCGCGCTGTGTGCTCACGCCGCACCCTGGTGAGGCAGCCCGCCTGTTGCGCTCCTCCGTCCGTGCCGTCGAGCAAGACCGGCTGGCCGCTGCAGCCGCTCTCACCCACGGGCGAGCGGTCGTGGTGCTGAAAGGCGCCCACACGATCGTCCAGCAGCCCGACGGGGCGCTTGCGCTGTTCCCACTGGCCAACCCCGCCCTCGGCTCGGGTGGCACGGGGGATGTGCTGAGTGGGCTGATCGGCGGGCTCCTCGCCCAGGGCCTGGCGCCGGCGGCGGCCGCCGCGCTGGGGGTCTACCTCCATGCGGCTGCCGCGCAGCGCTGGAGCCGCGCTCACGGCGATGCCGGCCTCCTTGCGAGCGACCTTCTGGCGGAGATCCCCGCCGTCCGCCGCGAACTCCGGCAGCGCCGGCAGCAGGAAAGGGGCGCACCGGCCGAACCGGTGCCTACTGCCTGAACCGCTGCCCAGTAGGGGTGCTGGTTAGCCGCGCCAGCCCTGGAGGAAGGGATTGAAACGACGCTCGCGGCCGATCGTCGAGGGGTCGCCGTGGCCAGGGAGGATGGTGGTCTCGTCTGGGAGGGTGAGCAGCTTCTCGTGGATGCTGCGGAGCAGTTGTTCGAGGTTTCCCCCTTTGAAATCGGTCCGCCCAATGCTGGACTGGAAGAGGGTATCACCGGTGAAGACCACCCCCTGCTCAGGCGCGTAGTAGCAGGCTCCGCCCGGGGTGTGGCCAGGAGTGAACAACACCCGGAGCCGGATCGTTCCCACAACCAGTTCATCGCCATCGCGAACGTAGCGGGTCGGCGGCGGAGGAAGCTCGCGGACCTGGAGGTAGGCAGTAGAGGTAGGTGGGTTGGCACGGAGGAAGGCGTCTTCCTCGGCAGTCATCACGAACTCACAGCCGGTCGCCCGCATCAGGGGGCCGATCGCGAGGATATGGTCGGCGTGGCTATGGGTGTTCGCGATCAGCCGGACGGTCAGCTGCTCCCGCTCGACGACCGAGAGCAACAGCTCGGCCTCATCGCCAGGGTCGATCACCACCGTCTCGCCCTGGTCATCCGAGAAGAAATAGCAGTTCTCCTGAAACGCGCCGACCACCGCCCGGCGGATCTGCATCATTCCTCCTTGCGAGGGTGTTGCCTCGCTAGGGGTAGGCATCCCCCTCCTCGGGAAGGGAAGCCACCTTCCCGCGCGAATCGAGGTACCAGTTGTAGCTGCCAGTATAGACCCCCGTGGCGTTGAGCACGCCCGCCGAACGGGGTGGTTCGCTCAGGAGTGGGGGCGGGCCGACCAGCAGCTGGAAATCGAGGTACGGTCCGCTGCGTGGCTCGAGCGGAGGGACGGCCTGCTCCGGCAGGGTGCTGCCACTGAAGGTGGGGAAGGGTCGCCGCGGGTCAGTCGGGTTCTGGCGATAAGCATCGACCGCGCGCTGGATGGCGCGGGCATCGCTCTGGTAGCTCGGCCGCTGGCCGAGCGAGACGACCCCCAGGACCGCCGGTGCCACGAACACCGCGAGCGCGGCCAGCATCCCCGCGAGGAGGGCGAGCGCGACGACCGAGCGATAGAAGCGAGCGAGGAGTGGTCCGCTGGACATACCTCAATCGTAGGCGGGCGGGTTGAGGAGCATCAGACGCGGCGTAACGCCTCGATCACCGGCGCTGCCCCCGCATAGTCGCGTCCCCCACCGCGCAGGATCGTCGGGATGACGTAGAAGCCAGCTACTCCGAGGGCGCGAAACCGTGCCCCTTGCTCGCTCGCCAGGTCGGCGCCGCTGCGACCGGCCTCCAGCTGGCGCCGGATCGTCTCGGGCAGGGCGGTGAAGGTGACCGCGCCCGCAGCCGGAATGTCGATCCCAACGAGGAGCGGTGGCAGGGGCGGCCCACCGCTGGCAGCGTAGGCGGCGAGAAAGGCATGGTACTCCTCCTCGTGGTAAATCGGCTGGGTGAGGAGGAACATTGCACCCGCCTCGACCTTCCGCTTCACCAGGCGAACCTCACGCTCGATCCCGCGGCTGAGGTCCACGGTGGCGCCGAAGGAGAAGTGAGTAGGGGCGAGCAGCTTACTCCCCCGGAAATCGACCCCACGGTTCAGGTCGCCGATCAGGCGCAGCAACTGGGTCGGGGTGAGATGACGCACCGGCTGGACGAAGGCGGCGTCGCGTGCGCTGAAGTCGTCACCGGCCAGCACCACCACGTCGCGGATGCCGAGCAGATGGGCCCCAAGGAGGGAGCAGCTCAGGGCGAGGACGTTGGCATCACGGGTCGCGAGGTTGACGACCGCTGGGAGCCCAGTCCGTGCCTTGAGGGCCACCGCCACTGCCACCGGGTCGGGGCGAACCGCCCGGCCGGGCGCATAGGCAACGCAGTAGTAGTCGGGGCGCAGCTCATCGGCACCGCGCAGATCGACCAGCTCGGCACCGCGGGGGGGCGAGAAATCGGCCAGGATGAGCGGCGGTGCTGCTGGCGGGCGGGCGGCGAGTGCGGCAGCAAGGCTCATAGCGCACCTCACCAGGGATGACGCCGATCCTACTCGAAGCTGCCGCCGGTGTGCACCCGGCTCCCGTTGACCTTTTGCCGGCCGGTGCGAGACACTTGGCAGAGCAGGCCGCGGGGTCGGGACCGGGCAGGGGAACCCCTGCTTGCGGCCAGGCGACCAGGATGCGCAACGCGAACGTCAGGAGTGTGGCAATGGGCGAGCCGAAGGAGAAAGCCCTGTCCTGCCACGGCGGGGCCATTCCATGACCGTGCAGGACCTGGGGCGGCTGCTCCTGCTGCTGGGCGGGGCACTGCTCCTGCTGGGCTTCTTGCTGCTGTTGGCCGGCCGGCTGCCTGGGTTCGGTCGGCTCCCGGGAGACATCCTGATCGAGCGGGACGGCTTCTCCTGCTTCATCCCGCTCGCGTCGATGCTGCTCGTGAGCCTCGTCCTGACGCTCGTGCTCAATCTGCTCGTCCGGCTTCTCAACCGGGGCGGGTGAGCAAAATGACGCGCCCATTCACCACCGACGCATTCGACTACGTCCTGTCCCCTGACCGGATCGCCCAGCAGCCAGTTGAGCCGCGCGATAGCGCCCGCCTGCTGGTGCTCGAGCGAGCAACCGGTGCCCTCAGCGACCGGATCGTGCGCGATCTCCCTGCCCTCCTGCGGCCGGGGGACTGCCTCGTCGTCAACGATACGCGGGTGCTGCCGGCGCGTCTCCAGGGGCGTCGTCCCAGCGGTGGACGGGTCGAACTGCTCTTGCTACGGCGCCGCGGCGACCAGCAGTGGGAAGCGCTCGTTCGGCCAGCCCGGCGGCTGCGTGCTGGCGAGAGCATCGAACTTGCGGGCGGCACCCACGCCCGGATCGTGGAGGAGGGCGAGGGCGGGGTGCGTCTCATCGCGCTGGAGGATGAGGCCGCCGCGCTCGCGAGCGGGCAGGTGCCGCTCCCGCCCTACATCACCCAGCCCCTCAGCGACCCCGAGCGCTACCAGACGATATTCGCCCGTGTGCCCGGAAGTGCTGCTGCCCCCACTGCCGGCCTCCACTTCACCCCCGCGCTGCTGGACCAGCTCGCCGAGCGTGGTATCCTGCGGGTGACCATCACGCTCCACATCGGACTGGATACCTTCCGGCCGGTCAAGGAACCCGACCCACGGCAGCACCGTCTCCACCGCGAGTGGTACCAGGTCACGCCGGAGGCAGCCACGGCGATCAACGCGGCGCGCGCGGCGGGCGGGCGGATCGTCGCCGTCGGTACTACCACGGTGCGGACACTCGAATCGGCGGCCGATGAGCAGGGCGTCGTCCACCCCGGCACCCGCGAGACGGACCTGTTCATTCTGCCAGGGTATCGCTTCCGGGCGATCGATGCCCTGCTGACGAACTTCCACCTCCCGCGGTCCACCTTGCTGATGCTGGTGGCCGCCTTCGCCGGTCGTGAAGCCGTGCTCGCGGCCTATCAGCACGCGATCGCCGCGGGCTACCGCTTCTACAGCTTTGGCGACGCCATGCTGGTGCTCTAGCCGCCTGAGCAAGGTGCCCGCCTGCCTCCTCCGCGCGTGCGAACAAGAGAGCCAGCCGCCATATAAGGGCGCTGTCGGGCCTGCTCCTGGGGTGCTCCTGGCAGGATCCTCGCCGGGAGGGAAAGCGGGGGCTAACGACTCTGGATCTGAAGCAGGCCGCTCTGGGGAGGGGGAGCCGCGGATGACTGGCTTCCCCCCAGGAGGCGGTTGAGGGCGGCCACGACCTCGTCCACCGCTACCCCGTGCTGGCGCGCAGCCTCGGCTAAGGTCAAGCTTGCGGGCGTGCTCCCACAGGCGCAGCCACCACCACAGCCACAGCCTCCTCCCACGGGCACCTGAAAGGCCTCCAGGACGGCAGCTGCCTCGCGATGGAGCGCCACCACCTCATCGAGACGCATGTCGGGGGTGACCTGGCGCGGTCCGCGCGCCTGGACCAGAGTGCGGAGCCGCCGCACCTCTGCCTCGAGGGTCGCGAGTGCCTCGGTGAGTTCATCGATCTGGTCGCTTGCGCGCCGGCGCACGAAGGCGACCTCGCGTTCGAGCTGACTGGTCCGCCGGACTGCCCAGAGCGCGGCGAGTCCGACCGCAAGCACCATTGCCAGTTCGACCCAGTTCATCGGCTCCTCCGGTTGCCTGCCGTTAGTGGCATTGTACTGCTCAGCTTCCCCCAAAGGCGTTGGAAATCGGCAGCCGCCGGTCGCGCCCAAAAGCGCGGGGGGTGATCTTGACTCCAGGCGGGGCCTGACGCCGCTTGTACTCGCTCCGGTCCACCAGCCGGACTACCTGCGCCACCACGGTGGGGTCGTAGCCGAGGGCGATGATCTCCTCGGGGGAGCGGTCCTGCTCGACGTACAGCTCCAGGATTGGGTCGAGCAGGGGGTAGGGAGGCAGGCTATCTTCGTCGCGCTGGTTCGGTCGCAGCTCAGCGGAAGGCGCTTTGGTCAGCACCCGCTCGGGGATGACCGGGCTACGCTCGTTCCGCCGCCGCGCCAGGCGGTAGACCAGGGTCTTCGGCACATCCTTGATGACGGCGAAGCCGCCCGCCATGTCGCCGTACAGGGTGGCGTAGCCAGTCGCAAGCTCGCTCTTGTTGCCCGTCGTGAGCACCAGGGTATTGAACTTGTTCGAGAGGGCCATCAGGATCGCGCCGCGGATGCGGGCCTGGAGGTTCTCTTCGGCCACGCCAAAAGGCGTTCCGCGGAAGCAGGGTTCGAGCGCCTCCAGCAACGCGCAGAACGGCCCTTCGATGGGAATGGTGAGAAACCCGATCCCGAGCGCCTCTGCCACCGCCCGCGCATCGCTCAGGCTCTCCGGGGAGGAGAAGCGCGAAGGCATCGCTACCCCGGTCACGTTGTCGGGACCGAGGGCATCGGCTGCGATGGCAGCCACCAGCGAGGAATCGATCCCGCCCGAGAGGCCGAGGTGGACGGCGCGAAAGCCGTTCTTGCGGACGTAATCGCGGGTGCCGAGCACTAGAGCGTGGTACACCTCGTCGAGGTCGTCTGCCCGTGGCGCTAGGCGGGGTGCGCGCGGTTCCGGCACGGGCGTCAGCGGCTCGCTGGCGACCAGCACACGTTCCACCCGCCCGACCAGGTCGCCCAGTTGAATGCTCTGACGCGCGCGCGGGTCGTGCAGGCGAGCACGAAAGATGGCATCAACATCCAGGTCGGCAATCAGCAGCTCTTCCTCGAACGCTGCTGCCCGTGCGACGAGCTGAGCGGACGGGTCGAAGACGAGGCTCCCGCCATCGAAGACCAGTTCATCTTGCCCACCAACCAGGTTGCAGTAGGCGATCGCCACTCCGCAGTCCCAGGCGCGGGTGGCGAGCATCGTCTCGCGGAAGCGCCATTTGCCGACGTGATAGGGAGAGGCGTTGATGTTGATGATCACCTCGGCGCCGGCGCTCGCCTGGACGGTCGTCGGCCCGACGGGGTACCAGATGTCCTCGCAAATGTTGACCCCGACGTTGACCCCGAAGACCTGGTAGACCGGATAGCGGTCGCCGGGGCGAAAGTAGCGGAACTCGTCGAACACGCCGTAGTTGGGCAGATAGTGCTTGCGGTAGGTGTCGACGACGCGCCCGTCGTGGAGGATCGCCGCCGCGTTATAGCTATCGCCAGCCGCTTCAACGAACCCGACCACTGCCACAATCCCGACGCTGCTCCGCGCGACCTCTTCGAGGGCCGCCTGGGTCGCCTGGAGGAGGGCCGGCTTCAGCAGCAGGTCTTCGGGAGGGTAGCCCGTCAGTGCCAGTTCCGGAAAGGCCACCAGGTGCGCTCCGGCGGCGCGCGCGTCGGCGATCGCCCGTCGGATCAGGGCAGCATTGCCCGCGAGGTCGCCGACGCGAAAGTTCAATTGCGCCAGCGCCACCCGAAAGGTCCGCATCGCTCCTGCTCCTCTCCTGTGCTGGGAGCCTGGCCCGCCAGCGCTAGTCGACCGCGGCCATCAGGCTGAACGCTTCGAGTTCAGCGAGCGGGTCGCCGCGCCCGCGGCGGTGGCGCTCAGCGACCAGGACCGCCCGGAGCACCCTGGCAGCGCGTTCGGGCTGGCCATCTTCGCTGATGATCAGGTAGTCGCAGCGGTCGATCTGAGCCAGCTCGGCTCGGGCAGTTTCCAACCGGCGCCGGATCTTCTCTTCGTCATCCGTCTGGCGGCGGCGGAGGCGTTCCTCCTGGGCAGCGAGGCTGGGAGCCGCCAGAAAGACGAGCACTGCGCTGGGGATCCGCTGCTTGATGGTGAGGGCTCCCTGTACGTCGATCCGGAGGAGGACATCCTGCCCGGCCCGCAGCGCATCGGCGATCGGCTGACGCGGTACCCCGTAGGAGAACCCGTAGACCTCAGCGTGCTCGATCAGGGCGTTGCTCGCCAGCAGCTGGGCGTACTCTGCGGCGGAGACAAACCAGTAATCGACACCGTGGCGCTCACCTGGCCGGGGTGGGCGGGTGGTGCAGGTGACGACCCGCACGAACGGGTGGCCGCTCTGCGCCAGTTCCTGGACGACGGTATCCTTCCCGACGCCCGAGGGGCCAGTCAGGACTGCGAGCACGGGTATGCGGCCCACCCGCCCAAGGAGCTGATCGATCGGGTCGCTCACTTCCGTTCGCTCCGGCGAAGGTAGTCGGTGAGGCGCGCGAAGCGGTCGCCCATCAGCAGCTGGGTAAAGCTGATCCGCTCGATCCGTTCGCTGCCCTCGTCGTCGCGCTTGCCGTAGGCCCAGCGGTCGCGCTCGGTCTGGACGCGCAGGAACTCCCGGGCCAGTTGCTCGCTGGCAGCCTCTCCCTCGGCGATGAGCTGACGATAGCGCTGCAGTTCGTCGATGTAGCGGTCGATCCAGCTCACCAGCGGGCCACGGTTGGTCAGGCAGATATCCAGGTTCATCTGGGGCTCGCCCGAGGCCAAGCGGGTGGTGTCGCGATAGCCGCTGGCAGCGAGTTTGCGCATCTCGCGCCAGGCGGGGTCGGCGGTGGTGGCGCTCACGAGCGCGGCTGCAATCACCATCGGCAGGTGGCTGATGCCCGCGACGAGCCCATCGTGCTCGTGGGGGTCCACGAAGTAGGGGCGTGCTCCCAGCACCTCGACGAAGGCGGCCATCGTCTCGACCCGGCTTTGCTCAGCGTTGAGAGCCGGGCAGAGGCAGTAGACCGCTCCCTGAAAGAGGGTAGCCTCAGCGTGCTCGATCCCGGGCAGTTCTTTGCCCGCCATCGGGTGGCCACCGACAAAGGTCACCGTGTCGGGGAGCAGCTCAGCTGCCCAGCGCAGCACCTCGGCCTTGGTCGAGGCGGTGTCGGTGACGGTCGCGCCGGGCGCAAGGGCGGGGGTGATCTGCTCCAGGACCGTCCGCACGGCGAGGACGGGCGTGGCGATGATGACCATCGCAGCCCGCTCGACGGCGCTCAGCAGGTTCCACTCTGCCCGATCGATGGCCCCCATCCGTTTCGCCTTGTTCGCCACCTCTGGATCGCGGTCGTGGCCGACGATTTCGATCGTGAGGTGCTTGTCGCGCTTGCGGGCAGCGTCCAATGCCAGCCCGATCGACCCGCCGATGAGGCCCAGTCCCACAATGGCGATCTTGTCGGCCACAGTCCCCTCCTAACTCGCATCGTCAGCTGCGGCGAGTGCCTGGAGCACGGGGTCGTTCAGGTCGTGCCGCTGGTGGTGGGCGATCAACCAGACCACGCGCGGCGAGCCACCGGCAGCCGCCACGAGGGCGGCACCGAGGGTGGCATGGTGGACGAGGCGGTACATCGCCGGCCAGCCACGCCGCCCGTTGCCACCCAGCCAGGCTGGCAGCCCGGGCGCCAGCCAGCGGGCCAGCACGTAAACCGCCCGGACCAGTGGGCTAATCCGCCCCTTGCCCACGTCGTGCAGGAGGGCGGCGGCGAGGGCATCGGGCTCGGTGACCCCAGCGCCCTGCAGGCGCGCCAATACCCGCAGGTGATGGCGCTGGCTGGCTGGGTCCATCGCTCGGAAGAGGGCGGCGAGGGATGGCGAAAGGAGCGCCTCAACCACGGGAGGGGCATCCGGACGCGCCGCGAGGGTGTACTGGGCAAATTGGCGCGTGCGGTAGAGCACCCGCCCGAGGTTCATATCCCAACCAGCACGCGGGTCGTCCCGCTGATCACAGGACCAATAGTACTGCCAAAGACATCGATGCGGAACACGTAGCCGAGGGCGAACAGGCCGAACAGGACGACCATCCCATACGGCTCGAAGCGCAACAAGGTTGCCGCGAGCTCCCGCGGTGCGAGTGCCACTGCCAGGCGGAAGCCGTCGAGCGGGGCGATGGGCAGCAGGTTGAACACGGCGAGCAGCACGTTCAGGGAGATGTTGGCGGTGCAGAGAAACTGCCCGATGCCCTCGAGGTCAGCGTACGAGGCGGGCAGGCCGCCCGAGAAGCCGACCAGCCCCGCTCGGACCGGGAGGGCGAAGAGCAGGGCGAGCAGGAGGTTCATCGCTGGTCCGGCCACGGCCACCAGCCCGCTGCCGAGGCGTGGCCCCCCGCGTAGGCGAGCGGGGTTGAACGGCACGGGCTTCGCCCAGCCGAACCCGGCCAGCAAGATCAAGATCAGCCCGATGGGGTCCAGGTGCGCGAGGGGGTTCAGCGTCAGGCGCCCGTAGCCACGCGGGGTAGGGTCCCCCAGCCAGGAGGCAACCACGGCGTGGGCAAGCTCATGGAGGGTAAATGCCAGCACCAGCCCGCCGAGGTAGGCGAGCAGCACTACCGGCAGCATCTCCGGTCGCCGGGCGAGCGCCTCAAGGATGAAGAAGATCATGGTGCTCCCTGGATGGTCCTTGCCCACCCACGCTGAGCCGGGTGGAGGGTCGGGTGGAGGGTCCCCCCTGGTCCTGCGCTCGCCGCCGGTCGGGAGCAACGCCGCTCCGCTGCCAGCGCCGCTCGGCCGCCACCCGCAGCGCCAGCGCTGATGTCGCCGGCGAGCGGTGCCCAGCAGGGGCCTGAAGGCCCACTAGCTGCTGCGCTGCCAGGCGCTGCCCACCTTTCGGGAAGAAGAGGGGTCGTTCGACCAGCCATCGGTACCGGCGGGGGCTCAGCGGGTGGCGCGTGGCTTCCCGCCAGCGTTCAACCCGGCCCCAGCCTGCCAGGCTGCTGCCGCGCCAACGCGCCTTCCTGGCCTTGGCCATGCGTGAGAGCCTCCAGGATGCAATCATACAGGGCGGGCTCCCTCCTCCTGCAAGCGCTCCGTGACGGCGCATCGCTTGGTGCACGCGGTCCTGCCGCCGAGCACGCGGTGGGGTCTGCTCTCCCCGGCGCCCGCACACGGCGTGGTTGCTCTCCCTACCTCGCTCACCGATCGATGCTGTGCTCGCGTTTCCCAGCCGGCTGTTGCTGAGGACGGAGGAGGAACAGGCCATAGCAGGCGAGTGGGCAGCCGGGAATGAGCAGGGCTCTGGGCGGTCAGCGTGGGGTTCCGCCTGGGAGGAGGCGTCCTCCTCGTCAGTGGGCCGACTACGCTACTCGGATGTACTCCGTCGTCCCTCGTGATGACCAGAAGCGTCGCCTTGCTCTTTTTCCGTCCGCCGGGTTCCAGGCGGGGACTACTCGCGCTGGCTCTGTCCTGGCGTCTGCGTGGCTCCGTGGAGTGTCATGCGCGACGTGTCTGCACCTCAGGCCCGACCGCGCCTGAGATGGCACCACTCCCTTGGCCCACCAATCCTGGGGAGGAGGCGCTCACCGCAGGCAGAGGCAGCTTCCCCAGGCGAGGAGGAAGGTATCGACACGGTGATAGGCTACGGGCCAACGGTAAGCACTGGCCCGCTCGGCTTGCCTACACTCTTCAGCTGGGGCTTCTCGAGGAGGGAACCTTCCTCTCCTCGGGTAACGTGAAGAAGCACACCGCACCCTGGACGGGCCGTTTGGTGCAGCGCGCGTTCCCACCGACCCGTGCGGGAGGAGCACCGAGGAACGTCCCACTCCTTGCGTAGGACCCTCTTCTCGCGGCGGTCGTGCGGCGCCTCGTGGAGGCTTACGAGCGCATCTATCTCTTCGGGTCGGAGGCACGGGGTGAGGCGGGGCTAGCCAGGGAGGATGAGCTCCTGGTCATCGTGCCTGATGTGTGCCAACAGAGCGCCGGGAGAGCACGCTTGTCTATCGTGTCCTCCGTGGCATGGGCGCTCGTTGCCACCCGTTCTTTCTTCGCAGCGCGGCGCAACCTGCGCGCGTCACTTCCCGGGACCATCCTGCGGGAAGGGAAGCAGGTCTATGCTATCTGACCCTATTCGTCTCGCTGATACCCGGGCCTGGCTTGCGAAAGCTGCTGTCGACCTTCGTGCTGAGGGGCTACTGTTTGCCGCAGGCCCACCGCGGGCGGCAGATCGCAGGGCCGCGCGCGGGCTCAGAAGTTCTTGCTCGTGATGGCCAGGGAGGTCCGGCTGCTTCCACCACCGCCTGGGGTGGGCGTTGCCGTCGGCGTGGGGGTCACGTTCACCGCAACACGCTTCGGCCCGTCGCTGCCGCCCACCCCATCATCGGCTTTGACACTGAAGCTATCGCTCGCGCTGGCGCTGCCGTTGTGCTGGTAGTTGACATTCCCATCGTTCCCGTCCTGCTGGGTGAGGATGCTCCCCACGGTGATCGAGGTACCGCCCAGCTTGAGCGTGCCGTTGCTCGGCGCGCTGACGAGGGTGTAGCGTTGGTTGGCGGGCGTGCCGGCAAAGCCACCGGTGGCTTGGGCATGCTGCTGCCCACCGTGGCGCTTCCCCCCTGGACGACGCTGAGCGTGCCAGCGGTGAAGGCGATGGGGGTGAAGGCAA
>JAILZB010000461.1 GCA_023512725.1 Chloroflexota bacterium | reverse complement strand
ACCAGCCCCGATTCCAATGGTAGGAATTGCCAGCGACTCGCTCACCTCGCGGGCCACCGCCGCTGGAACTGATTCCAGTACTATGGCAAAAGCACCGGCCTCCTGGAGTGCCCGCGCCTGCGATACTAGCGAACGTGCCTCTTCCTCGGTACGCGCCTGCTGGCGATAACCACCCAATCTGTGAACCGACTGCGTGGTGAGGCCTAGATGTCCCATGACAGGTATACCGACTGCTACTAACCGCTCCACCACCGCCAGTATCGGTGTCCCGCCCTCCAGCTTGACCGCTTGGGCCCCACCCTCTTGAATCAGGCGGCCAGCATTGCGAACTGCTTCCTCGGTGCTGACCTGGTAAGTGAGGAACGGCATGTCGGCGATAACTAACGCACGCTCGACCCCACGGCGCACCGCTCGAGTATGGCGGACCATGTCGTCCAGTGTCACCCCGAGGGTGTCGCTTTCGCCCATGATCACCATCCCCAGAGAATCGCCCACCAGGAGCAGGTCCACTCCGGCTCTATCGAAAAGCCTAGCCATCGCAGCGTCGTACGCGGTGAGCATCGTCAGGCGCTCGCCTCGCTTCTTCCACTCCACTAAGTCTGGCACTCTTACGGGCCGCGACACGACTATGATCCCTCCTCCGAAAGCGCGTTCTGTATCTGCTGCCAGAACACTTCCTCCAACCCCGCGCGGCGTGCCACGTCCACCAAGTAGATGGCAAGCTGCCTGTAGAGGCTCGCAATCTCAGGGTAATCTGCTAGCGCTCGTAGGTGCGAGCGCACTGTAGGAGCATCGCCTCGCCGCACGGGTCCGGTCAACGCCTGCACCGGCCCCAGCTCTGCGCTATTTCCCGCGCTGGCCATGGCCAGCGACGAGAAGGACGCTCGTGCGTCGGCTTCGCAGATCCCCGCCCCAGTCGCTGCTCGAATGGCTGCATCCAGCAAGGCGGTGACTCCGTTGCTGGCCAGCACAGCCGCCGCGTGATAGAGGGCGTGCTTCCCTGCCTCGATGGTCAGGAGACGCCCGTCGAGAAGCGCGACGATATGTCGCGCCCAGGACAGTGCATCGCCACTCGCCTCCACCGCGAAGAAGCTACCAGGGAGAACCGCTACCCCGAATTCCGGTGTGGGTACCGTCTGCAAGGGGTGCAGCATGCCAGTGGACACGCCTGAGGCAGAGAGGACACCGAGTGCTTCCGCTCCCAGACTGCCAGCCGTGTGCAAGACTACCCTGGCTCGCGTTCCGGCGGCAACGAGTCGCTCGGCCACTTCCCTGACCGCAGAGTCGCTGACCGCCACCACGATGTGCGTAGCTCTGGCGGCAAGCGCCTCCAAAGTTACCGGTTCGACCGAGGGACCGATGAACGCTGCTGCTGCGGCTGCCCGCTCAGGCGATCGGCCGGCTACAAGAAGGACCGGCTGACCGCGCTGCAGGAGCAGACGACCCAGAGCCTGTGCCATCCGGCCCGATCCTACCACCCCGACTCGCGGCTCCCAGCTCGCGATCCGAGTACCGGCAGGGACGGAGTGCGCTGCCGCGTTCATGCTCCGGCTGCCCCCTGTTTTAGATTCCTAGCCCTTCCGGGGTGCGGCCCAAACCGCACCCGCAACGATGGCCTTTCGTGCAAGAGGGTTTCTAGTGGCACCGCAGTTCATATACGTGATGAAGGGGCTGACGAAAGTCGTGCCCCCGTCGCGCGTGATTCTCAACGACATATGGCTCTCTTTCTACCCTGGCGCCAAGATAGGCGTGTTGGGTAGCAATGGCGCCGGCAAGAGCTCGCTCCTCCGCATAATGGCGGGAGTGGATCACGACTTCAACGGCGAGGCATGGGCCGCACCGGGCACCAAGATCGGCTATCTGCCCCAGGACTGTCTCTTATACCCAGCTCCGC
>JAILZB010000460.1 GCA_023512725.1 Chloroflexota bacterium | reverse complement strand
AGGTTGGTCTCCCGCTCCTGGGCCTGCGTCTGGCGGGGGTAGAGCGTCTTCTGACGAGGCTCCAGCGCTGCGAGTTCGACGGCCTGGGCATCGAGCTGGCTGTCGAGCTGGGCCTCGGTGATGCGCCCTTTGCGGTAAAGGGTGATGACCGCATCCTGTTCGGCCTTCTTGGCGGTGAGCCGTCGGGCCAAGTCGGCCAGTTCCCGACTGACATCCTCGACCTCCTGTGCCTGGGCCCGGAGTCGCTGACGGAGCGGGCGCAGCACCTCTTCCTCGGGGTTGCGGGCGTAGGTGGCCAGGTCCCGCCAGATGGCCGCCTCCAGCGCTTCGGCCCGGTGGCGGAAGTGGCCCTCGGGGCAGACGTAGTAGAACTGGTCGCGCTTGCGGTTGCCGTCGCCCACGACGCTCCGGCCACAAAAGCAGGTAATGAGCCCGCGAAGCAGGTAGAGCCGGCGAGCGTTGCGGGAGGTCTCGACGAGGCGTTCCTGGAGAAGCCGCTGCGCCGCGTCAAAGAGGGACTGGTCGACGATGGGCGGGGTGGCGTACTCGGCCAACGTCTTTCCCGCCCGCCGGCCGGCCTTATAGCAGCCCACGTAGGCGGTGTTGTGGAGCAGTCTGGAGATGGTGCCGGTGTTCCAGCGACGCTCCCCGTCCGGCCACCGCCTGGTCGTCTGCCCCCGCTGGCCGAAGGAGGAAGCCACGCCCTCGGCGTTGAGCAGCTCAGCGATGGGGATCAGCCCCATCCCCTCTTCGACGTAGAGACGGAAGATACGTTGCACAATGGCGGCCTCGGTCGGCTCCACCACAAGACGCTTGTCCACCACGCGGTAGCCGTACGGGGGCTTGCCACCCAGCCATCGTCCTTCCCTGGCCGCCCACAGGCGCCCCAGATTGGTTCGCTCGATGATGGTAGCGCGCTCCAGCGCTATGGTAGCGCGCTCCAGCGCTATGGTAGCGCGCTCCAGCGCTCCGAGGCTACCCAGCAGCGTCATGATGAACTCGCCCAGCGGCGTGGCCGTGTCGAAGGGCTCGGTCATGGATCGGAGGGTTACCACGTCGTGGGCGTGCAGCAGGTGGAGGGTAGAGCGGGCGAAGCGGTCCACGCAGTAGACCAGCACGGCGTTGAACTTGCGCGCCCGAGCGTCGTCGAGGAGCCGCCTCCCACTTGGGCGCTCCTCAACCGCTAGCGCGCCGCTCACGCCCTCATCCGTCATAGAAATCGTGGATGAGCAACCCATGGAGATCGCAGTAGCGACGGGCAAAGTCGAGTTGGTTCTCGATAGTGCCGGCCTGGGCCTGCTCGTCGCTCGGGACCCGGCAGTACACGGCCACACGGAGCGGCTTGCCGTTGTGCTCCAAGGATCCGGCGGGGCGTGCAGGGTGCCTCGGGCATCGGTTGTATTTAACATTGCGGGCCTCCCCTCCTCATCCTCAGGCCCCGTACTCGCCGATCCAGCGGACGAAGGGCAGCCGGCCGCCGAGGGCGCGCAGCAGCCGCCGGTCGGCCGTCCAGAGCGTCGCCCCGAGCAGCTCGGCTAGGGCGACGTAGTGAGCGTCGTAGACCGCCGGCAGATTGTGCTCGTCCGCCAGCGCCAGGGCGCGCTCATACAGCGCCTCCGGCGCCTGCAAGCTGATTGGGAGGGCGAGGAACTGCGTCAGCAGGGCCCGCGCTTCGTCGAGCAGCACCTGCCCCTGGCGCATCCGCTGGCGGATGATGTTGGCTACCTCGCTCGGCAGTAGCGGTGGCGCGACGATCGGCTCCTGCCGGGCGAGCGCGTCGCGCAGCAGTGCCCGCGCCTCTCCCGAATGGGCTTCCACGAAGGTCCACTTGGCGGCGACCGACGAGTCGGTGCAGATCATTCCTCGACCGTGCGCATCAGATCGCGGGTGCGCTCGTCGCGGGACTCGTCGAGCAGCTCCCACGACTCGGGGGTGAGTGGGCCGTGGCGGGCGGCGATCGTGGCGCTCAGGCGCTCGAGCTCCGCCAGGGCGCGGTGGTAGCG
>JAILZB010000459.1 GCA_023512725.1 Chloroflexota bacterium | reverse complement strand
CCCCCGCTTCGGGGGAACGGTAGGGGGTCACGCCACGGAGCAGACCCCCCACCGTCCCCCCGAAACGGGGGGATAGGCTTCTTCTCCCTTGCGGCCATCTGCTCCAAGCACGGGACGCTCCTATTCGCGCGCTTCCATAGAACGGTCGGGGGTTCCTTGCTCCGCCGCGGCCGCAATACGCGCCAGCACCGAGTCCATGTCCTGCTGGACCTCGTCGTTGCTGATCCGCAGCACCCGCACTCCGCGACGACTGAGGATGCTGTCGCGCTGCGCATCAGCGTCGGCTCGCGTGGCATGCACCCCACCATCAAGCTCCACTGCAAGACCGGCGGAGTGGCAGTAAAAGTCCACGATGAAACCATCGATCACCTGCTGCCGGCGGAAGTGAAGGCCATTCAGTCTGTTGGCCCGCAGCCGCTCCCACAGCGCTTTCTCCTCCGCCGTCATGGCGCGCCGCAGCTTTCGGGCCTGCTGCAGCTTGGCCTCACTGACCTTCTGTCCGATGACGATCCGCCGCGGGCGCACAGCCCCCACCTCCTCTCGCCACCCAACTCTCACCACCGGTAGCTACGCCGCTCCAGCGTGCCCCGGCTGCCGCAAGCACCGACTCACTCCGCCCCAAGGCCTGGCCGGCCGCGTCTGCAGAGCATCTCCTCCAGCCATGGACCAGGTCTTCACCGAATGGGCGACGGTCTCCTCCTGTTCCCCCGCTTCGAGACTGTTGCATAGGTCGACTGGCGCACATGACATACTTAGGGTATAATGGCCACACTCTGCATGAGTGGGGGTGCTGACATGCCAGTTCGTCCTTACACCCGTGGCCAGATGTGGCTTCTGCCGCCGAATCTCGACGACCTGATACCGATGGACCACGTCGTGCGCTTCGTCGCGAGTTTCGTCGATCAGCTCGATCTGACTGCGTTGGGTCTGCGCAAGGTGCCAGCGGTCAGGGGCGGTCTGGAGTACGATGCTCGGCTGCTGTTGTCGCTCTGGGTGTATGGCTTCATGATGCGCATCCGCTCCACGCGGCGCTTGGAGACGGCAGCGAAGGAGAACCTCCCGCTGATCTGGCTGCTGGGTGGACAACACCCCGACCATAGCACGTTGGCGCGTTTCTTCAAGGCCAATCGTGAGGCGATGCGCCAGTTGTTCGTACAGACCGTGCGCACGTCGGTGCATGTGGGGCTGGTCGGTTTCGCTTTGCATGCGGTGGATGGCACGCGGGTCAGCGCGGTGTCCCGAGACAAGGCGCTGAGCCGCGATGAACTCCTGGCCCTGGAGGAACGCGCGGCGCGGGCCATTGCTCAACTCGAGCGTTCGGTAGAGGCGGAGGAGGAAAGCGCCTCTGCGGATCCCGAGGGGTGCACGATGCCGGAAGCGCTGAAGAACCCAGAGGAACTGCAGGCGCGTGTCAAGCAGGCGCTGGCGGAATTGGATCAGCGGGAAGCCAACCGCAAGAGTCATCACGGGGGCGCGATCGACCCGAAGACGGGGAAGCCGTACGGCCCCAAGATCAATCTGGCAGACCCCCAGGCGGTGCAGTTGAAAGGGCGGCGTGGGTTCGTGATGGGCTACAACGCGCAGGCGGCGGTCGATGACAAAGCGCGCGTCATCGTGGGGGCGGACGTGATCGCCCAGGCAACGGACAATGAGGCGCTGGTGCCGATGCTGGACGAGATCGAGGCCAACACCGGGCGGTTGGCCGAGGCAACGGTGTACGACAGTGGCTACCACTCGGCGGAGAACCTCGCGGCATTGCAGGACCGGCCCACGGATGTGTACGTTGCCGATCCCAACATGAAGCGCAAAGAGTCCAAGGCACAAGGGGCGGCCTATCACAAGGACGCCTTCGTCCACGATCCTGAGACGGACACCTACCGCTGCCCGGCTGGGAAGACGCTGGTCCTGGAGCATGTCTACAGAGATCCGAGCCGAGACAACTATGGCGTGCGGGTGTACCGGTGCAAGGAGTGCCGTGGGTGTCCCCACAGGGACTCGTGCACCAAGGA
>JAILZB010000458.1 GCA_023512725.1 Chloroflexota bacterium | reverse complement strand
GTGCGGGGGTGCGCTCACCCACTGTTGGCTCACCGTCCGTGAGGAAGAGGATAGTGGTGAACCGCTCGGGGTCCGTCCCGCGCACGGCGGTGAGGAGTGCCTCGTTGATGTTGGTGCTGCCCTCGGCGCGCAACCGATTCACGTAGGCGATCGCCGCACCGGCCTGTGCCGCCGGCAACAGCGAGGCGGAGTAGCGGTCAACACCGGTGCTAAAGGCGATGATGTTGAAGCGGTCCTCCGGGTTGAGCCGGTTCAACACGAAGCGCAGCGCTGCCTTCGCCTGTTCGAGCTTCTGCCCGGTCATACTGCCGGAAACATCGAGCACCAGGATCACGTCCTTTGCCACCACGTTCTCGGCCTGGATCGGCGGCGCGAGCCAGAGCATGAAGAAGCCATCCGCTCCCGGTACGCGGTAGGTGATCATCCCCGCCGCTACTGGGTCGCCCGAGAGCAGCGCGTTGAGCTCGAACGTGCCCCGCGCGGCCACATGCTGCTGCACCAGCGAGCCGGTCATCATCAATTAGGGTAACGGCAACTACATCGTCAGACCCCAACTACTTAGCAGACCCCATCTACTACTACCAACCCTGCTATGGGCGAATACGGAAGAGCTACAAAGAACGGCTCCGGAGCCACAGAGACGGGAGGAATCCCAATAACTACCCGTTCGACATGACAAACCGCTACCAGAGCCGCAACAAGTACCCATCTGTGCGCGGCTTGCGCTATATTCTCTGGCGGTTCCGTACATTCGCACGGGCGAACTACACCCAGAGAAACACGATTGAGGCCTTAATGGCTGTACTGAATACGCTCGCGTGGAAATACAGGCTGACCTGGCGCTGGTGGCGCGACCTCTTCGACTACATCACCGGTGAGCTGAAGACCCCAAAGTTCGGTTGGTGGCCAGTCAAGCGTCTGTACGGGTGGTGGAAGGGCGTCATAGTGCGGTTTGTCTCCTGGCCGAGTCGCTCAAAGCTCAGGGTTGAGGGCGGCGGTCAGGGAGCGCCGAAGGTGGCGCAAAGGGCGCAAGGTGTGGGCGGCCAGGGAGCACCAAGAAAGGAGGTACAAGAGGCACACTGGGTGCACGAGAGACACTACGCCGACATGCCAAAGCTCAGCGATTTCCCCGGCCGCCCAGACCTCTTTTGGGAGGCCTGGCGCGCCTGGGAGGCAAAAATGAAAGAAGGTGAACCATGAAGGAAATCATGCTTGAATACCATGACAGGTAAGAACCGCTGCCGACTGGCGAATACGAAGCGGTGATTAAGCACGTCGCTCTGGTAGAGAGCCGGTTCAAAGATGGTGAGAAACGCCTGCTGGTGCAGTTCGAGATTGGCAATGGGTACGTCCTGAGCAAATACTACACGCCGATCCTGACGAAGAAGAGTAAGCTCTCCGCTCTGATAAGCGAGCTAGGCTATCGGCTTGAGCGGGGGCAGCTCTTCAATGTCGCGACCATCATAGGTCAGAAGTGCCTCGTCACTCTTTTAAAGAAAACTTCAGAGAGCGGCGAATCCTACAACAAGATCGAAGACGTGCGAAGGGCGCGTCAGAAGAACGAAGAGAAGAACTAGAAGAAAGGAGCGCAATGCTGCCACATACCGCCGTCGCCAGTGGGGCAAGACCCTCTCCGGCCAGGCCGAGAGCGCATGGCCTGCTCATCATCTACACGGATCGTCAAACAGGCAAGGTCTATGAGCGCATCTGTCATCGGACCGCGACCATGCTTGAATGGCAGAAGGCACTCTACATCGCCTCCCTCGTCTGCGCGCAAGACCGCGACTGCACGCGTGCGGTCGTGGATTTGGATCGGCTCTATCAGGTCTCACGATGAGCGACGCACTGACTGGCCTGTACGACAGGTCGGAGATGTTCCAAGCCTACGAGGGCCCGTTCTACGCCTTTGATATACGGCGTGCAAAGGAATACACCTACAGCGCGGGGGACAGAAAAATCATCGCCTGCGCAAACCTGCTTGTCCGTTCGCTCGGGTGGAAAGAATGGGTC
>JAILZB010000457.1 GCA_023512725.1 Chloroflexota bacterium | reverse complement strand
GGTCAGTCGAGTCGACCAGAATGGCGTCGAAGGTCTCACGCGTCTCGGCGAGGTAGCGCGCGCCATCACCGATCACCAGTTCGACCCGAGGGTCGTCCAGCGCGCCGGCCGCGATCTGGGGAAGGTAGGTCCGGCAGACGTCGACCACGAGGCGGTCCAGCTCAACTTGGACCACCCGCTCGACCGAGCGGTGCTCGAGGACTCGGCGGAGGGTCCCGCCATCGCCACCGCCGATGATCAGCACGCGTCGCGGCTGCTCGATGGCAACGAGCGCGGGATGAACGAGCATCTCATGGTAGATATGCTCATCCTCCACCGAGGTCTGGACCGCGCCGTCGAGGACGAGGATGCGGCCGAGCAGCTCCGTCTCGAGGACCTGGACCGCCTGGTAGGCGGAGCGTCCGCGGTACAGCTCGTGCAGAACCTGGTAGCCTTGGCGGAAACCGCGCAGCGGCGCTTCAGCGAACCACTGCCCCAGCGGGAACGCGGGTTCGGGCGTTAAAGACACCACGCTTCATCTCCATGACCTGGACATGTCCCGGCCGGAAGTAGCGCTCCAGCACCGGCACGACCTCTTCTGGGCGGACCTTCTTGCCACAGGTGAAGGCGTCGACTGCGGCGTAGCCCAGCTCCGGCCAGGTGTGGATCAGGATGTGGGATTCCGAGATCACGGCTACCCCCGTGATCCCCTGGGGTGTAAACGGGTGGACGAACAGCTCGAGCAGGGTCGCACCGCAGGCGGCCGTGGCCTCGACCAGCGCCTGACGCACCGCCTCGACCGAGTCGAGATTCTCGTTACAGTCCCACAGTTCCATGATCAGGTGGCGACCAACACTTTCCATCGGTACCCCCCGTTACCAGAGCATGACGGCCGCGACGGTGCAGCCGCATCGTTCGACGCGATGCTCGCAGGACTTGAGCACCAGCTCGTGGAGCGCAAGCCCGCGGCGTGCAAACGCCTCCTCGATCTGCCGGCGGACGATCGCTTCGGCTTCGTCGGCGGTCATCGCCCCGGCGTGCTCGAAGATCACCCCGTACTGGTCGGCCGATCGCCCCACCCCCACGCAGCTGGCGATCAGCTGGCCGGGCGTACTGCTCTCCGCGACGGAGTAGACCGCCGGGGTCAGCGTGCCTTCGACCAGGTGCTCCGGCCGTCCTTCCATCCGCCGGGCGCCCCGTGGCAGGATGCTGCTCACGCGGATCAGGTTCAGGTTGCCGACCCCTGCCGCCAGGAGGGCGTTATCGAAGGCGTTCAGCTCGCTCCCCCCCTCGGCGGCACCTGCCGTGATCCAGTAGTACTCAGGGACCCGCCACATCCTGCTTGCTCCTGGTGTGAAGTAGGCTCTCGGTGCCAACGTAGAGGGTCGCCTCGTCGACGGCAGCCGCCTCCAGCACCGAGTCCTCGAAGGTCTCCAGGCGGTAGAGCGCGGAACGATACCAGTGCCCAGCCGGTGGATGGCGAAGGGGAGGCAAGTCGTCGCGCACGCTGCCGACGAGGTAGTCCCAGTTCTCGTAGGTGCTGAAGTCTCGAACGAGGTCAGTGATCGCCACGCGATAGGAGCTGACCAGGCGGGCCTGAAGAGCACGCCAGGTGCGGAAGGAAGACTCGATCACGGTCGCCCCGAAGTAGCCAGCACAGCCTGGGCCACGGAGCCCTTCCAGCCCGCGCCCGATGAACAACTCCAGGCCCGCCAAGGTATCGGGGGGATCAGTGAAGAAAGTATCGAAGGCGTGAAGAAGGGGAGGAGGCAGGGGAAAGCGCAGGTCAACCGTCTCGACCGTCAGGGGAACCCCCGCCGCACTGGCGGCTGCGCGCATGAAGTCGTTCAGTCGCTCATCGATCTCGAGCACGACGACGCGCCGCGGGAGGCCGGTCAAGGCGGCGGCGAGGCCGACCAGGTCGTCGTCTCCCAGCACGAGGAGGTCACGACCGGCGAGGTCGCCCCGGCAAACCCGCTTTGGCTTTAGACCTGATGGAAGAGTTCCGCCCCATCGCCGACCGCCTCGCGCTGACGC
>JAILZB010000456.1 GCA_023512725.1 Chloroflexota bacterium | reverse complement strand
GGCGACGGGGGCCGACGGCCACGCCGCGCCCTCGAAGGGCGCCGGCAGGCGCACCGTCTTTCCGCGCGGGCGCTGGACCGGCGGCGGGGGCACGTGGTGCAGGCGGCGCTCGAGAGCTGCCACGGCGCGCTCGGCCGCGTCGGCCGGCAGCGGCTTGCCGTGCCAGCCGGCCTCGCCTTCGATACCCTCGATGCCCTTGCCCTTCACCGTCCGCGCGATAACGGCGCTCGGCGCCTCGCGCCCGCCCCGCGCCCAGCGCAGCGCCGCCAGGACCGCCGCCATGTCGTGGCCGTCCACGGTGCGCGCCCGCCAGCCAAACGCCGTGAAGCGGCGACGGTAGGCGTCCACGTCGTGCTCCAGCATCGTGGGGCCGGACTGGCCCATGCCGTTGACGTCCACGATCGCGACCAGGTTACCCGCCCGCTCGTGCGCGGCGACCTGGACGGCCTACCAGACCGACCCCTCCGCCATCTCGCCGTCGCCCAGCAGAACGAAGACGCGGGCGTCGCTCCCCGCGCGTCGGGCCCCGAGCGCCAGTCCCAGTCCGGCGCCGAGCCCCTGCCCGAGCGAGCCGGTCGCCACGTCCACGAACGGCAGCCGCGGCGTGGGGTGGCCTTCGAGGTCGCTGTCCACCTGGCGCAGCGTGAGCAGCTCCTCGCGCTTGAGCAGGCCCACCTCCGCCCACACCGCGTAGAGGAGCGGCGCCGCGTGGCCCTTGCTGAGCACGAAGCGATCGCCGGCCAGGGAGCGGGGGTCGCCGGGGTCGAAGCGCATCACGCCGAAGAAGAGCGCCGCCACGAGGTCGGCGGCCGAGGCCGCGCTCGAGGGGTGGCCGCTGCCCGCGGCCGTGGTCGCGCGGACGCTGTCCACCCGCAGCCGGGTGGCGATGTCTTCCAGGGCTCTCAGGATCGTCTCGCTCGTCATGGGATTCCTCGGCGTGCAAATGGGGTGCCCCACGGCCGCCACGGGCTCACGGGCCGGCCCCCAGCCGGGCCAGCCGGACCCTCACCTCCTCGGCCCTGGGGCTTTGAGGAACTTCCTTCAACAATCGGCGGTAAGTCTCGACGGCAGCGTCCTTGTTGCCCGCTATCTCCTGGGTACGAGCCACGTCGAGCAGAAGGTCCGCGTACTGGAAATCGCCCGGGCCGACCCCTTCCAGGGCGGCCTGGAAGGCGGCCGCCGCCCGCTCGTAGTTGCGCTCCGCCTCCCAGCTGTAGGCGATCGCCGCGCGGGCCAGCGTCCTCACCGTCGACGAGGGAGTCCGTGCCGCCGCCACCTCCCAGGCCGCCCGGGCTCGCGCCCAGTCCCGCTCGGCGTACCGGAGGTTGCCGAGCTCGTAGGCCGCCAGCGGCGCCAGGCTTGACGACGGATAGCGGGCCAGGGCCGCCTCGAGCTCACGCGCGGCGGCGGCCCGGGCTTCCGGGGCCGGCGCGCCGTCGGCGGGAAGATTCTTCATCGCCGCCAGGTACGCGGCGACGGCCTCGCGCTCCTGGGCATCGAGCCACCACCACAGCCCCAACCCGGCCAGGGCGGCGGCCAGAGCGGCGCCGACCAGAGCGACGATCAACCGGGTCGAGAGCCAGCGGAGGGGAACGCCGCGCATCGAGGTCAGCGCACGCGCAGCCCGCGCCGGTACTGCCGGCCGCAGGAGCCGCACCGCTTCCAGCCCTGAACCGCCCGGCGCACGAGGCGGCCGCAGTGTGGGCACCGCTGGTAGGAGCGCCAGCCGAGGAGAAGGCCGACGCCCACGACGACGGCGAGCCCCAGCAGCTCCACGAGCCCCCATGCTAGCAAACGTTTCCCGACCGCGGCGGGAACGAAATTCCCCATCGGCTCCCCGGGCGACCGCGAAACCGGCAGCACGCCGTGCGCGGGCTGACGGCACGCCGATTGCTCGTTCGTTTGCGCCCGCGAGGAGGAGGCAAGCCGATGGAAGACGGCCGGGGGGCGGAGCGACTGACGGTCGAGGTGCGCCTGCTACCGGATCCATGTCTCTGGTACCGGGAGATCCGCGATACGGAC
>JAILZB010000455.1 GCA_023512725.1 Chloroflexota bacterium | reverse complement strand
ACGACGTCGACGCCGTCGTCGTCTGCGCCCCGCCCGCCCTCCACGCCGAGCTCGCCGTCGCCGCGGCGCATAGCCCCACCCTCCGGCAGCAACTGCGCCGGCTCTACGCTGAATCGATCGCCGCGCTGGGGGCGATGGCCGCCCCGCTCCTCGCCGCATCCGGCCATGCCACGGCGCGCACACTGCGGCCCGAGGCGATCGGGTCGCTGCTGATCGCGGCGGGCTTCGGTCTGGCGCTGCAGCGCAAGCTCGGCGTCGAGCCGGAGGCGGCGAGCGAAGCCTTCGCTGCGCTCGGCCATCTCGTGCTCGGCGCCGATGACACATACCCATAACCCTTTGGGCGCTTGCCGCTGGTCCGCTCCGGTCGCTACCATGCAGCCACGCGCACGTCGATGAGGTACGGCTGCATGGCGACCGACGCCCGCAATGACCCCACGGCTGGACCGGCCGGCACGTTCGAGGTGCGGTTCGCCGATCGCGCCTGCCCACGCTGTCACTCACGCTTCATTGCGTCCTACTATCAGGACGGCGCCTACGTGAAGAGCCGCTGCCTCGATTGCATGCTCTTCTGGCCCACGCCGATGATGGCGTGACGCGGAGCTGAGCGACCCCACTGTCCCAGGGAGGAGGGCGTGATGCCTGGGGTGCGACGGTCCCTGCTGATCCTTCCCGTCATCGTGCTCATCGCTGGTTGGCCGTGGGGCGGCCGCGCCCACGCACAGGCCCCGGAGGGGGCCGCTCCGACCGGCTCGACGGCGCCGGTGACGGCCAACCAACTGCTCCAGCCGGCCTCGGTGACCGTGGGTGGCCCTTGCAACCCGTCCCTTGGCTCAGCCAGCTCGTGCGGCGTCGCCACGGCGTACTTCAACCGGGTGTTCATCCAGTGCGAGTCGGCCCTGCCGTCGCCGGCGTTCACCGGCTTCACGGCGAACAGTTTCTGCCTCGACCCGACGACCGGAGGCGTGCTGACGACCGTATTCGGCTCGATCCTCAACGGTACCGTCTACTTCACGATCGCCGACCCAACGATCGCCGCGTGGGTCGACCCACAGCCGACAGCAACGCAGGCCGCGCCCAGCTCGACCACGGGGTTTGTCCGGACGGCGAGCCAGGTGGCGGTCCGGTGCGGCTTTTTCCCGACCACGACCAGCCCCTTCACCACCTTCGGCACGGCGACGGCCGGGGCGTTCTTCCCCGGCCAGAGCAACCTGATCAGCTACTTCGGCGGGTGCGACAGCGCCTCCGCCACCTATCGTGGTCTGGCGCCCGGCATGACCCTGGTCACGGCGACCTTTGTGCCGGACCTGGCGGGCGCGTTCGGCGCGACCACACCCCTGCTCGGTTCCCCGCAGCCGTTTGGTCAGGGTTTCACCACCGGCGGACTGCCTGCGACGGTGGCGCCGCTGCTCGGGCTCTTTGCCGGCGCCAACCAGCCGACTGCGTCGGCGATGCTGACCGTGATCGGTGCGGCGCCGGCCGGCACGGTCCCGCTGACCACCGCGGCGCCGGCAGCCGCGGCGAGGTCCCGGGTCGTGGTCACTCGCCGTGATCCCCGCTTGAAGCCACGCGCCGCACCGCAGACCACCGCAAGGGACGTGAACCGGGAGGAAGGGGGAAAAGATGAAAGAGGACCTGGAGAGGATAAGGGAAGCGAAGAAGGCCTGGGAGGAAGGACCCCTGGCCAAGACCATCAAGAAATTTCCCTACTGCACGCCGGAGAGCAGCCGTTTCTACTCTCCCCTCGATATCGAGGACTTCGATTTCCTGGAAAAGGTGGGCTTCCCCGGCACCTATCCCTTCACTGCCGGGACCTTCGCCATAGAGCCCCTGGCGGGGCTTGCCCGCTTCGCCCACATGGCCGGCGGCGGGGAAGGCACGGGGCAGATCCCGGGCGCGGGACCGACGCGCGCCGCCATCTATTCCGGGTACGGGACCCCCGAGGACACCCGCGACTACTATAAAGGGATGCTCGAGCGGGGCGGACGGGGAGGGCCCAACCTGGCCTTCGACCTCCCCACCCAGTGCGGCTACG
>JAILZB010000046.1 GCA_023512725.1 Chloroflexota bacterium | reverse complement strand
GAACAGCACAGCGCGATTCTCAGCCAGAACAAACAGGAGACAGCACCGGCAGAAAAAGCGCCGGCAGATAAACAGCCGTACGGCATCGTCACAGTGGCCATGGGTGAAGGGATTGCCGAGCTTTTCGAAAGCATCGGCGCCACAAAGGTCATAGAAGGCGTACGCTACACCATATGCGCCGGCGGAGGCGCGCCTCGAGCTGGCTGGGCGAGGGTTGGAGGGGCAGGCGCGAGCCGACCAGGATGGCACCGTTCTCCCAGAGGGTCGCGCCGGGAAAGACACTCAGGAAGGTGCGCACCATCATCTGATGGGCCGCCAGGGGCAAGGTGGGGTCCACCCACTGGACAAAGACCCCATCATCGCGCAAGCGACTGCGGACCAGACGGTAGAAATCGGCGGAGTAGAGGTTGGCAGCCCCTGCGTTCCGCGGCAGGATCGGATCCGCCTCGATAATGTCGAACTGCTGGTCGCGGAGCAGCAGGAAGTTGCGCCCATCGTCGATCACCAGCCGGACGTTCGGCCGGCTGAGGACACCAAAGTTCGCCCGCTCGAAAAGCGCTGCGGCGTCGATGACGCCCGGCACCAGCTCGACGACCGTTACCGCCAAGCCAGGATGGAGCGCCGAGGCGCCCGCCGTCGCCCCGACCCCCAGGCCGATGATAAGCAGGTCTCGCGGGTTCGTATGGAGCAGGGGGCCGAGATGCCCCAGCCGCTGGTGGAACTGGGCCTGGGGGCCACCATCGGCGCCCATCCCCTGGCTATTGATTTTGAGGTAGAGCCGCTCATCTGGGGCCCGCACCACCGAGACGGTTGTCTCCTGCCCTTCGCGCAGCCAGATGGTCCGCAAGCCACGGGCATCGCCTTCCGAAAGGGTGACGTAGAGGTCCGGCAGCAGCCGCGGTGCCAGGAGGAGGGCAGCAGCACCGGCTGCCAGGGCCAGCGCGCTCCCTCGCCGGAGGCGTCGTTCGGCCACCACCACCACCAGCCCTGCGACCACATTGCCAGCAGCGAGGAGCCAGAGCGTCTGCTGCACCCCTACTGTTGGAATGAGAAGGAGGCCGGCTGCCAGTGAGCCGCTCACTGCCCCGAGAACGTTCGCTCCGTAGACCGAGCCGATCCGGCGGCCAACATCCGTCTGCCCGGCAGCGTAGAGCAGAGCCGCCACCGGGAAGAGCGCGCCCATCAGCAGAGCAGGGGGAAAGATGGCCACGAAGGTGAACGGCAGCATGAACTGCGGGCGACCGAGGAGATAGGTCCCTTCGGGGGCACCCCGCAAGAAGAAGGCTTCCAGCCGGGTCGCTTGCGCCAGGAACGCGAGCGAGAGCAGCGCCACCACCGCGAGCGCCACCTCAAGCGCCACGTAGACCACCACCCAGTTCAGCCGCCGCCGCAGGAGTGGCTCCATCGCCCAGCTCCCCAGCGCGATCCCTGCCAGGATGGCACAGAGCATCAACGTGAAGGCATAGACGGTGCTGGGGAGGATCCCCGCTAGGACTCGCGTCCAGACGACCTCGTAGGCGAGGGCGACAAACCCCGAAAGGCCATAGGAGAAGAGGACCGCGCGCGCGACAGTTGGCGAGACGCGAAAGGCAGGAGCAGCCGTCGCCTGCGGGTCGATCTCGGCGGTCGGCGGCGGCAGCCAGCGGGCTCCTGCCAGCCCCAACCAGAGCAGGCCAACGCCCAGGTTGAGCGCGGCCGCGAGCGCCACCGTCGCTGGCACCCCGAGCGTCCCCAGGAAGACGAAGCCCGCCAGGAACGCGCCGGTAATCGCACCGAAGGTGTTGGCGGCGTAGAGCAGGCTGACCGCCCGCGGCAGATTGCCCGCCTGCAGGACGGCCCCGCGCACCACCAAGGGCAAGGTGACTCCCATCAGGGTGGTCGGCGCGAGCATGATGAGAAAGGCCACGAGGAAGCGGACCGCCGTGACCAGCGCCAGCGAATCGGGAAGGCGGTGGGCAAGGGCGCGATAGAGCGGCTGGAGCGCTTCAAGCGCTGGGAGGCTGAGGAGGCCCAGCACCCCGATGCTCAGCTCGGCCAGCCCGTAGGCAAGGAGGGGCCAGCGGAGGCGGTCGGTGACGCGTGCCGCCAGCAAACTTCCCAGTGCCAAGCCCGCCATGAAGGCGGCCAGCACAGCGCTCGTGGCATGCACCGTCACGCCGAAGGTCAGCCCCAGCACGCGGAACCAGACGACCTGGTAGATCAGCCCGCTCGCGCCGGTCAGGAGCAGGGAGAGGCCGAGCACAGCCGTCAGGACGGTCGGCTGCCAGAGACGGCGGGCCAGCGAGGGGGCCAGCACGGCGGGTGGGGCAGTGGCCATCGCGTCCTTTCTCTGCTCGGGCGCTGGATCGCGGCCGGGAGTATAGGCAGCGGCGCCAGCGCTCGCCAGCGGCTCCCGACGCGCTTGCTCTCCCGGGCTACACTCACCCTGGAGGGAGCGCCACCATGGCCCTTTCCCCGGAGGACCTGCAGCGGTTGCGCCGTGACTACCGTGGAGCACCGCTCGACGAACAATCCGTTGACCCTGACCCCCACCGTCAGTTCGAGCGCTGGCTTACGGAGGCAATCCAGGCTGATCTGACAGAACCAAACGCGATGGTGCTCGCGACCGCCTCGCGCACGGCGCAGCCCGCTGCACGCACCGTCCTGTTGAAATCGACCGAAGGTGGGCGGCTGATCTTCTACACCAGCTACGAGAGCGCGAAAGCGCGCGACCTGGCGGAAAACCCGCGCGCCGAGGCTGTCTTCTTCTGGTCGGAGTTGGAGCGGCAAGTCCGGGTGAGTGGGAACGTCGAGCGGGTGAGCCGCGAGGTCACGCGCGCCTACTTCCGGAGCCGACCGGAAGGAGCCCGCCTGAGCGCCTGGATCTCGCCGCAAAGCGCGGTGATCCCCAACCGGCGCTGGCTGGAAGAACAAGCCCAGCGCCTGGCCGCGGCGGGAGCGGCACTCCTGGAGGAGCCGCCGCCATTCTGGGGTGGCTACGCCCTGATCCCCGAACGGTACGAGTTCTGGCAGGGACGCCCGGACCGCCTCCACGACCGGTTGCGCTATACCCGCGAGGGAAGTGGCTGGCGGCTCGAGCGCCTTGCGCCTTAGCCCCCACTTCTGACCGTTGACGCGCTGGACGAGCGCCCCCTAGCATCCGGCCGCGATGGCCCTCCGCAGCGCCCCCTCGGCCCCGCCACTGGTCACCGTCCCTCCTCCTGCCAGGCCTCCCCTCCATCGCTGGCCAGGCGAGCTGCTCGGCCTGGCGGCTTCCCTGCTGAGCGCGCTGCCCGCCGTTTGGCCGCTCACCCGCTTTCGTTATCTCTCCTCCCACGACGGGACCTACCATCTGCTCCGCCTGGTCGAGTTCGACCGCTTGCTGCGCCAGGGAGAATGGTTTCCCGGCTGGTTCCCGAACTTCGCCGTCGGCTATGGCTACCCGCTGCTGAGCTACTACCCGCCCCTTGCTTACTACCCTGCAGCGCTCCTCCACCTCCTGGGACTGGGGCTGGTCGATGCTACCAAGGCCGCGCTGGCGCTGCCGCTGCTGCTCTCGGCCGGCGGGGCCTATCTCCTTGGCCGCGACCTCTTCCACTCCCGCCTGGCCGGCTGGCTCGTGGCGGTAGCGTTCGTCTTTGCTCCGTACCATTTGATCGATACCTACGTCCGCGCCATCCTCTCGGAGAGCTGGGTCTTCCCCTGGCTGCCCTTCCTGCTCTGGTCCCTCCGGCGGGCGGCCCTGGCAAGCTGGCGGCAGGTGGGGCTAGCCGCCGGCTGGTGGGCAGCGCTCATTCTCTCCCATAACGTGATCGCCCTCTTCTTCACGCCCGTTGCCCTGCTGTTCGGACTGGTGGTGGCCGGGCAGACCCGCGAGCGCGGGCGTGCTGGGATGCGGGTGCTAGCCGCGTTCGCCCTTGGCCTGGCCATCGCCGCGGCCTACTGGCTACCAGCACTGGTGGAGAATGCCTTCGTCTCGACGGGCAACTTCAACACGGCCGCCTACCGGCCGGAGCATCATCTCAACGCGTTCGATGAGCTGGTCGCGAGCGACCTGCTCCACGAGTACGCGCAGTCGCCGTTCCGTTTCGGGCTGGTGCAGGTGGCGCTGGCGCTGGCGGGGCTGGCCGCCTGGCCCTGGGCGCGTGGTCGTCGCCTCGGCCTGGTGTTCGGTGCCTTCCTCACCCTGCTGGTCGGGGCCTGGCTCACGCCGCTCCTAGCGTGGTCGTGGAGTGTCGTCCCCCTCATCGCCTACGTCCAGTTCCCGACCCGCCTGCTCAGCCTCGCCGCGCTGGGCACTGCGCTCCTGACCGGCGGGCTGGCCCTGCTCCCCACTCCCTGGCGTTGGCTGACGCCGGCGGGCGCCCTGGCACTGATCGTGGCCGGCGTAGCCCGCATCGACCCGCCTCCCCTCTGGCCGCGGGACGCCGACCTGACGGTCGGCACAGTCGCGCGCTTTGAGTACGACAGTGGCATCATCGGCACCACCACCGCCGCCGAATACCTCCCGGCCTGGGCGCGACCTGGGTTTGTCCCCCCGACCGAGGGCTTCGCCCGCCCCAGTGGCACCGCGGACGACCCACCCCTTACCGCCCGCCTGCTCGAAGCTGGACCGCTCGCGCTCACCCTGGACGTGCGTGCCGAGCAACCCGCACCCCTCCGGCTCCACCAGTTCTACTTCCCCGGCTGGCGCGCCTGGCTCGATGGCACCCCGCTCCCGACACGACCGAGCACGGCGCTTGGCCTGGTAACGGTCGATCTTCCGGCCGGCCAGCACCGGCTGGAGCTTGCTTTTGGGCCCACGCCGCTGCGGCGCGCCACCTGGGCTGTTTCCCTGGGCGGGCTGGTCGTTGCGGGGGTCCTCGGGCTGGGAGGGTGGGGCCTACTCGTGGCGCTGGCAGTGGCGCTGGGGCTGCTCGGCGGCCATGCCCTCCTTGTTGCCCAGGACCGAGCAGCCTGGACCGCCCTAGCCACCGTGCCGGGTGACCCGCTTACCCTCGCAGGCGGGCGCGCCCGTGCGCTGGGCGCTCAGGCTGAGGTCGAGCTGGTGTGGCTCACGCACCGTGAGGCCCCACCGGACCAGCGGATGGGGTTGCGGCTGGTTGATGAGCAGGGAAAGGTCGGAGCTGAGAAATGGAGCCGCCCCCTCTTCGCAACGACGACCACCGAGGCCTGGCACCGGAACGAGGTGGTGCGCGACATTCGGCTGCTAGTGCTCCCACCCGGGCAGCCGGCGGGCCGCTACCGTCTCGAGGTGGCTCTGGAGCCCGGCCGTTGGGTGCCACTCGGTGCGCTGACCCTTGGCCCGCCGCCGCCCGCGGTCGCACCGCCGCAGGTAGTACGGTCAGCGACCTTTGGCAATGCTTTCGCCCTCGATGGTCTCGACCTGCGGGTCGCTGGCACACCGGCCGCCGGCGGGGTGGAGTACGACGCCCTGGCACCCCCCGGGGCGCGCCTTGACCTGCGCCTCGTCTGGCGGCTGCTCAGCGATGTCGACCTGGGGTACACGGTGTTCGTCCACCTGATCGACCCACTGGGGCGCCGGGCCGGCCAGCAAGACAACCAGCCTGGCAGCGGCTTCGCCCCGACCACCAACTGGCAGCGTGGAATCGCCGTTGCGGACGAGTACTACCTGCAGCTGCCCCGGATCGCCCTGCCCGGGATCTACCGCCTGGAGCTCGGGTGGTACCACCTCGCCACCTTGGAACGACTGCCGCTCGGCGCCGGGCCGGCCAGCTCCCTCGTCGTTGCCCGCTTGCGTGTTCCGGGTCCGCGGGAAGCAGTCGACCCGACCGCGCCTACTTTTGGCGGGAAGGTCGCCTTGCGAGAAGCGCACCTGGTCGGTGAGGAGTTGCAGCTGACCTGGCAGGTAGTGCACCCGGAGGAGGCGGACCTGCACGTTTTTGTCCACGTGCTCTCCGCGAGCGGAAGCATCGTCCGCCAGGCTGATGGACCGCCGCTTGCGGGCAACTACCCGTTCCGCCTCTGGGAAGTTGGCGAGGTCGTACGCGAGACGCGCACCGTCGGCCCACTTCCACCGGGGGGAGCGGTTGCAATCGGGATCTATCTGCCGGCGACGGGGCAGCGTTTGGTGCTTGCAACTGGGCAGGATGCCGTGGTGGTGCGCTGAGCAGCTACTTGAAGCGGTAGGTGATGCGACCGCGCGTCAGGTCATAGGGGGAAAGTTCAACAAGGACGCGGTCGCCCAGCAAGACCCGGATGTAGTTCTTGCGGATCTTGCCGGAGACGTGGGCCAGCACTTCATGACCGTTGGCGAGCCGAACGCGGAACATCGCGTTGGGCAGGGCATCAACGACCGTCCCTTCAACTTCGATGGTCTCAGTTTTTGCCATATCCCTCCTGCAGTCTGAGTGTGGAAGCGGCCCGCCGGGTGGCGGGCCAGCAGCGGGAGCCGTTTCCCGCGCCTAGCGATAGGAGCGGACCTTGTCAAAGCAGTCCGAGCAGTAGACGGGCCGGTCACCCCGCGGGAGAAACGGCACCAAGGCTTCCCCGCCACAGGCAGCACAGGTCGCGCGGGTGTACTCCCGCCGGCCATTGCCGGCGGCACCGAGATGAGCGCCCCCCGACGACGCCTGCTGCGCCGCGATGCGGGCTTTGCGGTTCGCCCGGCAGTCCTGGCAGCGACTCGGGTCGTTGAGAAATCCTTTCGACGCAAAGAACTCCTGTTCACTGACGGTGAACACGAAGTGTTGCCCGCAATCGCGACACGTGAGAGTTTTATCCTGAAACGCCAAGCAGATCCTCCTCCCGGAGAATAGGTGATCGAAAGACGGCCACCGGACTCCGGGCAGCGTTCTGCTGGCATTCCGGTTTATGTCTCTCGAGGTAACTATAGTTGGCCACGGGCGCGGCCAGCAACTGGCGGTGGAGCCCGCCGCCGGCCGTTAGGGAAGCGCAAGCAGAACGGCGTCACCCCCGGCCGTTGGCAGGCGGCGCCCCGTCCGCAGGTCGTACAGGCCGATCGCCAGGCGCGCTGCCGGGGGCACTGCCGCCACCGTCAGCCGATGCCGGTCCTCTACCCGCTGCCCCGGGAGCCAACTGCCGGTTGGTGCCAGCCCGCCGGCAGGGCGCTGGTCCGACTGGGCAACGATCGCGCCGCCGCCCTCCAGGAGGTGGACGAAGACCACGTAGTCCTGCGGGATGTCGGCAAGGGCCTGCCAGACGAGCGTCACCTCCAGCCCACCGGGGAGTGGCTGCAGCGTCAGCCCTTCCAGGAGGATCCGTTCGTCGAAGCGCTGACCGATTGCAAGCGCGGGGGCGGCGGGCGTGGGGAGCGCCGGTGGGGCTACGATGTCGATCCGGCCGAGCCATTCGTGCGTCGCCGACTGGGCAGCATCGAGCAGCCAGAGGTCGTAGCGACCAGGCAGTGTCCCAGGGCGGATGCGGACGCGGAGGTCCTGGCGGCTGATCGCCCCGGCCTTGCTGGTCGGCTGGCCGGCGGCGAAGGCCGTCACGCCTGCGGGGCGGTTCGGGTTGCCGATGAGCAGCTGGACCTGCCGGCTCCCGCCAGTGACCTGCTGCCAGAAGAGGGCGACCTCGACTTCATCCCCCGGTCGCCGCGGGGCGAGATCGAGCGAGAAGCCAGCCAAGCGAACGACTTCACCGAACACCACGCTTGAAAGCTGGTCCGCCTCGACTGCTTCCGCCGGGAACTGCCGGGTCGCCTCGGTCACCGTCACCTCGGCGAGGATGACGCGCTGCCCCGGGGCATTGGGAGTGCGGGGTGGCAACCGCTGGCCATCTTCCGCGCGATAGACATCGAGGTCCAGGCGATAACGACCCGGTGGTGTTCCGGGGGGGATCAGGATCGCCCGCCGCTCGAGGAGCTGGCCCCCCGCCCGCCAGTGGACGGTCGTGGCATCGCGCGGCAGCCGGTCGGAGGTAGCGAAGGTCTGGCCTTCCGGCCCGACCAGGCGGACGATGACCTTGAGGTCCTCGCTCAGGTCGCGCAGGGCGTGGAGCTGCAAGGCCACACGCAGGCCGTCGCCCGGGGCGGCCTGGAAGCGGTCGAGCGCCCAGCCACGCACGGCGAGCTGGTCGCCAAAGACAAACTCCGTTGGTTGAAGCGGGGGCTCCCCCTGGGCCGAGAGATAAAGCTGGACGCGGATATTCCCCAGCAAGCGGTTGACCGCCTGGTAGGCGTTGGCATTCAGCCAGCGCTCGAAGAACTGGTCACTTGCATTCTGCCACCAGGGGATGAACCAGAGCCGCTCGTGGCGGGCGAGCAGGTCCTGGAGCGCGGCAGCGATCTCCGCTTCGCGTCCCGTCACCCCGTCAGGGGGCACGAACTCGGTCAGCCGAGCGGGGTGGAAAGTTCGGAAGGCGCGGGCGGTGGCCGGCTCGCTGAAGGCGATCGCATCCCCGGGTCGCTCGCGTGCCGCCAGGTAGGTCGCTACCCGGCGCCAGCGGAGGTCCGCCCCCAGGGTACCGGAGGGGAGGCTGTTGACGTACTCGATCACGGGAAAGCGGTCGGAGATTACCGGCCCCGGGCCGAGATAGGCGCGGACCTCCTCCGGTCGGGCGACGAACTCGCGCTTGAGGTCGTTGACGCTGCGGATGCCCAGGTCTGCCAGGAGAGCGCGCAGCGCTGGGTCGGCGAATTTCGCCTCGATGGCATCGTAGTCCAGCCGGAGCGGCCCCTTGGTCCCAACCAGCACGGTACCGTGGAACCACATCGTCGCCTCGGGAAAGACCGCGTAGAACGAGCGGACCATCATCTTGTAGGCCGGCTCCGGCAGCGACGCATCGACCCACTGAACCGCGATCCCATCGTCCTTGAGTGCCGCTCGCACCAGACGGTAGTAGTCGACGGAATAGAGGTTGGCCGCCCCGGCGTGGGTCGGCCAGATCGGGTCGGACTCGATCACGTCGAAGCGCTGGCCCGCCAGGAGCAGGTAGTTGCGGCCATCGGCCTCGACGATGCTCACGTTCGGTTTGCGGTCGAGGGAGAAGTTGACGTGTTCGAAGAGCGGCAGCGCCTCGATCACCCCGCGGAGCAGCTCGATCGCGGTCACATGCACGCCAGGATGGACTGAGGCGGCGCCGGCCGTCTGCCCAATGCCAAGCCCCACCACCAGCACCTCCCGCGGCTGCGGATGGAGCAGCGGTCCCAGCAAGCCGAGCTGGTAGTGGAAGACGGCCTCAGCATGCGAATCGTTGTTCTGGCCGGCGCTGTTGGTGAAGAGGACCAGGTTCCCTTCACGGTCGCGCGCAACCCGGACATTCGCATCGGGGCCTTCGTGGAACCATACCGTTTCGGTCGTCTGGGGGTCGGTGGTGAAGAGCTGGTGGTAGACATCCGGCACCACCAGGCCCCCCAGCGCCAGGGTGCCCACGACCCCCCCTGCCAGCACCAGCCGCTGGCGGCGCCGGAGCGGGCTGACAGCAAGCAGCACCAGCCCCAGGGCAGCATTCCCCAATGCCAGCGCCCAGAGTGCCCGCTGCGCCCCCAACCAGGGGATGAGCACCAGACCGCCACCGAGCGAGCCGACCAGCGCTCCCAGGACATTGGCACCGTAGAGCAGGCCGACGCGCTGGCCAACCTCCCGGAAGCCGCTCGCGTACAGCCGGGTTGCAACCGGAAAGGCCACGCCCATCAGGAAGGCTGCCGGACCGATGGCGAGCAGAGCAAAGGGCAGCATGAACCACGGCTCGTTGACGACCAGGGCATCGACCGGCCAGCCGAGCCAGCCCCGCAGCAGCCCATCCACCCGATAGACCTGGGCGATCGCGACGAGCGAGAGCACCGCCACCACCCCGATCGCTGCCTCCAGCAGGGCAAAGCGCGCCAGCCAATTCCCCGGACGGGTAATCGTGGCCGTGACCGCCCAGCTCCCGAGCGCAATCCCACTGAGGATGGCCACGAGCATCAGGGCGAAGGCGTAGACGGTGCTCGGGAAGACCCCAGCCAGTAGCCGCGTCCAGACCACCTCATACGCCAGCGCAATCGCGCCCGAAAGGGCGTAGATGACGAGCACCATCCGGGCGAGGGCAGGGGTGAGCCGTTCGCGTGGCTCCAGCTCTGGCACTGCGGGAGGTTCCGCTGGCGCCTGGACCCAGCGCGCCGCCTCGGCGGGCAGCGCGAGCAGGAGCCAGAGCAGCCCCACGCCAACGTTGAAGCTTGCTGCTACCAGGGTCGTCACCGTTAGACCGAAGGTTCCGATGAGGTAGAACGCCGAGACGACCACCCCCGCTACGGCGCCGAAGGTGTTCGCGGCATAGAGTAGGCTCACGTGGCGGCTGAGGCTGCCAGCGCGCAGCAGCGAGGAGCGGACGACCAGCGGGAGCGTCGCGCCCATCAGGGTGGTTGGCACCAGCAGAATGCCAAAGGCCAGGCAAAACCGGACCACCGCGAGCACAGCGACCGAATCGGTGAAGGAGGTGGCCAGGGCCTGGTAGAGTGGCTGGAGCTGGTCGAGGGCCCAGAGGCTGGCAAAGCCGCACCCGCCGATCGCCACTTCCACGAGGGCGTAGGCGAGCAAGGGCCGGCGGACCCGATCGGCAACGCGGGCAGCGAGCAGGCTTCCCAGCGCGAGGCCGGCCATGAAGGCGGCCAGCACGGCGCTCGTCGCGTAGATCGTCACGCCGAAGATGGTGCCCAGCAGCCGGAACCAGACTACCTGATAGATCAGCCCGCTCGCCCCGCTGAGCACGAGCGAGCCCACCAGCAGCCCGAGCAGCCCCGTGGAGGTGGTCAGGAGTGCTGCGCGCGACGGCTGGTCGGGCCGGGCCACTTCCATGCGGAGGCGAGTCATAGCAAATCCCGTCTGTCCAGGCTAGCGGGCTGCCGACCAGGGCAAGGTCACGGCATCGCCTTCCACAGTCGGTAATCGGCGGAGGGTCCGGCTCTCGTATAGCCCCGCGATCAGCCGGCTCCCGGGCGGGAGTTCGGGAAGACGAATCCGGTGACGGTCCTCGACCCGCTCCCCCACGAGCCAGGCGGTCGTTGGGGCAGCGCCACCAGCCGGCACCTGGTCGGACTGGGCGAGCAGCCGACCGTCCGGGCCGAGCAGCTGGACGAAGGCCGTGGTTGGGGTGGTCGTCTCAGCGAGCGCCCGCCAGACCAGGGTGACTTCGAGCTGTTCAGCATCCGGACGGACGGTCGCCCCCTCGAGCAGCGCGAACGAGCCGACCGGCGCGCCGATGGCCAGCGCGGGAGGTGGGGGTGGTGGCGGGAGCGTCCGTGCTCGCACCTCCAGCCGGCCAAGCCAGAGCTGCCGCGTCTCGCCCACCAACCAGAGGTCGTAGCGGCCGGGCGGCGTAGACGCTGCGACGCGGAAGTCGCGGTCCTGCCGCAGAACGGCACCCGGCTCGGCCTCGCCAGCAGTGGTCAGCCCAGCTTCCTGGACCACCGGTGCCTCGGGCGTGCCCAGCCGAAGCGACCAGCGTGCGCTTGCTCCCTTCGCCTGCAGTTGCCAGAAGAAGGTCAGGGGCACCAGGTCGCCCGCGCGGACCGCGCCGAAGCCACCCGTAAAGCCGACGAGGAGCAGGGCACCGAACGGCTCGCGCGCGCGGTGCTCGACTACCACCGCCTCCGGTCGGAAGGTGCGCCTGGTCGGCCGCACCTCCAGCCGGCCAATCAGCACCTGCCCACGCTCATCTGCACCCGTGGTGACCGCAAGCGGGCGGCCATCCTCCTCGCGGTAGACCGACACTTCGAGGCGGTGCACCCCGGGTGGTGTTCCCGGTGAGATAAGCAGCCCGCTCCGCTCGCGCCAACGTACCCCTGCTCCCAGACCAGCAGCGGGCTGGTCACGGGGCTGGCGGGAGAGTTCAGCCAACAGGCGACCATCCTCGCTCCGCAAACGGAGGCTCGTTTTGAGGTCCTCAGTAAGCGGGGTGAGCGTACGCCAATCGAATGCGACCCGCACGACCTCCCCCGGCTCGAGCTGGGTGCGGTCGAGGGCGACTGCGTCGAGCGCGAGCTGCCGTTCGAAGACGGCGCTGAATGGCTGAAGGGCCGGCTCACCAACCGCCGAGGAGTAGAGCAGGAGACGGGTGTTCCCCAGCGCTTGCGCCAGCACGCGGTAGGCATTGGCGTTCAGCCAGCGCTCTAGGAAAAGGTCGGTGTCGCTCTGCCAGCCGGGGATGAACCACAGCCGCGCCCGCCGCTCCAGCAGGCGCTGCAGCTCGGCCGCGACCGCTGCGTTCTGGCCAGCCAGCGGCCAGGGCGCCTGGTACTCTTCCGCCAGGGGACGATGGTACTGGTGGACAAGCCAGCGCACCCCCGGGTGGCTGAACACGGCGCCGTCCTCGGGGTGCTCGTGAGCCGCCAAGACATTCGCCAGGCGCAGCCAGCGCAGGTCGGGGGGCGCCCCCGTGCTGGGCAGCGAGCGCCAGAACTCGACCACCGGATAGCGGTCGGTAATGATCGGCCCCTCGCCGACAAAGGCACGGAGTTCATCGGGGTAGGCAACCAGCTCGCGAAAGAGGTCGTTCGCATCGCGGAGGCCCAGGCGCTCCAGCAGTGGGCGCACGGTAGGGTCCTGCATCGCGGCGTTCACCTGCACCGGGTCGAGGCGGAAGGGCCGCTTGCTCCCGACTAAGAGGGTGCCATTGAACCAGAGGGTGCTTTCCGGGAACACGTCGAGGAAGGTGCGCACCAGCAGCCGGTAGGTGTACTCCGGCACCGTATCATCGACCCACTGGACCATCAGCCCATCGTCGCTGAGCGCCTGGCGGGCCAGCCGGTAGTAGTCGGCAGCGTAGAGATTAGCGGCCCCGGCGTTCCGCGCTCGGATGATGTCGGCCAGGATGACGTCGTAACGTCGGTCGGTGAGCAAAAGGTAGTTCCGGCCGTCATCCACAACGAACCGGACGTTCTCTCGCTCGAGCACGCCGAAGTTGACGGGCCGAAACCAGCGAGCCGCCTCCACCACCGCCTCGTGAAGCTCGATGACCGTGACCGTCACCCCCTGCCGTAGGGAGGCCGCACCAGCCGTCACCCCACCACCGAGGCCGATCGTGAGCACCTCCCGGGGCGCGGGGTGGAGCAACACTCCAAGCAGCCCGAGGGTGGCGTGATAATTGACCGTCGTCGGATGGCTACTGGCCTGCCCTTCGCTGTTGAGGTAGAGCACCAGGCTCTGGTCTGGGTTGCGTGCAACGCGGACAGTGACATCTGCGCCCTCACGGAGCCAGACCGTTCGCTCACCGCGCGGGTCGGTGGCATCCAGCCGCTCGTAGAGACGGGGTGTCAGGAGCGCCACCAGAAGCAGCACTGCCCCGCCAGCAGTCGCGAGCAGAGCACGCCGCCGCCAGGCCAGCGGGACCACCAGCAGGACGACCAAGGCCAGCAGCGCGCTTCCGCCAGCCGTCAGCCAGAGGGCGCGCTCAGCCCCGAAGAGGGGAACGACCACCAGGCCCCCGAGGAGCGAGCCCAGGATCGCCCCCAGGGTGTTGGCGGCATAGATCCGGCCGACCCGGTCGCCAACGTGCGTACTGGTGGCGAGGTACACGCGGGCTGCCACCGGGAAGGTGACGCCCATCATGGTGGCCGCTGGGCCCAGCGCGAGCAGGGCAAAGAGCGCCATGAAGGCTGGCTCTTCCGTCAGCAGCCCCCCGGCAAGCCCGAGCCACTGCCGGAGACCGCGCTCGAGTGTCCAGAGCGAGGCGAGCGTCACCAGGGAGAGGAGAGTGGTCGCAGCGAGCGCCAGCTGACAGCCCGCATAGATGAGAGCCCAGTTGGCGCAACGTTGGACCAACGGACTCACGATCCAGCTCCCCAGGGCAATACCCCCGAGAATGGTGCACAGCATGACGGTGAAGGCGTAGGTGGTGCCGGGGAAGATGCCTGCCAGGACCCGCGTCCAGATCACCTCGTTCGCCAGGGCGAGCGCGCCCGAGATGGCGTAGCTCGCCAGCACTACGCCCGCTACCCGCCGCTCGGGGGCCGGTAGCGTCGTCGGGGAAGGAGGGGCAGGGAGGCGTGGGCTGCGCGCGGCGGCTGCCACCCGGGAACCGAGCACTACCCAGAGCACCCCGACGGCCAGATTGCTGGCGGCCGCGAGGGCCACCGCTCCCGTCAGGCCGATACTCCCAAGCAGGAAGAAGCCCGCCCCAAAGGCACCGAGGATCGCGCCCGAGGTATTGCCTGCGTAGAGGAGCCCTGTGTTGCGCGCCACCGCCGGCGAGACTGCCGCCGTCGCGGTGACGACCAGGGGAAGGGTCGCGCCCATCAGCGTCGTCGGGACGACCAGGACCAGAAACGCCAGCACAAAGCGCCCCGCGGCGAGCAGCGGCACGGCTTCCTGCCACTGCAAGGCAAGGAGGCGGTAGAGCGGTTGCAAGCCCTCGAGGAGGGGCAAGCTCCCCAGGCCAATCAGGCCGATCCCGACCTCCGCCACGCCATAGCCAAGCAGTGGCCGGCGTAGACGCTCGCTCAGGCGGGCAGCGAGCAGGCTCCCGAGCGCCAGGCCAGCCATGAACGCAGCCAGCACAGCGCTCGTCGCGTAGACTGTCACGCCGAAGACCGTGCCTAGCAGCCGGAACCAGACCACCTGGTAGACCAGCCCACTCGCCCCGGTCACTACCAGTGAGCAGGCGAGCGCCGTCGGGAGTGCCCAGGCAGCCAGAGTGCCCCTCACCCGGCGGAGAGATTGAGCCTGCAGGAGAGCGATCATCCGCGGAGCACCAGGGGAGCAGTCACCTCAGGGCGCCGAAAGGAGGATGGCATCACGCTCTCCAGCATGTAGGCGCGCCCCCGTCTCAGGGTCATACATCCCAAGGGCAAGTGCACCACCGGGGGGGAGGGAGATTGGTAGCTCGTGGACGTCGGCCACCCGCTGGCCGGGGCGCCAGCTGAGGGTCGGCGCTGCTCCGCCAGCAGGGAACCGGTCGGACTGGCCGACCAGCCGACCCTGGGCATCGAGCACATGCACGAACACCACGTAGCTGCGGTCGGTCTCGGAACGCGCCTCCCACACCAGTTCCACTCGGGTCGTTCCTGGGCCAGTCTGGATGGTGACGCCCTCCAGCCACGCAAACCTGCCGACCAGCATGCCGAGCGGTCGCGCGGGTGCCGCTGGCTCCGGAAGCACTGGCCACGCGGCCACGGGAAGGGCACCCAGCCGGAGCAGCGGCGCCCCCGCCACGCGCAACCAGAGGGGATAGCGCCCGGGAGGCGTGGTGGCTGGCAGCCGGAGCGCAAACGCTTCCCGCCGGAGGGCACCGTCCGGGAGCACGTCAGTCGCGAGCGGCGCGGCAACGAGCGGGGCTGTCGGGTCACCAATCACCACTTCGCCCGGAGCCTGCGACCGGCCGGTCCCCTGCCAGACGAGCACCAGGGGGATGCGCTCACCGGGACGGCGCGTAGCCGGTTCGAGGGTGTAGCCAGCAAGCCGCCGGTCGCCCAGCGTCACTTCGAGCGGTGAAGCCACCTCTGCCGCGGCTGGGGGGAGGACCGTCTGTGGCTCCCCGACAAAAATAGTTGCCAAGGCGAGGCGACCGCTTGGCGGCCCACCCACGAGGGGGAGCGGCTGGCCCGAGGCGGCGCGGTAGACCGCGAGGTCGAGCGTATAGGTTCCCGCGGGTGTGCCGGGCGGAACCAGCAGACCGATCCGGTCGGTCAGGCGGTGGCCCTGCTGCCACTCGGTGAGGGGGGCGTTCCGGGGCAAGCGGTCCAGCGCTGCTACCACCTGCCCCTGGGGGTCGACCAGGCGGAGAGACAGCTTCAGGTCCTCGTGCAGGTCAGCGGTTGCCTCTTCCACTAGCGAGAGGCGGAGGACCTGCCCGGCCTGGACGCGCGTGCCCTCGGCAAGGCTCCAGTGGGTGATCCGCAGCAGCCCACCGAACTGCGCTTCCAGCGGTTGCCACTGCTCGGGGGCAGGCCCAGCGTAGCGGAGGACGCGCACCCCTCCGAGCCAGCGGTCGTCCACCAGAAAGGCCTGGGCATTGAGCACAGCCTCGGTGAGGATATCTCCCTCGCTCTGCCACCACGGCACGAACCAGATCTGCGCTTTGCCGGCGAGAAAGGCGGCGAGGTCGCGGCGGACGGTGGCTTCGCGCCCCTCGATGCTCGGTGGCAAAACCAGTTCAGGCACGCGGAGACGAAGGTAAGGGGCGAGCTCCCGGCGAACCGAGGCTTCGCCGTAGATGATGCCATCAGCAGCGGTTGCGCGCGCGTCGAGAAAGCGCGCCGCGCGGCCCCACTGCGGGGTCGCCTGGGTGCCATCGTAGGGGATGGTACGGATGTACTCGATCGCCGGGAAACGGTCGGTCACCCGCGGGCCTTCGCCCGCGAACGCCCAGAGGTCGGCCGGGCCCGCCGTAAACTCCCGCAGGACGTCGCCCGCTTCCCGGTAGCCCAGCTGGGCCAGGGCACGGTGGACTTCCGGGCTAGCGAACTTCGCCGCCACCACTTGCGGGTCGACCAGAAGTGGCTGCGGCGAACCGATCAGGACGGAGCCGTTCTCCCAGAGGGTCGCGTAGGGGAAGGCGTCGAGGAAGGAGCGGAGGAGCAGGCGGTAGGCCGGGCCGGGCAGGGAATTGTTCAGCCACTGGACCATCAGCCCATCGTCCTTGAGCGCGGAACGCGCTAAGCGGTAGTAGTCCGCGGAATAGAGGACCGCTGCTCCCGCGTTCGTCGGCAGGATCGGGTCGGCTTCGATCACATCGAACTTTTCGCGCGTCAGGAGCAAGTAGTTCCGCCCATCATTGACCACGATCTCGACGTTCGGACGCTCGTGGAGGGCGAAGTTGACGTGCCGGAATAGCCGGGCTGCTTCGACTACGCCCGGGTACAGCTCAACCACCCGCACCTGGGTGCCCGGATAGAGCGCTGCCGCTCCGGCCGTTGCGCCAACTCCCATCCCGATCACCAGGACTTTCTCGGGCGCCGGGTGGAGTAAGGGGCCCAGGTGCCCAAGGCGGTAGTGGAAGTCCAGGCCGCTGCCGCGGTCGGTGCCCTGGTGCTCACTGTTGATGTAGAGCACGCGGGTGCCATCGCGGCGGGCAGCACCCACCCGGACCGTTGCGTCTGGCCCCTCGTGGTACCAGAGGGTCTCTTCATTCCAGGGGATGGTGGCAAAGAGGGTGCGGTAGAGGTCGGGCGTGGCCAGGGCCGCCAGGACGACGGTCATTCCGCCCAGGAGGGCTACTCCCGCCTTGCGACGGAGCGACAAGGGGCTCGCCATCAGCACGCTCGCGGCGATCAGGAGATTGCCCGCCGCAAGGAGCCAGAGGGTCTGCTGGGTCCCCACCAGCGGGATCAGCACCAGTCCCCCGAGCAGGGAACCTGCAATGGCGCCGATCACGTTGCCCCCGTAGACCAGCCCAACCCGGCGACCGACATCCGGCCGGCCGGCCGCGACTATCCGCGCCGCCACGGGGAAGAGGGCACCCATCACCAACGCCGGCGGCCCGATGGCGAGCAGCCCGAAGAAGGCCATGAACCCGATATCACCCACCATGAGGTCACGCTGGCCAGTCAGCTGGCGCACCCACCCTTCGATGACGTACGCGTGCGCAAGCGCAGCCACTGAGCCGAGCAGCAGGAGCCCCAACAGCGCTTCCAGACCGGCAAAGACAAGGAGCCAGTTCGCACGTCGATGCAGCCATGGGGAGATCAGCCAGCTCCCGCCCGCGATGCCGAGCAGGATGGCACAGAGCATCAGGGTAAAGGCGTAGACGTTCCCTGGGAAGATACCCGCCAGCACGCGCGTCCAGACGACTTCCGCCGCCAGCGCAATAAAGCCCGAAAGGGCGTAGCAGCCGAGGACGAGCGTTGCGAGGGGCGGTGGGGTCCGCGGCTCGGCCGGCTGGGAACGGTCAGGACTGTTCGCTGCGATCGGAGCGACCCAGCGCCCCGCGACGAGCCAGACCACCCCGGCAAGCAGATTGAAGCTCGCTGCCAGTGCGGTGGTCACCGTCAGTCCGTACAGTCCGATCCAGAAGAAGCCAGCCAGGAAGGCACCCCCCACGGCACCCGCGGTGTTGCTGGCGTAGAGCAGGCCAACCCAGCCCGCCGTTCTCCCGCCCTGAGTGGCACACGCGCGGACGACTAGCGGCAGCGTCGCGCCCATCAACGTCGTCGGCACCAGCATGATCAGGAATGCCAGCACGAAGCGCGCGCCCGTCAGAAGCGGCAGGGCGTCCGTTACCTGAAGGGCGACCCAGCGGTAGAGCGGCTGGAGGGCATCGAACGCCCAGAGACTGGCAAATCCAGCCAGGCCGATGACCAGTTCCGCCAGCGCATAGGCCCGGAGCGGGGAGGCGAGGCGATCGCTCAGGCGAGCAGCGAGCAGGCTCCCGAGCGCCAGGCCAGCCATGAAGGCGGCTAGCACCGCACTGGTCGCCTGGACGGTCACTCCGAAGATGATGCCGAGCGCCCGGAACCAGACGACCTGGTAGATCAGGCCGCTGGCGCCGGTGAGGAAGAGCGTGAGGGCGAGCAACGCTGGCAGGGCACGCGCCAGCAGCAGTGCACTGCTCGCTGCTGGTCGCCAGGCCGTATCGCGACCCGCCACTGCCATCGCGGCGGAAGCCTAGTGGATGGCGGCCGCCTCGGCTACTCAGTTTCTGGCAGCAGCACACCTTCGCCGCTCGCCGTCGGCACCCGCCGCAAGGTCAGCGGGTTGTAGAGGCCGACGATGATCTGGCCTGGCTGGCTGCTTGGCAGCTGGTGGCGGTCCTCGAACTCGAGCCCGGGGGTCCAGCGGCTGCTCGGGGCTGCCCCACTGGCAGGAATGCCATCGGCCTGGGCTAGGATCCGCCCGTCGGATGCAACCAGATGGACGAAGACGGCAAGCGGCTCCTCAACCTCGCGGTCAGCCCGCCAGAGCAGGCGGACTTCTGTCGTGCCTGCTGCCCGGCGGACGGTGGCGCCGAGGAGGGTAGCCACGTCACCAAAGCGCACGTTCAGCTGCTGGGCTGGCGGTGCCAGGGGTGGCAGCGCGGGTGCCGCGACGACTGTCACCTGACCGAGCAGGAGGCGCCCCGCTGGTCCCTCAGCCCAGAGGTCATGGCGGCCGGGAGGGAGCGTGGGGGCGATGCGGAGATCGCTCTCGAACCGCTCGATCGCCCCGACTGGCAGGCCGGTGGCGCCGGGTTCGATCGTGCGGGCAGGGCCTGGTCCCACCCCGAGCCGGATGGGCGCCCGCGCGCGAGCTTCCGTGGCCTGCCAGAAGGTGGTGAGGGAGACGAGGTCGCCCTGCCGGCGTGGCCCGGGCGCGTAGGAGACCCCCACCAGGCGGATGCCCCCGCCGATCGGCGCGAGCAGCTGCCAGTCTGCCTCGACTGCGGCCGGGTCGAACGGTGGCTGGTCCGGAGTGATCGTGACCTGCCCGAGCGGAACCAGCCCGGCCCGCGTCGGCACGTCCGGTAGCAGTGGCCCCCCATCGCTCGCGCGGTAGAGCCCAACGGCCAGGGTGTAGTCGCCAGCCCGCGTTCCTGGCGGTACCAGCAGCCCAATCCGGTCGTCTCGGCGCTGCCCGGCTGGCCAGCCGGTTGTCGGCGCGTTGCGGGGCGCGCGGTCGCGCTGGGCGATCCGGTGCCCCTGCGCATCCAGCAGCACGACCAGCACCCGCAGCTCCTCGTCCAGGTCATCCAGCGCCGTCCAGCGCAGGTCGAGCCGCAGGATGTCGCCCTGGCTGGCAGTGGTGCGATCGCTCGCCCAGCCATCCAAGCGCACCAGTTCGCCAAAGGTGATGCTGGTCGGCTGGAGGGGGGGTGGACGGTCGCTCCCGCTCGCAAAGAGCAAGATCCGCACCTGGCGGTCGATCCAGCGGTCGAGGGTGAGGTAGGCGTTCGCGGTCAGCCAGCGCTCAATCGCCACGTCGGTGTCGCTGTTCCACCACGGTACCACCCAGACCCGCGCGTGGTCGCGGGTGAAGGCGTGCAGCAGCTCTTCGACCGCCCGGCGCTCGGCCGCCGGTACGAACGGCGCAACCAGCTCACCACCACGGGCAGGATGGTAAAAGCCGAACAGCCACTTCATGCCATCGTGGCCGTAGACGATCCCATCGCCCGGCCGCTCGCGGGCCGCGACAAACCGGGCGGCGGCGCGCCAGTCGGCGTTGGCATAGGCGGGGTCGGTGCGGAGCTGCACCACTCCAGCCAGTTGGAGGGCGAGAACGCCGCCAAGGGCGAGCAAGGCCAACGGGTTCAGCAACCGGGGCACAGCCACCAGCGCGCCCACGGCCACCAGGACTGCTGGCTCAGCGACGATCAGATACTTCGGGGTAAAGAGCGGACGTTGGAGCGAGGCCAGGTAGACCACGCTGATCGGCACCAGGATGACAAGAGCCAGCAGCACGGCGGCTGCCCGCTGCCGCTGCCAGAGGACGACCAGACCGGCGAGGGTGAGGACCACCGCGAGGCTGCTGACGACTAGCTGCCAGGGTTCCAAAGGTGTCCACGGCCCCGTCAGGAAGACCTGGAGGCAGCGCCCAACAGCAGCGGGCCAGGAGCCGATCCCCCGCTCGCCGGTGGACCAGCCGTAGCCCTCGTAGGCGCCGATCACGACCAGGCCCGGCACGAGCCAGGGCAGATAAAGCAGCAGGATGGCCAGCCCCGCCACGCTGAACTGGCGGAGGAAGTGCGGCCGCGCCCGCAGCTGGCTGAGCGCGAACAGGCCGTGCCCGAGCAGCACGAGGCCCCCATAGTAGTGGCTGTAGAGACTGGCCGCTGCAAGGAGCACGTAGGCGAACCAGCCCAGGCGGGTAGGCCGCTGGTACTGCTGCCAGAGCACCAGCGTAGCCGCCAGCGTGGTTGCCACTACCAGCGGGTACATCCGGGCATCCCGGCTCTGGGCCACCTGGAGAGGGTTGAGGGCGAACAGCGCTATCACTACCACTGCCGCTGACGCGCCGAGGAGCCGGCAGGCAAGCACCCCCGCGAGCGGGAGCGCAAGTACGCCGAGCCCGAGGGAGAGGGCACGGGTGGCAAACTCGCTCTCGCCAACAAGGGCTAGCCAGAGGTGAGCGAGCAGGTAGTAGAGCGGAGGGTGGGGGTCGTTTTCGGCAACCCAGCTCGGAATGGCCAGCAGCGGCAGGCGCGCCACGGTGACGGTCACCATCTCCTCGGCCTGCAACAGGTGCATCGCGTTGATGATAAGAAAGCCGAGCCCCTGCTTGGCCGCGAACATCTCCGCCAAGAGCACGCCGAGCAGGGTCAGGGTAAATCCGATCCGCAGCCCGGAGGCCACTTCCGGCAATGTTGCCGGCAGCAGCACCGTGAGCACGGTCTGCCGCTTCGACAGGTGCATGGTGCGGGCCGATTTCAGATAGACCGGCGGGATGTTGCGGATGGCTTTCATGGTCATCAGCGCCACCGGCAGCACGCCGTGCATGGCGCCGAACGTCACCCGGCCGGACATGCTCAAGCCGAAGATCAGCAGCACCACCGGATACAGCGTGATCTTGGGCAGGGTGTAGAGCGAGATCAGGATCGGCTCGCCGACCGCCCCCGAC
>JAILZB010000454.1 GCA_023512725.1 Chloroflexota bacterium | reverse complement strand
GGTGCACTAAAAGCTCCCCTCCTTTTAAAATGGGTACAATTTTGCCGTTGATTTCAAATGCAAGCAGTTCGGAGAAGTTCGACAGCACCCAAATGATTGGCGTGATCGTCAAAAATAACTTTACAAATGTCGCATAGCTTTTTGTCAGATTTGAAATAATCGACGGGCTTTTGATAATGTAACTTGCGATTATCAAGGCGAAGATGGAGTAACCCCAGATAGCAGCGTCCCGAAGCGCCATGATACCGTATTGCCCGACATACGGAGCCGTTCGCAATGCGCCCCAGAGGATCAACGCTATCAACGGGAGGGACGACTTCGAGTAGAGTACAGGCCACCTGTGCGGAGAGAGGATAAATGCGATTACAGCACAGGCGAGTATGATCTCTCCTACATAGAAAGGTGGCAGACCTGTGTACGCGAAACGCTTTCCAAGCAGGCCGTATCCGAGCAATAACAGGCAGTGCAGTGCTAGGTATGGTGGGGCGTTAGTTGCGCGGCAGTTGGAGTCTCGTGTTAGGATTCGGGTCACCTGGTAGGTCGGTTCGCTAATTGACCGAAGGTGAGGCTACGACCTGTTTTTCGTTCAGATGGTTGGAAGGATCCAGTGTTTTACTCAAACTTCACGTTGAGCCTCAGACTTGCTACCGTTGTTGTCGTGCGTCTGGTAAGCGTATTTGCGGTAGCGATAATACCCGTAATAGTAATACCCGTCGCCGAGCCGGCGGTGGACCTCGTTGAGCACCAGCCCGACCACGTGGGCGCGGAGGCGGGTCAGCATCTGCACGACCGTCTGGAACGCCTTGCGGCTGGTGTCGCCGGCGCGCGTCACCACCAGGACGCCGTCGACGGCCGTCGCCATCTGAAGCGGCTCGGCAAAGCCGAGCAGCGCCGTCAGCGGCGTGCGGAGCTCGTGGGAGGCGACGGCGACGAAGTGCGACTTGATCCGGTCCATCGCCGCCAGCCCCTCGGTTGCCTCCCGCACCCGCGCCGCCAGCTCGTCGGCGAACCGCCGGTGCCGGGCGGCCAGGCGGACGTTCTCCAGCGCGAGACCCACATGCACGGCAAGTGCGGTGATGGCCCGGCGCTCGCCCGCCGGCAGCTCGCCCTCGCGGGTGACGACCAGGGCGCCTGCCGGCTGGCCTCGGGCCGACAGCGGCGCCGCCAGCACGCGACAGGGGCGCGGCCGGTCGCCCGTGTCGGGGACGAAGATGCTCCGGGCCGCCCGCATGGCGGCCGCGGCCGGCCCCTGCGGGTCGAGGTCCACCTCACCCGCGGTGAGCCACCGGTCGCCCTCGCGCAGGACCAGGGCGACCTCCGCATCCAGGCGCGCCGCCAGGCAGGCGCGGACGCGCTCGAGCGCCGCGTCGGCCGCCGTCTCGTCGGCCAGCACGGCCTGCAGGTCGAGCAGCGTCCGTACCCGGCGGCGCTGACGGCGGGCCTCGGTCGTCAGCGCGCCGAGCAGCGGCCCGAGCGCCAGCAGGTGCGCCGTCGTCACCAGCTCTTCGACCACCGGCGCCGCGGGACCGAGCCGCTCGAGGTGAACGAGCATCGCCGGAGCCTGGACCATCACCGCGGCCACCGCGGCGACGGCCCCGCCGGCCAGGCCGAAGCGCAGCGCCGCGAGGGCGACAGGGATTACCCAAAGGTGGCGCCACGCCGAGCCCGGTTCTCCGGCGGCGACCAGGTCCGCCGCGGCGGCGATCAGCCAGCGGCGCGCGTCCCACTCCGTGCCGAAGTAGACGGCCAGCGCCATCAGCCCGCCAATGACGATCGCGCCCCAGAGCTGCTCGTTGGTCCAGTCACCGATGGGAGCAGGCCGCGCCATAACGACCCCGAGCCGCTCCAGTACCACCTGCGACCCTGCCGAGAACATCGGCGCGGAGAGCGTACCGATCACGATCAGCAACTCCCCCACACGCGGCAGCTCCCGTAGCCGCAGCCGCTCGCGCAACCCGCCGATGAACGGCCAGAACAGCACCACGAACCAGGCGATGGGTATGAACGCGACGACGCGCAGACGGGCAAGCAG
>JAILZB010000453.1 GCA_023512725.1 Chloroflexota bacterium | reverse complement strand
GGTCCTGCCGGCGCTGCTGGCCGCCCTGGTGCTCCCCGCCCGCGGCGCACAGTCCATCTTCAAGAAGGGCACGCTTACGCTGCTGGCACCGGGGAAGCGGGTGGTCCTGCAGGTGGAGGTGGCGGACACTCCCGCCGCCCGAGCGCAGGGGTTGATGTTCCGCCGCAGCCTGCCGGAGAGCGCCGGGATGCTCTTCGTCTTCGAGACGGAGGGCCGTTGGGGCTTCTGGATGAAGAACACCCTGATCCCCCTCTCCATAGCCTTCATCGACCGCTACTGGAAGATAGTGGACATCCAGGACATGGCCGTGGCCCCCGACCCGCAGGCGGGACCCTTCTCCATCTACGAGGCGCGGGCGCCCGCGCGCTACGCCCTCGAGGTGCGGCAGGGGCTCTTCCGCAAGCACGGCGTCACGGTGGGCACGCGGGTGATCTTCCGCCGAGATGAGTGAGCCCACCCTGCCGCGCACCGAGCCGGCCTCCGAGCGGCGCGAGCAGACTCTTCTAGCCCGGCTCAGGCGGAAGGAGGCTGAGCTCGCCGCCCTGCGGGAGATCAGCCGTGCTATCGGCGCGGCCCTGGACCTGGACACCACCCTGGCCCTGGTCACCCGCAAGACCGCGGAGGTCACGGGGATGGACTCCTGCTCCGTCTACCTGCTGGACCCGGCGGGGGAACACCTGGTGCTGCGGGCCACCACCGGGCTGGCCCAGGAGGCCATCGGCCGGGCGCGGCTGCGCTGGGGCGAGGGCATGACCGGGTGGGCGGCCAGCCACGCCAGCGCTAGCTCGCCCACGGTGTGGCCACGAGCCTGGGCGAACTCGCTCAGCCGTGCCACGATGCGCAGGTTCTGCTCCGTGAGCTGGCGTTGCATATTCGGGTTGTTGTACGCCCGTGTCCCTGGCGGCGGCGGCTCGCCCGGACGATACTTGCCGGTGAGCAACCCGCCTGCCAGCGGGCTAAGGGGCTGGCGCGGGTACCCAGTCGCAACGGGGGGCTGCTCGCGGACATCGATCGGTAGGCGTGCGCGGACGACCGTTCCTCAGATTCTTGCTCAGGATAGCGGCTGCGGCACTCTCTGACGAGTTGCCACTCAGTGGAACAAGCTGCGGGATACCGTGGCCACCCACACACACGCGGCCCCGGCCGCGGTCAACGCTCGAGCCGCCTCGTGGGCGGTCGCTCCCGTGGTCATCACGTCATCGACCACCAGCACGCACAAGTCTTTGGCCGAACGGCGGGCTGCAAATGCCCCGCGGATGTTCCGCCACCGCTGTGCAGCCGTAACACCCGTCTGTCGCCCTACGTACCGTTGGCAGACGAGCAAGCGGTCGCTATACGTCCAGCCCAGATGCTCGGCCAGCGCCTGCGCGATCCGCTGAGCGTGGTGGTGCTGCCGCCACAGTCGGCGGAGCCAGTGCATCGGGACGGGCACCACCAAGTCGGGCTCGCGAGGGAAGGGACTTGTTGTCAACGCCTCCGCCAGCCGTCGCCCCAGGTCGGCAGCCAAATCGCTGTGCTGGGCCTGTTTGCTGCGGAGCACGGCCTCCCGCAAAGCTCCTTCGTAGTCTCCGATCGTCCTCGCGGCGGCGAAAGCCGGTCGCCGCCGAGCACACCCGCGGCAACCTCGCACGTCCGAAGGCGAACGCAGGGTGGCGCAGCGGTCGCAGCGTGGCCGGCGGTCGACGGCGAGCAGTGCATCGCACGTCGGGCACCACTGTGGGCGGCCGGGCGGAGCGGACCAGGGCTGCTCGCAGGCGGTGCAGCGCGGAGGAAAGAGCAGGTCGAGCATGGCCCGGCCGGGGTAGATCTCTCCCACCGGCTTGCGCAGGCCGGCGCTGGAAACCTCCAGGCAGACGCCGGCCTGGCGGGCCGCCTCCACCGTGGCGGCGAACTCTTCGGCGACGACGGTCTCGGGTGGCCGGAAGCCGAAGATCTTGACCAGGTCCGGATGCGCCAGCACGTCGAAGAGGCCGCTTGCGGCGGCGCGGCGCAGGGTGGCGAAGTATTCCCGCCAGACGGCGGCCAGGTCGCGCCCCTCCCAGG
>JAILZB010000452.1 GCA_023512725.1 Chloroflexota bacterium | reverse complement strand
CGGGCGCCGGCAGCCCGAGCATCTGGTGCAGCAGCGGGCGCAAAAACTGCTCGCACACCACGTAGGCGGAGACCGGGTAGCCCGGAAGGGCGATGACAGGTCGCTCGGACAGCCCCCCACGCGAAAGGATGCCCAGCGCCATCGGCTTGCCTGGCATGATCTCGACACCGTGCGCCAGCAGCTTCCCCAGCTCCCCGATGACAACGGGAACGAAGTCGTCCCGGCCCGCGGAGGAGCCGGCGTTTAATGCGACGACATCCGCCCAGGCAGCGGCAGTGCGGATGGAGTCGCGAACGGCCTCCGGTCGATCGGCGACGATCGGAAAGCGCCTGGGCTCCGCCCCCCATTCCGCCGCCATGCCAGCGATGAGGTGGCTGTTCGTCTCCACGACCCGGCCCGGCCGCTCCTGCTCTTCGGGCGACGCTTCCGCGTCCACCAGCTCGTCGCCGGTGGGAAGGATCGCCAAGCGCGGGCGGAGGCGGACGGCGACGCGCGTGACGCCGCAGGAGAGAAGCGCCGCCACGTCCGCCGGTCGGAGCCGGTGCCCGCGCGTGAGCACCATCTCCGTCGCCACCAGATCCTCCCCCGCCAGGCGGATGTGCTGCCAGGGCGCGGCTGCTGCAATCAGCTCGACGGCGCCGCCCTCCAGCCAGCGGACCTCCTCGACCATCACGACGGCGTCGAAACGGTCCGGGATCGGGTCGCCGGTATCGACAACGGCATAGGCGTCGGGCGGCAGGCGCGCGGGCACGGTCTCACTCGTCCCGAACGTGTCGGCGGCGCGCACGGCGATGCCGTCTACGGCGCTACAGTGGAAGTGTGGCACCGAGCGCGCCGCGTAGATCGGCTCTGTGGTGACGCGGCCAAGCGCCTCGGAGGTGGCGATCAGCTCCGCCTCGGTGCGGCGGCGACACGCCGGGTGCTCCAGCCACAACTTGAGCGCTGTCTCCAGGCTCACCTTCTTCAGGTAGCGGCGTCGCTCCATCGTTCTGCGCTCGCTGTGCTTGCCGTGCGCCGTTACCGACACCGGGCGTCGGACGTCCGCTGCGCGGCGCCGTGTGCCGTAAAGGTAGACGGCCGCTCAAACGCCGTGCGGCATGACCCGTTCCTACCGCACACGCCGCACGGGCGCCGAAGGCGCCGCCTCGCCGGCGATCAGCACAACCGCACCAGGACGTGCTCGCCCGCCTCGATCCCCTCGACCCCCTCGGGGATGACGACGAGGCCGTCGGCCTGCACCAGCGGCATGATCAGCGCCGACTTGCCCAAAACCGGCTCGGCGATCAGTCCCTCCGGCCCCCGGCGGAGGCGCACGCGCACATAATCTTCCTTTCCCGCGTCGGAGGCGCAACTTGTCGCCATCACCGCGGGCACGCCCGGCATCCGCAGCGCCCAGGAAAGCTCCTTCTCGACGCCCGAAAGTCGCTCGATCACCGGGACGACAAACTGCTGGAAGACGATCAGCGCCGAGACGGGATTGCCCGGCAGGCCGATGACCAGTCGCGGCCCCACCGACACGGCGATCACCGGCTTCCCGGGCCGGATCGCCACGCCGTGCAGCAACAGCTCAGCGCCCGGAAAGCCGAGCAGCACCTCCAGCGTCCAATCCCGCGTCCCCACCGAGCTGCCCCCGGCGACCAAAAGCAGTTCTGTTTCCGAAAGCTGCGCGCTCACTTCCTCCCGCAGGCGCTGGGGGTCGTCCCGAACGATCGGTGAGAGCCTCGGCTCAGCGCCCACCTCGATCACGGCGGCGGCCAGCGCCGTGCTGTTGATGTCCCGCACCTGGCCCGGCCCCGGCGTCGCATCCGGTGGGACGATCTCGTCCCCCGTCGGCACGATCCCCACGCGCGGGCGGCGATAGACCGGCGCCGTCGTCACGCCGACGCCCGCCAGAGCGCCCAGGTCCTGCGGTCGCAGCCGGCGGCCCCGGGGCACGATCACCGCCCCCTGCCGCACATCGTCGCCCAGCCGAACGACGTTCTCGCCCGGCGCCACCGGTCGGGTCACCTCGAGGGTCTCGGCGTCCACCGTCTCGGTGTACTCGAC
>JAILZB010000451.1 GCA_023512725.1 Chloroflexota bacterium | reverse complement strand
CACCGGGGGCACGGCCGCCTCCCGGAGCACCGACCGCTGGCGACACGTCCCACCCTGGCAGGGAAACCGGGCCGCTGCCTGAGCAGGCTGAACCATTGGCTGAGTATAGATCGCCACTCGCCTGCTTGACGAGAGGCTCCGGCAACGAACAAGCTTGAGGGGTGCAGGTGAGTCCGCACTCCTGGTGGCCGCACGTTGAACTGCGCACCACGGCGTACTGGCACGGCCGTGCGCTGCTCTTCACGGTGGTGCCGGAGGCGACGCTCGAGTTCGCCGACCGGCTGGAAGTGTATCAGCTGAGTGAGGAAGAGTGGCGTGCCCTCGCTGCGCGCTCCTATCACGAGCGGATTGCTGCCTTGCTCCAGCGGCGACCGACCCGGGTCGAGCTGAAGCTCGCGGGGCCGCCACGCGGCGCGGTGCTGAAGCGCTGGAGTGGAGTTAGCTGAGCGCCGGCCGCCGCCGGCGGTGGAAGACGGAGAAGGCCACCGCCGCCAGCACGAGGACGAACACCACCATCAGCACCGGTGCGAGAATCGCCGTCAGGGTCATCAGGGCAGCCACCACGTCTTCTGCCAGGCTCAGGAACGGCGTGCCCAGGCCGAAGGTGAGGCCGGTGACCGCCGGGCGGGCGCTCGCCTTGACGACGTGAACACTCCCCGCTGCGAGCACCCCGAGCAGGAGCGCAAAGGCAGGATGGACCTCCTGAAAGGCGGCGCTGCTGGCGGCAAAAAGGATTGCCCCCGCTGTCGGTCGGACGGCCGTCTGGACCAGATCGTTGAGGTGGTCAATGCCGGGCACCTTATCGGCCAGCATTTCGATGAGGAGCAGAACGGTGAGCGTCGCGAGCACCCACTCATTCGTCAACCAGGTGAACGGCTCATTCAGCCGAACCAGTGGAGTAAAGCGAGCGAGCAGCCCAACGATCAGCAGCGGAAGATACGCGTTCAGCCCAGCGGGGGCGCTCACCCCGAAAGCGGTCAGCAGGTTGAGCAGCTCAGCCACTACGGTCCCCCGAGGGCGCGGAGGAAGTCGGGGCTGAGCGCAAGGGTCAGCAAAGCGCCCAGCCCGCAGGTCGTGAGCGCGCCGAGCAGACCAAGGCCAATGCCAGCGACAGCCAGCCCCCGCCCCACGAGAGCCCCCGTCGAGCGGTCGATCTGCCGGAGCGCGGCAAGGCCGGCGATCACTGCCACCAGCGAGGGGAGGAAGAACAAGAGCGCGTTACAGACTGTCAGGAAGGCTAGGATACCAGCGACGAGAGAGACGACGGCGAGGGTAGCGCGACGGGGAGTGGAAGGTACCGCGGATGGGGGAGCGCTCGCCGAGGTTGCAGCCTGGCTCGCTTCCGTGACCTGCAGGCTCCCAGCGACGAGGACGGTTGGCGCCTCCGCGGCTGGCGGCTGTTCCGGTGGAGGAGCCCCCACGGGGGTTGGCATCACTACGGTCCGTTCGCGGGGTGGCTCTGGCGGCGTGGTGGTGAGCTCAGCGGCGAGCGCGGTCCCGCAGTGGTAGCAGAAGCGCCCTGCCTCGCTCGTCTCGCGCCCACAGCTCGGGCACGTCATCGTTCCCCCTCTGCCTGGGATCATCCCGCTTTCGAGACGACCAGGCGATCAGAAAAGTTCCCGCTCGGCAGGGTATGGCGGCGTGGGGTGGTTGGCACGCGCCCGCCCGTAGGGGGGCTAGAGGTGGTAGCCCGCCGCCTGGGCATCCCGGTAGAACTGGCAGACCGTTTCGAGGGAGTAGGCGGCAAGGTCCTTCCCGTAGAGGGGGAGCTTGGCCAGCAGGTCCGGGGTCATGGTGATGATGTGGCAGCCGATGGCATCAGCCTGGTAGAGGTTGAGCACTTCGCGCGGGCTCGCCCAAATCAGTTCTAGGGTTGGCCAGGGCCGCAGCAGTTCGACGGCGGCGGCCATCAGTGGCACAGGGTCGCGCCCGGTGTCGGCGATGCGCCCGGCGAAGACGGAGATGAAGCTGGACCGGCTGCCGGCGAGCGCCTCTGCAACGCAACGGACCTGGCTGAGGGTCGTGAGCGCTGTCACGTTCACCTGGAC
>JAILZB010000450.1 GCA_023512725.1 Chloroflexota bacterium | reverse complement strand
GTCCTGACCGCATTGAAAGGGGAGTGGAGCGGGACGCTGCTCTTTGTGGCCCAACCCGCCGAGGAGATCGTCGCGGGCGCCCGGCGCATGTTGGAAGACGGCTTATACCGGCGCTTCCCCAAACCGGATTATGCCCTGGCTTTACACTGCGATGCCCATTTGCCAGTCGGGACTGTGGCCTATCGGGCTGGCTTGAGTTTGGCCGCCTCGGACGCGGTGGACATCGTCGTCAAAGGCCAAGGCGGTCATGGAGCCGCCCCGCATCTGACCGTGGACCCGGTTGTCCTGGCTGCCCGGATCATTCTGGATTTGCAGACCATTGTGAGCCGAGAAGTCAATCCGATTGATCCGGTCGTGATCACTGTCGGTTCGATCCACGGCGGAACCAAACACAACATCATACCCAATGAGGTCCGCCTGCAATTGACGGTGCGTACGACTCGGACGGAGACGCGGGATCATGTCCTGCGAGCGATTGAGAGGATATGCCGGGCTGTGGCCGCCAGTGCGCGAGCACCAGAGCCGGAAATCCGGGTCCGCCTCGATGAGTACACGCCGACGACGGTGAAGCCTCTGGTGCTGGCGTCTCTCCGCAAGCGATTGCCGCTGATAGGCTTTTCGGCTGCTTTCGCCCGCGCCGGCGCGGCGATCGGAATCTATCCCGACTTCCGCGAAGTGGGCGTGCAGACGGCGGAGATGGTCCGGCGCTACCTGGAGGGCCAGAGCCGGCCGGGCTCGGAAGGGCCCCGGAAGCTGAAAGCGGTGGTCAACCTGAAGGTGGTGCGCTTGTTAGGATTGCGCGCGGTGGCGCCCGAGGAAGGGAGCGGTTCGGTGGTCGAACTGGTGCGGTGAACGGCGATGGCGGACGCAATGTTGCGGTGGAAGTCGACGCTGGTGGGCCAGATCTTCCTGGCCAGTGTGCTCGTGGTGACGCTGGCGCTGGTTTCACTGACCGTTGTGTTCCTGGCTTCCCAGCAGTCGGCCTTCCAGCAGGAACTCGAGAGCCGGGCCAGTGCGCTGGCGAGTTTCTGGCGAGTCAGTCCGCCTTTCCTCTACTGGTAAGCGACCCGGTCGAGCTGGGCCGGATCGCTTCCGGAGCGCTGGCCGCGGCGGATGTGATCTACGTCGAGATCCAAGACTCGAGCGGGAGATCTGTCGCCGGCGCCGGCAAGCTGCCCGCTCCCTCGGATGGCGGCTCCGACTGCGAGGCGCCGCCGCGCATCCGGCGCCGGGAGGGAAGAGGCCGGTGGCCGCCTCACGTGGAAGTCTGTGAGGCGGTCCTAGCGGGGAGCAGCCAGGAGATCGCCGAATGGGCTTCCTCGACCCCATCGCAGAGACTGGGCGTCGTCCGGCTGGGCCTTTCCGCCGAGCGGCAAATGGCGTTGAGGCGCTGGACGGTCTCCAGCGCGACCGCCGTCGCCGCCGGCCAGGTGATCGAATGGTCGCCGCCGAAGACGATCGGGATCGCACCGCTGCCGGCCACGGCGCGGACCTTCCGGTAGATCATGGCGTGGCCGCGCTCGAGCCAGGCCGGGACGATGTTCGCGTCCCCGGCGTCGGCGACGGCGACGCTCTCGAAGGGCTCGTTGCCGAGGGCGAGGGAGTGGATCGAGCCGCTCGTGTACTGGGCCTCCCGAATGGCCCGCGGGCCGAAACGCGCCCCAGGGCGGTGACTGACCCCGTCGTCGAAGGGCGCGCCGACGATGGCGATCTCGATCCCCCGCCGCCGCAGCTCGTCCGGGTCGGGGACCCAGGGCAGGTTCATGAAGGTCGGCAGGCCGACGTAGGTCGGCAGGTCGAAGTCGGAGAAGGTCGGATACTCGCGGTCCCAGCCCTGCTGGGCAGCGAAGTTGGGCAGCGTGTCCATCGGAGGTCCGCGTCGCCGTCGGCGCCGCCGGTGCGATCCGACCTTCCAGCGGGGCGCCGGGCGCCCGATGGTAGCAGAGACGCGGCGCCCCCGAAGGCAGCGGCGCCTCACCTACCCCTCGCCCCGGAACTCCCGCCAGGCAGCCTCGACTAGGGCCGGGTCGGCGAGGAGGTCGTACGCGG
>JAILZB010000449.1 GCA_023512725.1 Chloroflexota bacterium | reverse complement strand
GCTGGCGACAGGCGAAGAACGCTGGTCGCTGGTCCGGGCCGCCCCGGTCGTGGACGCCGAGGGCCGGGTGCAGTTGGCCGTGAACGTGTTTCGTGACGTGACGGCCCTCAAGCGCACTGAGGAAGCGCAGCGCTTTCTGGCGGAGGCCAGCAAAATCTTAAGCGCCTCGCTGGACTATGAGGACACCCTCACGCGGGTGGCCCAGTTAGCGGTCCCCCGCCTGGCCGACTGGTGCGCGGTGTATATCGCCCAAGACGACGGGCTGATTTACCCCTTGGCAGTCGCCCACGCCGATCCGGCGAAAGTGGCGTGGGCGCGCGAGTTGCAGCAGCGCTATCCCATGCCCGCCGATACCCCGTACGGCGTGCCGAACGTCCTGCGCACGGGCCGCGCGGAAGTGTACCCGCACATTACTGACGCCCAACTCGTCACCGCCGCGCGGGGGGATGCCGAGATCCTGCGGATCCTGCGGGAGCTCAACTTGCATTCGCTCATGATCGTGCCCTTAACCGCCCGCGGACGGACCCTCGGCGCGATGAGCTTTACCGTAACAGACTCGGGGCGGCAGTACGGCGCGGAGGATGTCGCCCTAGCGGAACAGCTGGCCGAGCGCGCCGCCCTCGTCATCGATAACGCGCGCCTCTACCGGGAGGCGCAGGCGGAGATCGCCGAACGCACGCGGGCGGAGGAGGCGCTGCGCCTCAGTGAGGAGCGCTTTGTCAAGGCCTTTCGCGCCGTGCCGGACGCCATGTCGATCACGCGGGCCGACGGGACCCTGCTCGACGTCAATGACGCCTGGGTCCGTCTCTTCGGTTACCGTCGCGAGGAAGCGATCGGGAACACGCCCTTGGGGCTCAACCTATATGTCGATCCCACGGACCGGGAGCGGTTGTGGAGCCGGTTACGCGAGGAGGGGGCGGTGCGGGAGTACGGACTCGCCGTACGGCGGCGCTCGGGCGAGGTGCGCCAGGTCAGCCTGTCGGTCGAGCTGATTACGGTTCAGGGCGAGCTCTGCACCCTGACCGTCGCGCGGGATGTCACCGAGCACCGGCAGATGGAGGCCGCGCTGCGGGAGAGCGAGGCCCGCTTCCGCGCCACCTTCGAGCAGGCAGCTGTCGGCATGGCTCATGTCAGCCCGGACGGGCGCTGGCTCCTGGTCAACCAGCGCCTGTGTGAGATCTTGGGCTATCCGCGGGAGGAGTTGCTTACCCGCACGTTTCAAGACCTGACCTACCCTGAGGACCTCCCCGCCGATCTCGAAGCGGTGCGCCGGCTGCTGGCAGGCGATCTCACCAGCTACAGTCTGGAGAAACGGTACCGGCGTAAGGACGGGACCTTGGTGTGGGCCCATCTCACCGTCTCTTTGGTAGAGGTGACCCCGCCGTATTTCATCGCGGTCATCGAGGACATCACGGCCCGCAAGCAGATGGAGGAGGCGCTGGTGCGTCAGGCCGAAGAGTTGCGGCGCTCGAACGACGAGCTGCAGCAGTTTGCCTATGTGGCCTCGCATGATTTGCAAGAACCGCTGCGCATGGTGAGTACCTACGTCGAACTGCTGGCCAAACGCTATCGGGGGCAACTGGACGCCGACGCGGACTAATTTATTGGCTACGCGGTGGAAGGGGCGCAGCGCATGAAGGCGCTCATCGACGGCCTCTTGGCCTACTCGCGGGTGGAGAGCCAAGGGCGGGCCCTGCAGCCCACCGACAGCGAGGCCGTCTTCCAGCGGGTCCTCACCGACCTACAGCCGGCGATCGCGGAGAGCGGAGCGACGATTACGCATGAGCCCCTGCCCGCCGTGCGGGCGGACGCCGTGCAACTGGGACAGGTCCTGCAGAACCTGCTGAGCAACGCGCTGAAGTTCCGCGGCACCGCGCCGCCCAGTATCCACGTGGCGGCGCAGAGAGACGGCGCGTTCTGGCGCTTTGCGGTGCGCGATAACGGCATCGGGATTGATCCCCGATATGACCAGCGCATCTTCCAGATGTTTCAACGCCTGCACACGCGCGGCAAATACCCGGGGACATGGATCGGCTTGGCGATCTGTAAAC
>JAILZB010000448.1 GCA_023512725.1 Chloroflexota bacterium | reverse complement strand
GCTTTGGCGTTAGGCCGTCGTGATTCCACGAAATCGTAGCGTTTGGTAAACTGCCGCTTGTGAAATTCATCCAATACTAGCACTAGTTCTCGGTGCGAAATTCGGAGCTCGAAGGCGAGGTACTCACCATCTAGGTCTAGCTCTCTTGCCTCCCTCACTGATCCCTCAGGCGGCCCGCCGGACTACTTGCGTCTGGGCGATCTTCGCCAGGTTTGCCACTCCAATGCCCCCCCGACCCACCGGCCCATTCCCGCTTCCCCATGCGCCAGGCAGCGACCTAACCCAAAGCGGCACCGCAGCACGCTGCTCCGCCCCTCAATGCCCGCCCGAAAGCGAAAGCCCCGCCGGAACCAGCGCTGGCGTTCGTAGCCCCGGCGCTGAGCCGAGAGCGTGCCCTTCTGCGGCAGCACCCCACGTTTGCCCCCTTCTGTCTGAGCCAAGGCTTCATTAGCGGCGGACGCCACCCCACGATCCCCGGCCACCAACCAGGGCGCCCGCCCAAACCGCGCCTGGTGGCCCGCCAAGCTGCCCGCCACCTGGGCGTGGTCCGTCCCCGCCCCCGGCACGAGCGTGTAGCGGCTCACAATGCCGCCCTCGACCTCATCGGGCCCCAGCTTCCGTCCGCACCCCACGCCCTTGCCCGGGTTGTGGCGCTGGAGGATTTGCGTAGGGGGCGCGAACAGGCTCAGGAGCTTTTCCGGGGCCGGGACGCTCTCGCCCTGCAGCACCCGCCGCACCGTCTGGCTGACTACCTGCGTGACTCGGGGGAGGACCTGCTCGCAGCGCTGGACCAGCCGTTGCGCCTGCTCCCCCCTGGGGACTGAGCACGCGGCAGACGCGCTGCGCGTGGCGCTGGCTCTTCCCCCCAATCGTGAGGAGCCGCTCGTAGGCCTGCCGCACCTGCGTGACCGCCTCGGCCCCTTTGCCCCGCGCCAGCCGGTGCAACTGGTGGGCCACCCGGCGGGCACTGCGGGTGCGCGGGCGGAACAGTGCCTTGCCCCCCTCAGCCGCGTGGCCCACCACCGCCTTGGCCCGCCGCCACAGGCGGCTCAGCACGCGCCCCCCATCACACAACAGCCCCCTATCCGTGGGATGATGGATATGGGTCTCCCCCACCGTGCTGTCCACCCGCCGCTTGCGCCCCCGCGTCACCTGTAGCGTCCGGGCTAAGGCGACCACCCGGTCATTGACTGCCTGCAAGGTCGCGGGCCCAATCAATTGCGCCCGCGACTCACCGTGGTGTCATCGGGCACGGCCTCCCCATACACGCGACAGAACTGCCGCCGCACCAGACTCTCACTCACACACCGCTCCGTCTCCTCCTAGCTCCAGCGGGAGAGCCGCTTGACGATCAGGAGCCGCCGGATCACCTCCACCGGCGTCGAGTAGCGCCCCCGCGTCGCCGTGTGCGGATACCGCCGTCCGAGGTCGGCCTTGACACGGCTAAACAGCGCATCATCGCCCAGTAACCGATCCAGTTCCTGTAACTCCGGCTCCAACGTCAAGTTCATATACGGCACCAGCCGCAGCAGCTCTCGGGGCTCATAGCGCTCACGGAGCATGGGACTCCCTCCTCGCGGATTGCGCCCGGAGGGTATCATATTCGTCCCTTCACCACACGCTCTGTTTCGCACCACAAACTAGCACTATTACCTGCACCGCGCCTCGCCCTCGGCGATGGTCCGGATGCCCCAGCCGGAGAAGAAGGCTGGTGCCGTGAGGAGATCGACCAGGCGCGCGGCGCGCTCGGGCCCGAGCGCGGCCTGATGCGCCCGCGCGGCCTCGTAGAAATACGCCGTCATAGCTGCCTCGGCCTGCGGAGCAGCTTCGATCGCTTCGCGGGCTGCCTCCTCTGCGGTGTCCACATCGAAACAGACAGTCGAGGTCTCTTCGTTGCGGCACTCCTCGGGGATAAGCGCCCACAGCCGGTCGCGTGCGGCAGCGAAACGGCTGACATCCGGCTTGGGCAGGCCGGGGAGGTCCGGAGCCTCGCGCAGTTCATCGAGGAGGATGTCAGCGCGGCGGAATGCCCCTGACTCCTCGAGACTGCGCCACAC
>JAILZB010000447.1 GCA_023512725.1 Chloroflexota bacterium | reverse complement strand
CCATCGGCGTGGTGCCCGACCGCGAGGTGCTCACCAGCGGCTGCGGCCAGGGCGAGTGGGGCGGCAACCTGGATATCCGTGACGTGACTGTGGGCTCCACGCTCCTTCTCCCTGTCTTCCACGAGGGGGCGCTCCTGTATCTGGGGGACGTGCACGCCTCGCAGGGGGACACAGAGTTCAGTGGCACGGCAGCGGAGACGTGCGCGGAGGTGCGCGTGCGGTGCGAGGTGCGGCGAGGAGAAAAACTCTCCTTCCTGCGGATCGAGAAGCCGGAGGCGATTGTTGCCCTTTACGTCTACCGCCCCCTGGAAATTGCCGTGGAGACGGCGATCACGCGGCTGATGGAGTGGTTGATCGAGGAGCACGGCTACACGCCGCAGGACGCCTACTTCCTGGTCAGCACCTGCCCCGACATGCGCGTGAACGTCTACCAGATGTGCCGCCTCGGCACCCTAAACTACGTCGCCGGCGCGGAGCTTCCGAAGCGGTATCTGGAATAATATCGCGGTGTTCTCGGCGCAGGTCACGCCGTCGCAGCGATCTGGTCGAGGGTAGCGGCGAGGAAGCGCGCGATCTCCTCCGTGGCGTTCGGTTGAAGCTTTCGCTTGACCGTCAGATCTCGCGTTGCTTCCGCCAGCGCCCGGAAGGCCGCGGCGGAGAAGCGCCCCGTGGCGGGGTCGAGGTAGGTCTCCCTGCACCGCTCCAGGTCCTTGGGCTCGACCAGGTCCGGCTCCCAGCGGCGGTAGAGGATCGCGCCGACGACCAGCCGCCGCGCCAGCAACGGCGCGTCCTGCTCCGACATGTGCCGTGCGACCCGCTCTTTACCGACTGCCTTGACGAGCGTGACCCAGGCCCGGATCGCCTCCAGTTGGCCGGGCACGGCCTCCAGGGGCACAGAAGTGCGCTCCCGCGTCCCCGGCAGCGACGGGAGCCGGAGAACGGGCTGGCCGCCCTCGTCCATCCCCACGTCCGGGTGCTTCAGTCCTTCCAGCAGCCGCACCTGTTGCCGGTCCAGCACCTCGTGCCACGGCAAAAGCCGTAGTGCGACCTGCCGCATCCGCTCGACCTGGCGCGCACCGCTCTCCATCAGCGTGCGAAGCCGCTGTTCCATCAGCAGCCGGGAGGCGGCCTCCGTCTCCCCCTCCGCCAAACCCGAGAGCCCCATCTGCAGATAGGTCTGGACCCGCGAGGCGGCGTTCTCGAGGTCCGCAAGGGCGAAGGAGCCGCCGGCGTAGGCCGCTTCCTGCAGGTAGAGGAGCTGAAGCTCCTGCGACAGCTCTGCCTGGCGCGCTGCCGGCAGCGCGCCCATCGCTGACCGCATCAACTCACCGCTTCGCTGTATCGGCAGGCGAGGGATCGCGGAGTGCTGGCCGTTGATGGCAGGTTCAGAGCCGGGTGCGGCGCCGACCGTCTGCAATCCGCTTTCCTGCTGTTCCGGAACCAGGCCGACACGGGCACGCTCTTCCTCCACGGAAAGAAGGTCGTTCAAAAGGATCGGATCCTCGCACAGGAGATCGGGCTCCCCCGGGTGGTTGTGGCGATAGTCAGAGATCCGAAGGGCGGCGTGGATCAGTTGCGCGTAGTACTCGGGGTCGTGATCCAGAATCGTCTGGAGCAGCCGCCGCAGACGACCGTCTCGAATCGGAAACTCGCGAAGCAGCCCGTCAGCACCGTATAGGCTGACGATGGCGTAGGCAAGGTCGTTGAAATCGCGCAGGTCCAAGCGCAGGTCGTCCACATTTCCCTCGTGGATGGGAAACTCCCGCACCTTGCCGTCGGCGCCCAGCAGGATCAGCGTCGCCGCGGCGATATCCTCGTAGTCGGCCAGATAGCGCTGGACCTCCGAGAGGTCGCCGTCGGGGACCGGCACCTCCTCCTCGGTGCCGTCGGGCCAGATGATTTTGACAAACACTTCGGCCCCACCCGGGATCCGCTCCAGGTGGACGGAGAGGTCGTCCAAGTCGGTGCCGCCGACGGCGTGGCAGTGAAGATCGAACTCCGGCTCGGTCAGGAGCGCCGCGGCCAGGTCGTCGAGCTGGATGAGCAGCGGCAGGAGGTTGGCG
>JAILZB010000446.1 GCA_023512725.1 Chloroflexota bacterium | reverse complement strand
GCGTAGCTTTATTGCCTGTCGTTGCGCTGGCTGGGATGGTGACCTCTAATGGGATGTAGTTACCTTGAGTTGATGGTAGCGACTTTTCTAGAAGGGTTTTTCCTTGGCAGGATATTCGAACCTCGGCGGGTGGATGCCCTAATGGACGAAAGCTGCCCACCATCAACCGAACCCGCATAGGTTTGCCGCGAGCTACTACCGGCAGGTGGACCAAGGCCTTTTCGGCCGTCCATCTGTACCATCCACCTCCCACCTGTTGCAAGCCGTAAAAACCCTCTCCGAACTCTGGAACGATCAGCTGGTGGCGCAACCAAAGCCCAACCCGGCGTTTAAAAAGGCCCCAGGCGCTGTTATCCACCGGGAACGGGATATAGACGAATAACACACTCTTCTTCGCACGTGAGGGGATGAAGCTCATGAATGAGGCGTTGATGAACAGGTCATATTCCTCTGTGTAGTCCCCTAGCCTGTGAAACGGCAGGTCTGGGATCAGCCTGAGGCCGATCCCCGTCAGGTCTACGTTCAGCTTGAGCTCGATCTCTTTGAGGGCGGTGGGTCGGTGTGTGATCAGCTCTACCTGATTACCGCTCTCGGCGAGGGCTTGCGCCGCCGCGGCGGGTTCAGGCCGAGGCGGCCAGGTCCGGGTGGATCAGGTACTGGAGCAGGCGGCTCCAGTCGACGGGCTTGGTGAAGACGATGTCGGCGCCGGCCTGCCGGGCTCGGGTCACGTACGGCTCCCCGTAGCCCGTGATCACGGCGATGCGGGGCCGGTGGCGGGCCGAGGCCCTCATCTGGCGCACCAGCACGTCGCCGGGGACGTCGGGCAGGCCGAGGTCGGTCAGGACCACGTCGAAGTCCCGCCGCCCGAGCAGTTCGGTTGCTTCGCGGCCCGAGGCGGCCGCCTCGACGTCGGCGCCTTCGGCCCGCAGGAGGATCGCAAAGACTTCACGGATATCGGCCACGTCCTCGACGACCAGCACCCGGAGGCCGGCGAGGCGTTCGCCTTGATCGGACACGGGGTACCCTCCCGGTCTGACCGAGCAAGGCAGGTGCCAGGGGCTTGCGGAACAGTGCCGTGCAACCTGGCGCCTCGGCTATTCTCGGGATATGTCTCCTGCCGAGACCGGGCCGCCTGGTCCGGCGCTGCCCGTAGCCAGCCTGCTCGACGCGCTCGCCGATGCCGTGCTGGTGACCGACCCCCGACTCACCGTCGTCCACTGGAACGCCGGCATGGAGCGCCTGACCGGAGTCCCCAGGGCGGCCGCCCTGGGCCGTCCCGTCCGGGGCCTGGCCCCGCTGCTCGACGCCATCGGCCTGGCCGAGCAGCTGGAGCTCGCGCGGCGCGGCGAGGCCCGGGCCACGGCCGAGCTGCCGGGCGGGCCCGAAGGCCCCCGGTGGATCGAGAGCCGCTGCCTGCCGCTCGGCGGCCCGGCGAGCGGTCTGGCCCCCGTCGGAGGCCCCGGCCCGGCCCTCGGGACGGGACCGAGCGCGACGCCGGCGACGGGCGCTCCGGAGGGCGGCGCGCTCGCCGCGTTCCTCACCGAGACCACCGAGGAGCGCCGGCGCACGCTGTTCCTGCGGGCCATGGAGACCATCGGCCGGTCGCTGACCTCCTCGCTCGACCTCAACGAGGTCCTCGACACCATTGCCGGCAAGGCGCTCGAGGTCATGGCCGCGCAGTCCGCGCTCGTCGTGTCGTGGGACGGCCAGGCTCCCGAGTTCCAGGTGCTGCGGGCCGTCGGCCGGCTCAGCGCCGAGTACGCGACCCGGGGCCGCATCCCCGTGGCCGGGGGGCCGATCAGCCGGGCCGTGCTCGAGGGACGGGTGGTGGCGACCGCCAACATCCTGGCCGACGAGCACGTCTGGCTGGCCCCCGAGCGCCGGGCGCAGATCGAGCGCGAAGGCTTCAAGGCGGTGGCGGCGGCCCCGCTGGCGGGCAAGGGCCGCATACACGGCGCGCTCGTCGTCCACTACTGGACGGAGCGGACGTTCTCGGTCGAGGAGACGACGGCGCTGGGCCTGATGGGCGAGCAGGCGGCGCTGGCAATCGACAACGCGCGCCTGTA
>JAILZB010000445.1 GCA_023512725.1 Chloroflexota bacterium | reverse complement strand
AGTCTCTGCTGCGGGCGCTGGACTTCCTGGTCGACGCCCGCGCCGTCGACCAGCGGCGTCGTCGAGGCGACGGCGTCGAGGTGAGACTGGAAGCTGAAACCGAAGCCTATCCAAACTACTATCGGCAAAACTTCCACTATCAATCCGGCGGATGGTTCACCGCCGAGAGCGCTCGGCGCTATGACGCTCAGGTGGAAGCGCTGTTCGCCGGGACGGCGGGCGCGATGCGCCGACGAGGACTGGCGCTGCTGGCCAAGCACTGGCGCGGACGCGATCATCGCGACCTGAAACTGATCGACGCGGCCTGTGGTTCGGGCGCCTTCCTGCGCGATCTGAAGACCGCCTTTCCGCGCGCCGCCATCGCGGGCCTGGACCTGTCGTCGGCCTATCTGGCCAAGGCGCGGCGGCGCTCAAGCGTCGGGACCGTCCAGGCCAACATCGAGACCCTGCCGTTCGCCGACGGCGCGCTGGACGCGGTGTCGTGCGTCTATCTGTTCCACGAGCTGCCGCCTCGGGTGCGCCCCGTGGTGGCCGCGGCCATCGCCCGATCGCTGAAGTCGGGCGTGGTGCTGGTGTTCGTCGACTCGGTGCAGCCGATCGACGAGCCGGACCTGGCCCGGCTGCTGGAGGCCTTCCCGGCCTATTTCCACGAGCCCTACTATTCGACCTACGCCCAGACCGACCTGTCGGCGCTGTTCGCCGGCGCGGGCTTGCGCCTGATCGACCAGGACCAGGCGTTCCTGACCAAGGCCATGCTGTTCGAGAAGGCCTGAGGCTGGACGGAGCCGCGCCGACGCGGCACTAAACGGCCAGGTGTCGGGGGCGAACGCGTTGGGGCGAACGATCGAGGGCGGGCGTCGCTATGAGGCCCTGGACGGGCTGCGCGGCGTCGCGGCCCTGGGCGTGCTGCTCTACCATCTGGGCGGCTGGACCTATCGGCCCTGGCTGATGGCCCACGGCTATCTGGCCGTCGACTTCTTCTTCTGCCTGAGCGGCTTCGTGCTGGCCAACGCCTATGGGACGCGCGACATCGGCTGGCTGGGCTTCATGCGGGCCCGGCTGATCCGGGTCTGGCCGCTGATCGCGCTGTCGATGGTCGCCGGGGCGCTGGTGATGATCGGCCACCGCGACAACATCCTGATCTGCCTGCTGATGGGCCTGTTGGTCCTGCCCCGGATCTGGGTGAAGTCGGAAGACAGCTTCTCGCCGCTTTTTCCTTTGAATCCGCCAGCCTGGTCGCTGTTTCTCGAGCTGTTCGCCAGCGCCCTGTGGTTCCCTGGCCGCCGCCTCTCGACCCTGTGGCTGGTGCTGGTGATCCTGGTCTCGGGCGGGGTGCTGATCCCCATCGCCTATGGCATGGGCGGGGTTCAGACGGGCTGGGACCGCGCCACCTACTGGATCGGGATCATCCGTACGATCTTTCCGTTCGCCATGGGTTGGGGGATCTATCGGGTCCAGGCCTATATCCGGTTCGGTCTGCCGGCCTGTATGCTGGCTCTGGTTCTGCTGGCCGCGCTGGCCGTGCCGCCGATGGACTACACCGCCACCTATGACTTGGTCTGCCTGGGCGTCGTCTTTCCGCTGATCGTGCTCCTGGGCCATCGCGATTCCGAAGGCTGGATGGGGAAGATCTGTCGGTTCAGCGGCGAGGTCTCGTATCCGCTCTACGCCCTCCACTGGGTGGTCTGGGAGCTGTTGCTGCGCGGCTTCCGGGCGGCGGGCGGCAAGCGCTATCCGGACGCTTTCGTGGCGGTCTCCGTGGTGCTGATCGTCATCGCCGTCTGGGGGGTGCTGAAGCTGTATGACGCGCCCGTTCGGCGGTGGCTGAAGGCGCGCCTCGCCCGCGCCTAAACGCGGGGGTCTGAGATTTTTCACGCATCCGATGTCGGACGGCGGCATGCTCAGCCGTCCTGGGAGCAAGACGAGGATCGACCCATGCTCTACGCCATCCTTTGTTATCACGACGAAGACACCGTCTGCGCCTGGTCGCAGGAGCACAACGACAAGGTCATGTCCGACCTCGGCGTGGTGGAGGAAAAACTGGCCAAGGCCGGCAAGTCATCCTAG
>JAILZB010000045.1 GCA_023512725.1 Chloroflexota bacterium | reverse complement strand
GGTTTCAACCCCCACCCATCGTGGGGATGGGTGCGACGCCCCTCGATCACGCCTAAGCCATCATCGCCACCGTTTCAACCCCCACCCATCGTGGGGATGGGTGCGACAAGTGGCCGTTCGAGGTCGTATACGACGACACCTGTTTCAACCCCCACCCATCGTGGGGATGGGTGCGACGGTAGAAAAGTATCACCATGGCGCACCGTTCTGCAATCGACCACGCCGATCGTGCGGCCTACAGCACCACTTCGCTTCTTCCAGCCTTGCCACCCCCAAGCGTGAGGGCCCGAAAACGGCGTTCCCTGCCCCCCACCCTGCGCGAACCTCGTGCCTGAGCCGTCACCACCGGAGGCTCGCGCAGCTCCACCTTTGACGATTCGCCCCCTTCTTGATCCGTCTTCATCCCCTTGCAAGCACCGGGATAGGACAGGACGCTACCGACCAGGCGATGGGCTCGGCGGTGGGCGAGTGGCCGTGGCCGCGATCGGCGAAGGCGTGCCCACCGGCGGGCCACCCGGCAACACCCCCTCCGGGATGCCCAGCTCCCGCGCATTCGGGAAATTCGTCCCGTACGCCACCACCGACCACACCCCATTCGTCCACCGCAAGATCGCGTACTGCGTACTCGCGGGATCACCCCGCCGTTGCACCCGCGTGCGCGCATACTCGCGCACCGTCGTCTGATATTCCACCTCAAAGCCGGTCAGATTCGTGTTCTTCAGCACATACTCAACCGTCGCGCTGATGATCGCCGGCACATCACCCAGCCCACCGGCCACCCCACTGCTCACTCCCGCCGTTCCCCCGGGCAGCGCCGTCCGCGTGAGCACGGGGGAGGCAGTCACCGTCAGGCGCGCCGTCGGCGTGAGCGTCGGCCCCACCGTCGCGGTCCGCCCAGGGGTCACCGTTGGCGTGCCCATCGTCGGCGTCAGCACACTCCCCGGACGGACGGTGAGCGTCAGCACCGGCGAGGGGCTGACCACCGGGCGCGTCGGCTGGGCCGCAAGCTGCGCCGTTGGGCTCGGCGAGGGGGCAGTACCTCCAAGCCCACCCGGCAACGCTCCCCCAGGCAGCAAGGTACACCCTGCCAGCAGCACGCCTGCCGGCATCAGCAGTATGAGCCATCCTCTCACCGGTCGCTCCTTCCTGACCGGCCGGATCCTAGCAGACGGCCCGACCCTCGCCCGGTCTTCCTCCGTTCTCAGCGGCCACCGATCGGCTAGGATCAGCCGACGACCAGTGGCGCAGGCAGGAAGATCATGATCGGCATTCACGTCGAGTTTCAGATGCAGCCAGGCCAGGGCGAGCGTCTCCTCGAGTGGAAGCGTCGCGAGGGTGAACTCCAGCGGCGCACCCCCGGCTTCATCAAGCGCATCCTCCTCCGCTCGCGTGAGGACCCCGACCTCTTTTTCTACCAGTCCTACTGGCAGAGCCGCGAGGCGATGCTCGCCTTCCTCCACAGCCCCCAGTTCGAGGAGGCTATCACCGCAAGTGCCGTCCGCCCAGCAATCGCCCGGCGGACGGTCACCCTGGTCCACGAGGTGTTCGACGAAACCGGCGCGCCCGCACCCTGAACGCTCCTCGCGCCTGCTCCGGTCGCATCCTACCCCCCCGCCAGGCGAGGCTCGCTCCCAGGCGCTCCTCATCGCCGGCCTGCTCCTCCTCGCCATCCTCCTCTGGGCACTCACCTACCGGGCCCAGGAGGTCCCCCTCGCTGGGATCGACGCCGAGGACTACGCCCAGATCGGCCGCCAGCTCGCAGAAGGCAAGGGGTTCACCACCCTCTTCCTCCCGCTCAACGGCCTTGCCTGGCTGAACACCCACGGGTTCTCCCTCCAGCCACCCTGGCCCAACATCAGCCGCTTTCCCCTCCCCCCACTCGTGATGGCCGGGATCTTCCGGCTCTTCGGCCCGAGCGACCTCGCCGCCGCCGGCTATTCCCTACTTGGTACCCTGCTTGGCGTGCCGTTCCTCGTCCTGCTCGCTTGGCAGCTCGGGGGCCGCGCCCTGGCACTGACGGCAGGCCTCCTCTACGTCCTCCATCCGAACGCGCTCCAGCTCACCATCTCCGCCCTCACCGAGCCGTTGAGCGCCAGCCTGCTCCTGGCGGCCGCCTATCTGCTGCTCCAGCGCGATGTCCGCGCCCATGCCTTCGCCGGCGCCATCTTCGGCCTCTCCTACTGGAATCGCACCACCCTCCTCCTCCTGGCGCTTCCTGCCGCCGGGCTCCTGCTCTGGCGCGCGCCAGCACGCTGGCGTAGCGTGGCCTGGTTCAGTGCCCTGGCCGCTCTCGGCGCTGGCCTCTGGATGGTCATCTCCTTCCGGCTCATCGGCGATCCCTTCTTCAATCTCCAAACCGTGACCGTCCTTCCCTTCGGCGCTCCCGGTGGACCGACCGATTTCCCCTGGTATACCTTCACCCTCCCCCCTTCTCTGCCGCTGAGCGCCCTCCTCCCTAAGTGGCTCGACCAGGCCGTGACCGTCTGGGAACTCTGGCCCGAGGCGCTTGGCCCACCCTACCTGCTCGCCCTCGCCCTCCTCGGCTGGGTCACCTGCCCACGGAACGCCTCTCCCCTCCGCTGGCTTGTCCTCAGCTGGCTGCTCCTCCAGGTCGCACTCTACAGCTTGGCAGGCAACATCACGCGCTTCTATGTCATCTTTCTCCCCTTCGTCGAACTGTTTGCTGCCAGCGCCCTGCTCACCGTCACCCGCCGCTGGCTCGGCGCCAGCTGGGTCCTTCCGCTCGCCGCCGGGCTCATCTTCCTCGTCGCGCTCCCCAGCGCGGGGGCGATCACCGGCTGGCGACCGTTCGAAGGCAGCCCTTCGCGCCAGGATGCCCTCTCCGCCATCGTCGACGTCGACCTCTCGGCCGGCCCCGCCATCGCTGCCCGCCTCCCCCCCGATGCGCTCGTCCTCTCGAACGTGCCCTGGAGCGTCGCCTGGCGCGCAGCCCGCCCAGCCGCTCCCCTCCCCCCATTCCCCAGCGGCCTGGCCGATTTCGAACGGGAGACCGGCCTCAGAGTACAAGCGCTCTACCTCACCCCCCAGGTCTATATCGTCGGGATGCCGGCCGGCTGGCGCGAGTGGACCCTCCTGCGCGACCGGGGAGACGCCCCACCGGGCTTTCGCCTCGAGCGCCGCTTCCTCCACGGGGGCGTCCTCTACCTGCGGGTCGAGCCCGGCTCACCCCCGTCCTGAACGAGCGGGCGCGCCCGCGACCAGTTGCCAACGGCAACACCCCGCGTCGCTGGCAATGCTCGCCTCGTAGCACGACTCGGCCAGGCGTCACCAGGCGGGCGACGGCAACCCCTCGCGTCGCCGGGCGTTCCGCCGCCTCCCGCCAGCTTAGGGTAGCCGGCCACCACCTGCAGAACGCTAGCGGCGCTGATAGAGGGCGAGCAGCAGATGGGTATGCTCGGGGACGCCCTGCGCCTGGCGCAAGGCCTGGCTCAGCGGGTCGGGCTCCCCATAGCTGCGCTGTTCGACGAGGCGGTAGTGCTCCGGCAGCCAGCGCGGCGCTCTCTCAGCGCTCGCCTCCTCCGGGAGAAGCGCAAGATACCAGACCCGCGGGGGGCGCTCGGCGGCGACCACCGCCGCTGCGGCCCGCGCGTCCACCACCCGCAGCCCGAGCGGGTGGCGCTCAGCATGGTGGGGCAGCATCGTCTCGGCCGTCGCAACCACCACATCCCCTGGCTCGGCTCGCGCCGCAATGAACCGCACCACCTCCAGCAAGGGCAGCCGGAAGGCAGGCGGCGCACTCGCGGGAAGCTGGAACACCCCTCCCACCCCAAAGGCCGCCACGGCTGCCAGCCCAGCAAAGGCCACCCGGCGGCCGGTAGGACCAAGCGCTGCCACCCCCGCTGCTACGGCCAGCCCGAAGGCTGGCCAGGCAGGCGCAGCCCAGAGCACGAGGGGAACCTCGCCCGGCAGTTCCCGGGGCGCCACACTCGCAAGCAACAGTGGCACCCCACCGAAGATGAGCAGGAACTGCCGACCTGGGCGGTGCACTCGCCAGAGCCCCAGCCCAGCGAGGCCACCGACGAGCACGAGCCCCGCGAGACTGACGGGCTGCCAGAGAGGGAGTGTCTCTCCAAGAGCAAAGGCGACCAGCGACCCCACCAGCCGAGCCCCAATCCCCGCGAGACCACCCGCAGGCTCAGCCGCGCCGGGCTCCAGCCGCCCGAGCCAGAGCAGCGTCACCACCAGCGCAACCATCACCCCCCTCCCCCACTGCCACCAGAGGTGAGCCCGCGCCCGCCGCACCCAGAGGAACATCCCCTGGGCAATCATCAGCAGCGGCGTGGCCAGACTGGCAGTCGCCAGCAGGAGCATCGCTCCACCAAAGCGCACGAGCGCCCACTGCCGGCCGGTGGGCAGAAAGAGGTAATACCAGGTGGCGAGGGTGGCAAGGAGGGTGGTGAGCGCAAGCGGGGTCGCCGTCCGGTCGTAGAACACGAGAAAGGGAGAGGTCGCTGCAATCCAGGCCGCCCAGCGGCCAAGGGTCCGCCCCCCGAGCCGGCGCGCCAGCGGCACCAGCAGCGCAACCAGCGCTACCCCGGCCGCGGCCGCTGGCCAGCGCACGATCAGCTCATTCACGCCCCCCAGCGCGCCAGCAAGATGGGCCAGCCCTGTTCCCAGGGGAGGAATGCCACTCGCCAGCGCGATCGCCGGGAGCACGCTCCCGGGCGCGGTAGCCGCCCCCCAAAACGGTGCTTCCGCCGGAGCAAGGGGCGCCGCTCCCAGGCCGAGGAGGCGCAGCCCGGCAGCCACCACCAGCGCCCCCACCACAACCGGGTCGGCGCGGCCAGAAGCGGGCGACGTGGCGAGCGAGCGCGCCATCGCGGGACGGTGCGTCAGGTCCGCCGTCACGCCTGGCAGCGCCCAAGCACCCGGGCGACCAGGTGGGCCATCCTCTCCCCTCCTGGCGAGAGTGTAGGGCATCCCTGCGAGCGCCCTCGCGGCCAAAGGCAGGGAAGCTTTCGAGTACAATAGCTGCAGATGCGGATCGCTACCCTCTGCTATCACGGCAGTCCCTTCGCCGCCCCTGGCACGCCCTCCACCGGTGGGATGCAGGTCTACGTCCGCGAGATGGGGCGGGCCCTGACGGCCCTTGGCCACGAGGTGGATGTCTTCACCCGCCAAAACACCCCCGACCAACCGCCGGTCGTGCGCGACCGGCCAGGCTTCCGGGTGATCGCCCTCCCCGCTGGGCCCGTGGCGCCCGTGCCGAAGGCCGACCTGCCGCTCTATCTTCCCTGCTTCGTCCGCCAGGTGCTGGGCTTCGCTGCCGCCGAGGGGCGTCGCTATGACCTCGTCCACAGCCACTACTGGCTCTCTGGGCGGGTCGGCCGGGTGGTCAGTCAGCGCTGGGGGGTGCCCCACGTCACGATCTTCCACACCCTGGCCGAGGTGAAGAACCGGGCCCGCATCGGCGAACGCGAGCCCGCCGAGCGCATCAGCGCAGAGCGGGTGATCATCAACGAGGCCGACTGCATCATCGCCGCCAGCCAGCACGAACGTCAGCAGCTCGTGCGCCTCTACGCTGCGCGGCCCGAGCAGATCGCCGTCCTGCCCTGCGGGGTTGACCTCGACCAGTTCCGCCCCCGGCCAAAGCTGCTTGCCCGGGCGCGCCTGGGCCTCACCGCCCGCTTCATCCTGCTCTTCGTCGGGCGGCTCGAGCCGCTCAAGGGGATCGACATCCTGCTGCGCGCAGCCGCTGGGTTGGAAGAGCGGGCCGACCTTGCCGTTCTCATCGTTGGCGGGGCCGCCGATGGCTACCCCGAGGAAGCCGCGCGACTGCGCGCTCTCGCCGCCGAGTGTGGGATCGCTGAGCGGGTCCACCTTCTCGGCCCGCAGCCACAGCGCCACCTCGTCGACCTCTACAGTGCCGCCGACCTGACCGTCATCCCCTCGTACTACGAGAGCTTCGGGTTGGTGGCCGTCGAATCGCTGGCGTGCGGCACCCCCGTGATCGCCTCCCGGGTCGGCGGGCTCACCTCCACCGTACGCGACGGCGAGACCGGCTATCTCATCCCCTGGCGATGCCCCGAGGCGTTCCTGGAGCGGATCGAGCTGCTCCTGGGTAACGAGACCCTGCGCGCCTGCTTCGCGGCGGCAGCCCGCCCGAGCGTCGAACGCTTCCGCTGGTCCACCATCGCCAGCCAGTTGAGCGGGCTCTACCGGGCCGTCGTCGCCCGTCCCGCGGCCCGCGTGGCCGGGGAATGACCACCGTCATTCTCTTCGACGTCGATTACACGCTGTTCGATACCGAGCGTTTCCGCACGACGATTAGCACCTTCGCCGGGGAACGGTCGTTCCAGCTCTGGGAAGCCTACGCCGCCGTGCGGGCCACGGAGCCCGCTGCCAGCCTGCCAGCCGCGCTGGCGCGCCTGGCCAGCAACGACCCTGCGACCGCGCAGGCGCTCACCACTGCCCTCGCACAGCTCGACTATCGGCGCTTTCTCGTTCCCGGGGTGGAGGCCGTGCTCGCGGCGGCCCGCGCGCTCGGCCAGCCGGTCATCCTGAGCGAGGGGGACCCCTCCTTCCAGCAGGAAAAGATCCGCCGCGCCGGGCTAGCCGAGGCGGTCGACGGGCGAGTGCTCGTCTACCCGGAGAAAGCCGCGCACCTGGCAGCGGTGGTGACCGCCTTTCCCGCCTCCCACTACTGGATGGTCGATGACCGCGCCCGCCTGCTGGGGTGGTTCAAGCGCCTGCTTGGCGCGCGGAGCACGACGGTGCAGGTTTGCCGCGGCCCCTACGCCGCAGAGCCACCGGACCCGGGTGACCCCTGGCCGGACCATCGCGTGGCAGAGATCGGCGCGCTGGTACCGCTGCTGCAGCGCGCAGCCGAGCATTCCGTGCGCAGATCGATCGACCCAGCCTAGCGAGGAGTCTCGGCGGGCTGGGGTGCTTCCGCGGGTGCACCCGCTTCGGCGACAAGCTCGCGGCGCAGAACCTTCCCGATGAGCGACTTCGGCAGCTCGCGCCGGATCTCAACCTCGACCGGCACCTTATAGGGAGCAAGGCGTGCGCGGACGTAGTCGCGGATCTCGTCCGGGGTTGCTGTCACCCCTGCGCGCAGGACGACCCAGGCCTTGGGAGCCTCGCCCTTCTGGGGATGGGGGATGCCCTTCACCCCGACTTCCAGGATCGCCGGATGGGTGGCAATCACCTCTTCGATCTCGCGCGGCCAGACCTGATTGCCGCTCACCTTGATCAGGTCCTTCTTGCGGTCGAGGATGAAGAAGTAGCCCTCGTCATCCATCGTGGCCAAGTCGCCGGTGTGCAACCAGGGGTCTCCTTCCCCGTGGGAACGGAGCACCGCGGCCGTCTCGGCGGGGTTGTTCCAGTAGCCCACCATCACCTGGGGTGCGCGCAGGATGAGCTCGCCCACCTTGCCGGGCGGAAGGATCTGCTCGCCCTGGTCGAGGTCCACGATCCGGGCCTCGACATCCGGTAGGGGGAGGCCGATCGAGCCGGCCTTGCACCGGCCGCGCACCGGGTTGATCAGGCAGGCCATCATCGCTTCGGTCAGGGAGTATCCTTCAACGATCGGCTTGCCCGCGAGGCGTTCGAAGGCACGCTGGGTCTCGGCCAGTAGGGGAGCGGCACCGCAGATGCAGACTTTGATCTGGCGGAAGTCGACGGCACCACGTACGACCCGCGGGTGGTTGAGGAGCGCGATGTAGAGAGTGGGAACGCCGCTGAACAGCGCTGGCCGGACCCGGGCGATAGTGGCCACGAGGTCGTCGAGATCACGCGGGTTCGGCACCAGCGCGAGCGGATGGCCACCGACGACGGCAGCGCTCTGGACGCCTGCCATCCCGTAGACGTGAAAGAGCGGCAGGGGCAGCAGGAAGACGTCCTTCCAGTCTTCCAGCACCTCCCCGAACCAGGCTTTGAGCTGACGGGCCGAGATGCAGAGCGCGCGATGAAGACCGAGGGCGCTCTTGGGCACTCCGGTCGTCCCGCCGGTGCAGAGGAGGACCGCCGGGTCGTCGGGGTCGGGAGGGGTGGTCGGCGGCGGCAGCGCAGCACCCGCGGCGAGCACCGCTGGGAGGGTATAGTCTTCGGGGTGCAGGCGCACGCGATGCCCTTCGCGCTGCTCCTTGAGGATGGTGAAGAGCAGGCGCAGGACGGGAGGGAGGTACTCCTTGATGTTGGTCGCCACCACCCGCCGCAGCGCGGTCTCCGGCTGGATGCGCTTGACCCGAGAGTAGAACGGCGTCAGCACCACGATCGTCTCCGCGCCGTTACTCTCGAGCACCGCGCGCAGCTCCTCGCTGGTGGAGAGAGGACTGAGAGGGGCGAAGATGGCGCCCGCTTTCCAGGCCCCGTATTGTGCGATCAGGAACTGCGGGCAGTTGGGCAAGACGGCCGCGACCCGGTCGCCTTTGCGGACACCCTGGTGCTGAAGCCAGGCAGCAAAGCAGTCGCTCAGCTGGTCGAGCGCCTGCCAGCTGAACTGCGCTCCCTTGAAGAGGACGGCGGGCGCCTGCGGGCGGTGACGAGCGTGCGCGCGCACCAGGTCGACGAGGGTCTCCCGGGGGTAAGGCGCCAGGGTACGGGGAACCCCAGCGTCGGAGTGGCCAAACCAGACGGCGTTGTCCATGGCACTTCCCCAGCCCGACTCATTCCCTGAGCCGACGACAGTACATTGTACATCAGAGCAGTGAACGTCGGCACCGCCTGGGCACGCGATCGCGTAGAATCAGCCGGCGAGGGGAAGTGTCGGAACCGGTAGACGAGCATGACTTAGGATCATGTGCCGCGAGGCGTAGGGGTTCGAGTCCCCTCTTCCCCACCCCCGTTGACGTACCTGACCTCGGGCAGGAGCAGCCCTCCCGGCCGGTGAAGTGAGCGCGAGTCGCCTGCCAGGCGGGAGGACGCGCACCTCCCGGCAAGTGGTAGACGTGTCCTCCGAGGAGAAGGCAGGAGCGCAGCCGGGCGGAGCGCCCAAGACTGACGGCCGGATGAGGAGGATGATTAAGCGACAGATTGCCGCACTGCTGACGAGCGCGATCGAAGCCGCCCAGCGCCAGCACGCCCTGCCCGCGATGAGCGTTCCCGACCTAGGGATCGACTACCCTCCCCAGCCCGAGTTCGGAGATTACGCCAGCAGTGTAGCCTTGCGGCTGGCGCGGGCAGTCCGCCTCCCCCCGTTGGAGGTGGCAACCACGATCGCCCGCCTGATCCCGCCCAGCCCGGAGATCGCGCGGGTAGCGGTGGCGCCGCCCGGCTTTCTCAACTTCACCCTCGACGACCGCTGGGTGGCACAGCAGGTTGAGACGATCCTGCAGGCTGGCGAGCGATACGGAAGCAAGCTGCTGCCCAGCAAGCGGGTCCAGGTGGAGTATGTCTCCGCCAATCCCACCGGGCCGCTCCACGCGGGGCATGGGCGTGGCGCCGTCTTCGGGGATAGCCTGGCCAACGTGCTTGCCTTTGCTGGCTATCAGGTCCAGCGCGAGTACTACGTCAACGATGCCGGGGCCCAGGTGCGTAGTTTCGGGGCGACCCTGCTGGCGCGCTACCAGCAGGCTCTTGGCCTGCCGGCCGAGCTCCCCCCCGACGGCTACGCGGGCAGCTACATGGAGCGGCTGGCAGCCGAGATCGTGGCGGAGCACGGGCGGCGCTGGCTCGATCTTCCCCCCGAGCAGGCCCAGCAGGAGCTGGCGGAACTCGGCATGGCCCGCGTGCTGGAGTGGATCCGGGCGGACCTCACCGACCTGGGTATTCACTTCGACCGCTGGTTCCACGAGCGCGAGCTGCTGCGGGAGGGGGTGCTGGAGGAAGCGCTCGCCCGGCTGCGCGCGGCCGGCGTGCTCGATGAGCGGGAGGGGGCGCTCTGGTTCGCTTCCAGCGCGCTCGGGGAGGAGAAAGATAACGTCATCATCCGCAGTAGCGGCATCCCGACCTATTTCGCGACTGATATCGCCTACCACTACGATAAGTTCCTGCGGCGGGGCTTCGATGAGGTGATCAACATCTGGGGCGCGGACCACCACGGCCATGTTTCGCGGATGAAGGCGGTGGTCAGCGCGCTGGGCATCGACCCCGAGCGGCTGACGGTCGTGCTCACGCAACTCGTCACCCTCAAGCGCGGGGGCGAGGTGGTCCGCATCTCCAAGCGCACCGGTGAGCTGATCACCCTGCGCGAGGTGATCGATGAGGTCGGCCCCGATGCCTGCCGGTTCTTCTTCATCCAGCGCTCGCCCGACAGCCAGATGGACTTCGACCTGGAACTCGCCAAGGAACAGTCGGAGAAGAACCCGGTCTACTACATCCAGTACGCCCATGCCCGGATTGCCAGCATCCTCCGCCTGGCGGCCGAACGCCAGATCACCTGGGAAGGAGGGGATGTCGCTCTCCTGACGACTGCCGACGAGCTGCTGCTCGTGCGCAAGCTGCTGACGTTCCCCGAGGTGGTCGAGTTCGCAGCGACGAACCTCGCCCCCCAGGCGCTGGCAACCTATGCCCTGACCCTGGCCGGGACCTTCCATAGCTTCTATCGGGTCTGTCGGGTGGTCTCAGATGACCGCGCGCTGACGGCTGCCCGGCTGAAGCTGGTGGCGGCGGTGAAGACCGTGCTCGCGACGACGCTGCGCCTGCTCGGGATGAGTGCCCCGGAGCGGATGGAACGGCTCGACAACGAGGAGTAGCATGCTACGGCGATGGGGGCTCCGGCGAGGCGACCGCAGGGAAGAACCGCCGGATGACCGCGGCCCGGCGGTACCCCACTCGCTCCCGGAAGAAGAGGCAGCGCTGGAGACTGTCGCGGCGCTCCTGCGGACCCTCGGGCAGCGCTCCTTGCCGCTCACCATCCCCGAGTTAGCGGAGTTCCGTCAGCAGTGCGAGGCCTGGTCGAGCCACCTCTTGCTCCGCACCCCGCCACCCGGCGCCGATGAGCGTGCGGGAGTCTCCCGCCGCGAGTGGGGTAGGGTGCGGCGCTTTGTGGCCGCCAGCCGTGAACACGAGTACGAGGCGGTGGAGCGTGCCCTCACCGACCTGCGGGAAGCGCTCTGGCGGATGATCGAGATGCTCAGCCGGACCTTCACCGAGGAGGCAGGCTACGACACGGCCCTGCAGGACCACCTCGAGCGGCTCAAGCGCGCTGTCAACCGGCGTTCCCCCGAGGAGATCAAGCGCGAGGTGCTGGGGGCAGTCCATTCCCTCAGCCAGGTTGCCGAGCAGCGGCGGCAGCAGCAGCAGCAACGGCTGGAACGCTTGAGCGCCACCGTCTCGCTCCTGGCGAACGACCTCCGGGCTGCGCGCCAAGAAGCCAGCCTTGATGCGCTCACCCGGCTGCACAACCGGTCCGCCCTGGAAGACTACCTCACCACGCTCATCCAGCTCCAGCGCACCTTTCCGCGGCCGGCTAGCCTGCTCCTGATCGACCTTGACCACTTCAAGAGCATCAACGACACCTACGGTCACCCGGCTGGCGATGAGACCTTGCGGGCTTATGCTGACCGCCTGGTGCTGAGCTTCCCACGCCGGAGCGACTTTCTCGCCCGCTACGGCGGAGACGAATTTGTGGCCGTCTTGCCGGATACCCCCCTGGCGGATGGGGTGCGCCTCGCCGAGCGCCACGCGGCCGACATCCGGGCCCTCGACCACCGGGTGCGCGACCAGCAGGTTGCGCTTTCAATCTCGATCGGGGTGGCGGAACTGCTGCCCGGCGAGAGCGCCCGCCAGTGGTTGGAGCGCGCTGACCGCGCCCTCTACGCTGCCAAGCAAGCTGGCCGCAACCGTGTCATAGCTGCCGACGGGGCCCCCAGCCCCCACACCTGAGCCGGCGTTTCCCTCCGGCTGCCCACCATTTTCCACTCTGCTCCCGGGTGGCCGTCAGCGCTGTGCCCGGGCGCGGCGGCCACCCAGGCTCGTCTTTCCGCTACTCGACCTTATAGGTGCCGTCCAGGTAGTAGTAGCTCTGGGTGGTCCACTCGAAGCCACGGACCTTCGGGCTGTGGAGGGTGAAGACTGGGTTAATGACCAGGAAGACCATCGGCCACTCATCGACCCAGGCCTTCATGGCGGCCCGCAGGTACGCGTTGCGCTTCTCCTTGTCGATCTCGGTCAGGGCGAGCTTCATAAAGCGGTCGAGTTCGGGCACGCAGTGGAGTGGGGCTGGCTGCTCGCACTTGAGCAGGCCCCAGGGGAAGGTCCAGATGCCATTCGTATTGGAGCCGCCAGCATCGAGCATCTCGCGCCGCATCGCCTCGCGGCCATTGCGCCCGTAGGCGATATCGACATACATCCCGCTTTCGACCGGCTGGAGCTCCCACTGGACGCCAACCTCGCGGTGCATGCTCTGGACGGCCTGAAGCACCGAGGTACTGAGGGGCCGGGCGACGAACTGGAGCGCGCCGGCGCTGAAGCCGTTCGGGTAGCCCGCCTCGGCGAGCAGCTGCTTCGCCTTCGCGGGGTCGTAGGGCACGGGCTTGAGGTCAGGGTTGTAGCTCGGGTCGCCCGGAACGGAGAGCTGGCTGAGTGGCTGGGCGAAGCCGGCATAGAGGGTGCGCGCGATCGCCTCTTTGTCGACGGCGTAGTTCAGTGCGAGCCGTACTCGCTTGTCTTCGTAGGGAGTGCCTTTGATCGGTTCGCGGTTGAAGAGGATAGCGTAGTAGGCGGCCTGGCGCGGTGGCTCGACGACCACAATTCCCGAATCCCGCGCCTGGCGGGCCTGGTCGGGGCTGAAGCCGGTGGAGACGACGAGGTCGATCTCCCCCGTGCGCAGGCCGTTCAGCAGCGAACTCGGCTCGGGCACGTTGACGATCCGGATCTCCGTCGCAACCGGCCGACGGTAGGGGTGGGTGTAGTCACGCCGCAAGCGGTAGACCAGTTGCTGGTTAGGGAGGTACTCGGCCAGCACGTAGGGCCCGCTCCCGACTGGATTGGTGAGGAAGCCATCCCGGCCGACGGTTTCGAAGTGCTTCTTCGACCAGATCTGCCAGCTCGGCCCGACATAAAGCGTGGCGACGTTGCGCTCGCTCATCAGCAGGTCGACCGTGTACTCATCGACCAGCCGGGCGCCGCGTAGCAGGGGGTCCTGAGCGGCGACGGGCAGCGGCGGGCGGGCGGTGCGGCCGGTCTCGATGGTGTGGACGACATCCTCAGCCGTCAGCTTCTCGCCGTTCGAGAAGACCAGGTCCTTGCGGAGGAACAGCCGCCAGGCCAGCCCATCAGGGGTGAGCTCCCAGCGCTCGGCGATCCCCGGCACCAGGTCGTAGCTGCTGTCGAAGCGGAGGAGGGCGTCGAACTGGTTGCCGAGCGACCAGAGGCCAAAGGCGGTGGCGAAAGGCGTTACCCCGCTCGGGAAGGCGGTCGTGCCCACGCGGAGCACTTGATCGGCCGCGCGCCGAGGCTCAGCGGGGCTGGCGGGGGTGGTGGGGGCGGCAGGAGCACAGGCGAGCGCAAGGAACAGGACTACCAGCGAGAGCGCGGCAAGCGGCTTCTGCATCACTCTCTCCGAGCGAAGGCTCGGAGAAATTATACAGGAAGCCTTCCCCTTGAGCAAGATTTCGCGGAAGCCTTCTGCTTGCTACTGGAGGGGAATGCCGCTTGCCTGGGCGAGGGCGAGCACTTCCTCCACCGTGGTGGCCTCGTAGGGACCTTTCTCCTCCCGGAAGCGGACGAAGCGGGGAAAGCGCAGCGCCAACCCTCGCTCGCCAAGCTGGCCCCGGCCGGCGGTGTGGAGCGGCGAGCGCGTGAGTTCCTGGGCTTGCACCTCGCAGACGATGGCCGGCTCGAACCAGACATCCGGCTGCAGGGCAGCCAGGACGCGGGGAGGCGGGTCCTGGCGTCGGAGGGGATCGAGCAGAGCAGGTAAGCGTTGCCGGAGATCCTCGTCGCTGAAGCCAGCACCAAGCCGGGAGATCGTCTCGAAGCGGTCCTCCTGGGCGTTGTAAACGGCTAGCAGCACACTACCGTAGCGTCCACCGCGGCGCCCCCGCCCCCACCAGGCGCCGACGATGACCAGGTCAAGGGTATCGGCGAGCCGACCAGCCGTCGGGCCCTTGTATTTGATCCAGAGGGTGCTGCGCTCCCCGGCGGTGTACGGCCCCTCCCACGCCTTGCAGACGAGCCCCTCCGCCCCGGCCTGGACGGCTTCGGTGAAGAAGGCAGTCAACTCCTCCGGGCTCGCCACTGGGCGGGCGGCCGCCAGCGCCCAGCGGGGCGAGGACGGGAGAAAGGCTTCCAGCCGTGCCCGGCGCTCGCGGTACGGGAGGGTAATCAGGTCTTCGCCCGCGAGATGGAGCAGGTCGAAGACGAACCCCTTGAGGGGATGCGCCTCCAGAAGAGCGGGGGTCAGGTGTTTCACCCGGCGGTTCAGCACCCGCTGAAACGGGAGCAGCGCACCGGAGTCGGGGTCGACCACGACGGCTTCGGCTTCTAGGATGAAGGGGAGATGCGGGGTGGCCTGCCAGGCCGCGAGCAGGTCCGGGAACTGATGGGTCACCCGCTCGCCCCGGCGTGAGTAGATGACGAACTGGGAACCGTCGGAGTGGACCTGGATCCGCTCGCCATCATATTTGTACTCTGCCTGATGTGATCCCAGCCGGTCCAGGATCGCTTCCGGGGTAGGGAGCCGCTCGGCCAGCATCATCCGGACCGGCTTGCCGACCTGGAGCCGCACGTCCCGCAGGGCCGCTTCTCCCTGCTGAGCAAGCGTCGCCACGTAGGCGAGGTCAGAGGTGAGGGCGTAGGCGCGCTCGAGCACGGGGAGGGCCGTGCGGCCAGCGGGAAGCAGGGCACAGGCGAGCGCTTCCAGTAACGTGGCATCGCCAACCCCCACCCGCAGGGTACCGGTGGCAATCCGCAGGAGGTAGCGGGCTTCCTCGGGGCTGGCACGCCGGAGAAGGTCAGCGAGCGCAGCCCGCTTGCGCCCCGCGGCGCCAGCACCGTGTTCGTGCGCGATCGCGAGCAGGGCGGTGTGTACTTCTGCCAGTGTGAGGCCGCCCGGACGCGGAGGCAGGAGCTGCTCGGCCACCTGTCCCAGGTCACCAAGCTGGCTCAGCTGCTGGCGGACAGTCTCTTCGCTCACCTGTGCTGCCGTGGCGAGCGCCCGGGCTGCCTCGATTTCGGCCAGCCCCAGCTCAATCCCCGTAAAGGGCGGGGCGATCCTCCCCTGGAGCAGGAGGACCGCCGCCGGGATCTCCGCGGGTGGGAGTTCCGCGAGCGCTTCAGCGAGGAGCGCCACGGTCGCGCGGCGGCTGCTGGTCGCTTCCACCTGCCGGAGGATGCGGACGAAGCGCAGGAAGGTCACCCTGCCATTGTAGCGGCCGCAGGAGGAGTTAGCGCTGGTGGGGGCGCCAGAGCCGCCAGGAAGGCAGCACGAACAGGTACAGCCCGGCCACGACCGTGCTCCCGAAGACCGCTCCCCAGTAGATCCAGGTGGAGAGGCGGACGGCGGCGGGGTCTGCGAGCAGCCGGGGGAGCATGCCCGGAAAGATGCTCACAACGACCAGGTCGTAGACGAGAAAGGCGAGCAGCACCAGCCGGGCGTAGGACCAGACCGGCTGGAGGAGCGCCCAGACGAAGAAGGCTCCTGCCCCAGCGTAGATGGCTCCGTACCAGCGCAAGTTCTCGGCGGTTTGGGGGAAGGCCATGACATCAACCCCGAGCAGCGCGGCCACACCCGGGACGATCAGCAGGATTGCTGAGAGGGCAAAGAACCAGAGCACGGGGGTGGGCATTGGCCGCTCGTCTTCCAGAGGAAAGCGGCTGCCCCAGCGGAACATCAGGACGTTCCCCACCACCGCGATGAGGGCAACGGCGGCATAGGGCAGCAGTTCCGGCCGACCGGTGACGCTCATCCCGAGCGCCAGGAGCGCGAAGAGGGCGAAGATCGTGCCGAGCGACACTCCTCCTGCGCGCACGGCACCGAAGTCCCCTCGGAGGGCGATCAGCAGGGCGGGAGCGGCGATGCTGAAGGAGATCGCGGCAAGGAAGAGCCCGCTCGTCAGCGGGAAGGGCCAGAGGAGACGGGCGAGCGGCCAGAGCCCCCAGAAGGCACCCCCGACCACGACGAGACCGAGGGCAGCGGCGCTGACCACGAGTCGAGGCAGGCTGGGGAAGAGCGACATCCCCCCGGCGTGACCGGGGGAGGCCCGGCGCGCGGAATGCTCAACCACGAGAGACGACGGCATGGCTCACCTCTCAGCTCTCTTCTCTACCCTTTCGGCACACCCGCGCACCGCCTGCAGCCCCGCGCTATCATCTCCTGGGAGGTGCGATGCACGAGGATGCGATCCGCCGCGTTGACACGTTTCTCCAGCTGATGGCCAGGCGGCAGCTCGCCGAAGCGGCAACCTATCTGGCGCCCGAGGTCCGGATGACCTTCCCACCGGGGATCACCTTCCGCAGCCTAGACGAGCTGGTCGCTAACGCACGCGGCCGCTACCGCTGGGTCGACAAGGTGCGCGAACGCTACGAGGCCTTCTCGCGTGAGGACGGTGCGATCGTTGTTTACAGCATGGGGACGCTCTTTGGCGAGAATGTGTTCGGGGTGCCGTTCTCGGGAGTGCGCTACCTTGACCGCTTCGTCCTCCGTGACGGCCTGATCGTGGAGCAGGACGTCTGGAACGACTTGGCCGAGAGTGGGGTGCTCACCCGCCAGGCTGCGCCCGCTGAGGCCGCTCCGTGAGGACGGTCGGCGTTCAGCACGTGGTCGTTGGGACGTCCGACCTTCAGGCAGCGCTTCAGCTGTACCACCAGGAGCTTGGGCTCGCATGCTGCCAGGGGCCAGCTCCCCTCAGCCCGGCCGAGCGGGCGCTCTTTGGCCTGCCAGCGACCATCCCGGCGGAAGCGGTGACGCTTGGTGCCCCGGGGCAGCGCTACGGACTGATCCGGCTCGTCTCCTTTGGGGAAGCGACCACCGCGCCCGTGCGCGCCGCTGCCCGGCCCTACGATTCGTCGCCGAAGAACCTGGACTTCCAGGTGCGGGACCTCGCGGCGACCTATGCTGCCCTGCGCGTCCACGGCTACCAGTTTCGCTCGGAGCCGGTGACCTACCCCCACGACGGGCAGCGTATCACCGAAGTGCAGCTGCTCGGCCCTGATGCCGTGAACGTCGTCCTGATCGAGACGGAGCCTGCACCCGCACTCCCGTTTTCGCCACAGGGAGTGGCGGGGGTCACCCAGTGGGTGCTGACGACTGGAGACCTCGCGGGGATGACGCGGCTGTTCCACGAAGGGCTCGGCATTCCGCTGGTGCTCCGCAACCGGCTGGCCGGGCCCGCGATCGAGCGGATGATCGGTTTGCCGTCGGGGGCGGCACTAGAGATCGCGATCCTGGGTGGGGAAACGGCCTACGGGCGGATCGAGTTGGTGCAGTATACGGGCGTCGTTGCGCGCGACCTGACGGGGCGGGCGCGGCCGCCGGCGGCTGGCCTGCTGCAAGTGGGGTTCGCCGTGGACGACCTCGAGGGCACGATGAAGCGGCTGGCGGATTTCGGCTTCCAGCTGCTCTGCTCGCCCCTCGCGTGCCCGGACCCCTGGGGGCAACCGGGGCGGGCAGCAGCGCTGGCCCAGCCGGATGGGCTCATGATCGAGCTTTGGCAGCGCCCGCCTGGCGAGTGCTAGCGGGAGCAGCAGCCCTACTCGCGTGGCAGCTCGATCAAGCCCTGGCGCAGGGCGAGGGTGACCACTTCCAGCTTCGAGTGGGCGTTGAACTTGTGCATGATGTTCTGGAAGTGGGTGCGCAAGGTATGGGGGCTGATCACCAGTTTCTCAGCGATGGTGGCGTTATCGTTACCGGCTGCCAACTCCTGCAGCACTTCCCGCTCTCGCTCAGTGAGGCGGACCGTGGGAGTGGGCGGAGCGCTTCGGCGCCGGCGCTCGCGTAGGTCGGCCAGGATGCGCTGGAGCTGGGCGCGCGAGGCCAGGATCTCCCCCTGGTGGGCCGCCCGCACGGCCTCTTTCACGTCCGCGAGCGCGCGGTCCTTCGTGACGTACCCGCTGGCCCCTGCCTCGATGGCGTCGATCACGGCCCGGCTCTGCTCTGAAGAAGTAAGGATCACCACCTTGGTGGCCGGCCGCGCCTCGCGGATCGCGCGTGTAGCGGACACCCCGTCACGGCCGGGCATCAGGATATCCATCAACACCACATCCGGCTGGAGGCGGACTGCCTCCCGCACCGCGCTCTCGCCGTCATACGCCACGCCCACCACTTCGAGCTCCGGGTCGTGGCTCAGGACGTCGCTCAGCGCTTGGGCGACGATCTGGTGGTCGTCGGCGATCAGGACTCGAATTGGTGCACTCACCGCTCTCCCTTTGGGTGCCGCGCCGGGCGCGCCGATCGCATCTTCACTCTAGCCAGCAGCACCCTTTCACTGCAAGGACGGTCCGCGCACGCGCGCAGGGGGGAATGCCTCCCCTAGCTTGTTCCTTCAGCGCCTGCAGGAGCGAACAGTATAGAACGTCAGTTCATGCGTGGGAGGGGCGGATGGCCAACCACCAGTGCCGCGAGCCGGGCTGCCGTCGCTTCGCGCTGGCAGGGAGCGAGCGCTGCCGGGCCCATAGCCTCGCCTACTACCTCGCGGCGCTGCCGGCCAACCTGCGCGTTCTCTACGACCAGGCTGCCCGGCTGGAAAGCCTGGAAGAGGAGATCCGACTGTTGCGCGCGCTCGTCCACCGCGCCGCCCGCGAACACCCGAACAATGCCGATTTCCGCCAGAAGTGCGCGCTGCTCATCCGGGCGGTGCTGGCCCAGCACCAGCTCTCCCGCCGCACCCGCGAGTCGATCGAAGAGAGTGTGCTGGCCGTGCTGCGTGGCCTTGGCGACGTGCTGGGAGAGGAACCATGAGCGAGCGGATCCGCCGCGAGACCCGGCGCCTGGTGCGGCAACTGCGCACCCCGCGGCCCACCCTGGGGCCGGAAAGCGCCTACGAGGCGCTGCTCGACCAGCGGTTGCAGACCCTCACCGCCCAGCTGGAAGAGCTGAAAGGGCGGGTCAACGGCCTGATCTTTCTTGTCGTGGGCACCGTCGTGACCGAGGTGGTCCTGCGCCTGGTGCTCGCCGGGCGTTAGCCCTCGGCGAGCGTGCCCGTGGCGAGGGGCAAGCCCGCCGCGCGCCAGCCATTGGTGCCCCCCGCCAGGCTGGTGACCTGCGGAAAGCCACAGCCTAACAGGAACCCGGCCGCCCGCCGGGAGCGTGCTCCCGCCGCGCAGACGACCAGCACCTTGCGCTCGCGTGGGACCTCCGCCAGCCGTACCGCGAGGTCGGCCTGGGGGAGGAGCACCGCGCCCGGGAGATGGCCCGCTCGATACTCCGCTGGCTCACGCACGTCGAGGATGAAGGGATGGTGCTCTTGCAGCCAGGCAGGGGCCGCTTCCACTGTGATCTCCGGCACCGCTTCGACCAGCGGGGTGGTCGCAACCCAGCGATAGTCGGCCACGCCCTGATTCATCGCCAGGATCGCCGTCATATTGAGCGGGCGCGCTGGCGGTTCACTGGCTGCCTGCTCGAACTGCTCGCGGCTGAGCTGGAGGATCGGGTTGTAGCGCCGCTCGAACCCGATCGTCGAACTGGGCCGCCCGCACATGCCCTTTCCGCAGGAGCCTTCAAAGTGCGCTGGGAACACCTCCACCCAGTCGGCCAGGCCAAGCAGGCGCTGGATGCTCGCGTACTGCTGGCGGGCACCCTCGGGACCGCCAAAGTCTGGCCGGCCGACGTCACCGACGAAGAGCGTATCGCCGGAGAGCACCATCGAGGGTTCTGGACTGCGCAGCGGGTTCACCACCAGCAGCGAGATCGCTTCGGGGCGGTGCCCGGGCGTGTGGACGACGTGCAGCTCGATCTGCCCCACCCGCACGACCTCGCCATCGCGCAGCGGTTGGAAGGGAAAGTGGACCTCGGCAGCTTCATGCAGGTAGAGGGTGGCGCCAGTGGCAGCGGCGAGGCGTCGGTTGCCCGAGATGTGGTCGGCGTGCAGGTGAGTATCGATGACCGCCCGGATGGTGTAGCCGCGCTCGGCCGCCAGGTCGAGATAGGGCTGGACTTCCCACTGGGGGTCGATCACGGCCGCATCCCTACTGAAGCGAGAGGCGATGAAGTACGACGAGCACCCGAACTCATCGTGGAGAAACTGCTTGAAGTACACCCTCTCCTCCGCTGGCTAGCGGCGCCCGCCGCCTGCTAGCCACGCCTATTCTACCGCCCGGCGGAGCGAGCCGGTACCCCCGCGCTTGACAGCCCGCTCGTGGCCTGGTAGGGTAGCCCAGGGCGAACCGTCCGAAGGAGGGGACCATGCGGGGAGCAGTCCTGGCATTCCTGGTGGTGGTCGCGACAGCGGCGGGAGCGCGGTCCGCCTTTGCCCACCAACCCGTCTTCGTCGCCTCGCCGACGCTTGAACTGGCCTACCCTATCACGGAACTGACTTATCAGACAGGAATCTACGGCCGGCTGGCGGCGCCGGGCGCGGTGTAGTACTACCGCCTGACGCTCGCAGAGCCACGCGTCATCTCGCTCTTTTTGCTCGTTCCGAACTCGCCACCCTGCCGGACGTTCCGCCCGCAGCTGGCACTGATCGGCCCTGGCGTGAGCGAGCTCACTGCCTATGCCCAGCTCGCAGCGCCCGAGGGGATGGCGATCCTCCCGGTGGCCTCGCCGTTCTGGGGGCGCTACCTCGATGCCGATACCCGCCTGCCCTACTTCGCGGGGCCGCGCTGGTACCCCGAGCTTGGGGCTGGCACCTACTACCTGGCTGTCTTCGATGAAACCGGCGGGGTGGGCAACTTTTTGCTCCTCATCGGCGACCTCGACATCTCACCCACCGATACCGACTGGCTCGCCCTCGCCCAGCTCCACCACACCTGCAGCAGCTAGCGGCTGTTCCAGTGCACCCAAGCGGGCGCGCAAGTGAGGGCGCCACCACTCCCCTATGCCCCGGCACGCCTGGCTGCTAGAGCGAAAGCCCGGGAGCGCTGGGAGGAGCCGCCGACCGATTTGAAACCCGAGCGCTCTCCCCGTGATACTCCAGGCGAAGACGCCGCGGCGGGCGGGAGGACGCGCAGTGACAGACTCTCCACGGGTGGACCGGTCGACCTGGGAACATGTGTTGTTCGAAGTGAAAAAGGTAATCGTTGGGCAGGAGCACCTCCTCGAGGTGATGCTGGTGGCGCTCCTCGCCCGCGGGCACATCCTGATCGAAGGCGTGCCCGGGCTCGCGAAGACGTTAGCGATCAAGACCCTCGCTCAGGTCGTCTCGGGAAAGTTTCAGCGGATCCAGTTCACGCCGGACCTCGTGCCCGCTGACCTGGTCGGGACCCGGATCTACAACCAGCAGACCGGGGAGTTCAGCACGCAGTTCGGCCCCGTCTTTGCCAACCTGCTGCTGGCCGACGAGATCAACCGGGCACCAGCGAAGGTCCAGAGCGCCCTGCTGGAAGTGATGCAGGAACGTCAGGTGACGATCGGTAACGAGAGCTACCGGGTGCCGGAGCCATTTCTGGTCCTCGCCACCCAGAACCCGATCGAGAGCGAAGGCACCTACCAGTTGCCCGAGGCCCAGATCGACCGCTTTATGTTCAAGACGGTCATCGGCTACCCCGACCCGAGCGAAGAGGCGACCATTGTCGCCCGGGTCACGGCGGCCGAGCCACCGACTGCCCAGCCGATCGTGACCACCGCTGACCTACTCGTGGCCCAGCGCCAGGTCGACCACGTCTACGTCGACCCCAAAGTGATCGAGTATGCGGTGATGCTGACCACTGCCACTCGCCGGCCGGCCGATGTCGGCCTACCCCAGCTGGCGAAGTTCATTGCCTACGGTGCCAGCCCGCGTGGCTCGATCAACCTGATCCTGAGTGCAAAGGCCTTGGCGGTCCTGCGAGGGCGCGACTACGTGCTGCCCGAGGATGTGCGCGACCTCGCGCTGGACGTGCTGCGTCACCGGATGGTGCTGACCTACGAGGCGCTGGCGCAGGAGGTCACGGGCGATAACATCGTCCG